>CAYMNI010000001.1:0-53930 GCA_964391755.1 uncultured Ignavibacteria bacterium
CGTGAACCATCTTCGCGCCGTCTCTGGCGATTCCACCATGCTCGTATTGCTTGCCCACGATGAATCCGGTGATGTTCTGCAGAAAGATCAGCGGGATCTTTCGCATGGTGCACAGGTTCATGAAGTGGGCTGCCTTCAGCGAGCTTTCGGAGAAGAGCACGCCGTTGTTGCCCAGAATGCCGACCGGATAGCCCATTATCCGCGCAAAGCCGGTCACGATGGTAGGACCATACAGCTCCTTGAACTCCTGGAACCTGCTGCCGTCGACCATCCTGGCGATGACCTCGCGGATATCGTACTGTTTTCTCAAATCCCGTGGAACTACCCCGTAGATCTCCGCCGGATCGTAGTATGGATCTTCGGGCTCAGCCAAGTCCAATTCGAACTTCTTGGACGGATCCAGACACTGGACTATGTTCCTGGCGATCTCAAGCGCGTGTCTGTCGTTCAGCGCATAATGATCCGCCACGCCGGAGATTCTGCAATGGACGTCTGCACCTCCCAGATCTTCGTCAGTGACTTCCTCGCCGGTAGCCGCTTTGACCAGCGGTGGGCCTCCGATGAAGATGGTGCCCTGTTTTCTGACTATCACCGCCTCATCGCTCATGGCCGGAACGTATGCCCCGCCGGCTGTGCAGGAACCCATCACGATGGAGATCTGCGGAATGCCCATTGCGGAAAGACGAGCCTGGTTGTAGAATATCCTGCCGAAGTGCTCTTTATCCGGGAAAGTTCCGGATTGATAAGGCAGGAAGATTCCGCCGGAGTCGACCAGGTAGATGCAGGGAAGTTTGTTCTCCATGGCCACTTCCTGCGCCCGCACGTGCTTCTTTATGGTCATGGGGAAATAGGTGCCGCCTTTGACCGTGGCATCGTTGGCCACTACCAGGACTTCCCTGCCGTGCACCACTCCCACTCCGGTGACCATACCTGCCCCGGGAGCCCCGTTTTCATACATATCGTACGCTGCCAACGGAGACAATTCCAGGAAGGGTGTGTTCTTGTCGAAGAGAATATCTAGTCGTTCCCTCACCAGCAGCTTGCCCCGTTCATGATGCCTGTTGCGATCCTTCTCCGGTCCCCCCAGTTTTATGTTCTTCAGAATCTCTTTGTACTCGGAAATAAGTCTCTGCATTTCAGCCTTGTTCTGCTGGAATTCAGAGCTCTTGGTGTCTGTTTTACTTTCTATTCGAAACATGTCGTTTTGAGCCGTCCGTTTGTGAAAATGCAACTGGCTCGATAACCATACGGTCCCATCCGGGAATCGAGCCACTACAGTAGTCCATAACCAAAATTACTCTGGGACAAACTTATATCCGTAGCACAATATCCCGGCTTCGCCATCCTGCTGGATCTTGCGGAATTCCAGCTTCAATTTCATTCCGTTCTTAAGCTCCTCCAGCTCGCAGTCGGCAATCTGGGCCAGCATCCTGGCTCCATCCTCCAACTCCACTATTCCCATGGGATAGGGTGACTGATCTACGAACTGGCTGGACGCCACCCGGATGATGGTCCAACTCAAGAGCTTTCCTTGATCCGAAAGCTTGACGTCTTCGAAGTTCCTGGACTTGCATTCGGCACAGATAAGCCGCGGGGGAAAATATATCTTGCCGCAGCCTTTGCATTTCTTGGCTTCCATTCTATAGCGCTGCGGTATCTCTCTCCAGTATCTGGCTGGGAACATCTGGATAACCTCCGTGTGTCGATCTTTCGTTAGTCGTTGTCGATGCTGGTATCGAAACTCTTATTAGAAACTCGAAGCTTGATTCTCCTGTCCGTTGAAGCTCTCCGCTCTCTACATCCGAGCTTCGTTACCGTCGAACGAGTTTCGACCAACCGAATTTACATGGCCTGCATTATGTGCACCACCGCACTTCCACCGCTGCCGCCCATGTTCTGAGTCAATCCTATCTTGGCATCCTTAACCTGTCTGGCTCCGGCTTCGCCTCTCAACTGGTGGACGATTTCCACCACTTGGGCCACTCCCGTGGCTCCCACCGGGTGACCTTTGGACTTCAAACCGCCGCTGGCATTGATCGGCTTCTTCCCTCCGACGGCGGTTATCCCGCTCTCGACGGCCTTTCCGCCCTCACCCTTCTTGAAGAATCCCAAATCTTCGCCGATGATTATCTCCGCTATGGTGAAGCAGTCGTGTACCTCCGCCAGATCGATGTCCTCCGGCTTCACGTTCGCCATCTTGTATGCCGTCTGTGCAGCCTTAATCGTGGCGTTCAGCGTGGTGAAATCGGAACGGCTGTGCAGTGCAATAGTATCCGTGGCGTTGCCTGTGCCGATGATTTTGATCGCAGGCTTCCGGGAGAGCTTCTTTGCCATCTCGGCCGGACACAGGATGGCGCAAGCCGCTCCGTCGGTGATGGGGGAACAATCCAATATTGTCAAAGGGTCGGCTACCATGATCGACTTTATCACCTGCTCCACCGTCACCTTCTGAGGAAATTGGGCCAGAGGATTCTTTGATCCGTTCTCGTGATTTTTGACCGCCACCTGGGCCAGTTGTTCTCTGGTGGTGCCGTATTTCTCCATGTGACTTCTGGCCATGAGGGCATACAGACCGGGGAAGGTGATGCCGTGGTATACCTCGTATTCCTGATCCGCCGCTGTGGACAGGGCAAAAGTGGCGCCGTCTCCGCCCACGTCGGTCATCTTCTCCACGCCGCCCACCAGGACGATATCGGACATCCCGGAGGCCACGTCCATGAAACCCATCCTCACAGCCAACCCGCCCGAAGCGCAAGCGGATTCCACTCGGGCAGCGGGAATGCCTCCCATCCCTAGGTAATCCGATAAAAGGGAGGCTAAGTGCTCCTGTCCCACGAACAGCCCTGAGCTCATGCAGCCCACGTACATGGAATCGATGTGATCCACGCCGGCATCTTCAATCGCCAGAAGGGCGCTTTCCACAAAGACGTCTCGCAATGACTTTTTCCACAGCTCCCCCCATTTGTTCATTCCCACGCCTATGATGGCAACGTCTCGCATGTCTTTTTCTCCCTGCCTAATCGATTCTTCGTCAGCTTAAATCTTAATTTGGTATGTAATGGTTCACAAATCCAAAATGTAAAATGAAAAATTCAAAAATACATTTCAAAATTCAAAATCTAATCTCAAGCAAAGTGCAGTCTCTGTTAATTTTAAATTTTAAACTGCAATTTTGCATTTTGACTTTTGAATTTTGAATTTTCCAGCCTAGGTTCCCATTCTGATCTTGCCTCTGAACTTGGCATAAGTACCGTAGTCGATGTACTTCTTCTTGTTCTCGAGCTGAAATCTGGTCTTGGGAGCTTTGTCTCTGACCTCGTTGATCCTATCGGTGACCTCGTAAATGAAGCCATCGCTGCCGGCTCCCGAACCGTAGGAGACCATCAGGATTTTGTCCCCCGGCTTGGCCACGTCCAGAGTAGCCGTCAGGCCCATGGGAGACGATCCGGAGTAGGTATTTCCCAGAGTCGGAGAAAGCCATCCCGGCTCGATCTGCTCCTTGGTGAATCCGAGCATCTTCCCTACCCGTTGGGGAAACTTGCCATTGGGTTGGTGGAAAATAGCCCAGGCAAAATCTTGAGGCTTCATGCTCGCCTTCTCCATCAGTCGGGTGGCTGCACCGGTGATGTGTTTGAAATATGCAGGTTCACCGGTAAAACGGCCCGCATGGCGGGGATAGAACTGGTGCTCCCTCCGCCAGAAGTCGGGAGTGTCGGTCATGAAGGAGTTGGTATGCAGGACCTTGGCTATCAGGTTCTCTTTTCCGAAGATGAAGGAAGCTGCTCCGGCAGCAGCTGAATACTCCAAGGCGTCGCCCGGCGCGCCCTGGGAGGTGTCGGCTCCCACGGCCAGACCGTATTTGATCGATCCCGACTCCACCAAGCCGATGGTTACGAACATGGCTTCGCTTCCCGCCTTGCAGGCGAATTCGTAATCCGCGCAGTGTACGTCCGGGGTTGCACCGATGGCCTCTGCCAGAACGGTGCCCGAAGGCTTGACCGCGTATGGATGCGATTCCGAGCCCACGTAAACCGCTCCGATCTCCTGGGGATCTATCTTGGCCCGCTTCAGCGCATACTTGGTGGCTTCCACCGACATAGTGATGGTGTCTTGATCCGGGCTGGGCACCGACTTCTCATACAAAAGCAAACCTTTCTTGTATGACGGTGCGTCCGCACCCCACACTTTGGCAATCTCTTCCACTTTTATCCTGTTTCGGGGAACATAAGCTCCGTAGCCGACTATTCCTACCATATCCTCCTCGCTTTTTTCAAAGATGGCAACTGGAGAACCTTCTCGTTCAAAGGTGGGGGCGCTATAAACTCTGCCTTTTCCAGCCTCTGAAGTCTATCATTATATACGCCCGAACGCCCTTTGTCAAGTGAATTCCTTCACAAGGAATAGGCACCCGCAGCCAAGATGGGCGATCGTGTCATCGTCTACAGGACACTCTCCCAATACGATCTGAATATGTCACATCTTGCTCCTCGAGAGTCTTAGAAGAAGAGGAGAAAGGATCGAGAAGATAATTAGGTTGGAGGCAAGGTGAAGCAAAGCAAAGGGTATGGCAGCGACCATAACCGGCCAGAACTGCCCCATCACAAAAGCTACGGCAAGGTTGGTCAAAAGATCGTAGATTAAGGTCAGGAAGAAACCGAACCCTACAAGGATCAAGGAAAATAGCAGAGAAGGGGCGGATGCGCTTCGTGTGAGAACCACCGGAGACAGTCTACGTGCCAGCCCCCCGGAGAATCCGACCAAGCCCATAGAGAGAATTTGGGCCGCCGCTATGGGCAGCGGCGGTATGCCATAAGGAGCAATAAGTGTGGTGTAGATCGACATGGCGATGACCCCCACCGCCAATCCCTCGACCATGCCCAAGAGAAAGCCGGCGGAGAAAATGACAAATGTGAGAAGCTCGACGTTGGGAATGGAAAGTATGGGAAGCTTGAGCGCGATGGCCAGAGCGATCAGAACGCCCATCAGGGCAATCTTTCTGGCAGAGAAGCTCATTTTATCTGATCACCGCCATCTTCTTCGTCACGGTGGAATTCTTGATCTTCACCTGATATACATATACGCCGGAGGCGACGTATTCCCCTTCCTGGTTTCTTCCGTCCCAGCCGGGGCACTCACCGGGTTCCGTGTATTCTCCTATGGTCCACTCCTGAGCCCCGCTACCGCGAGGCGGATATTGCCACACCAACTCTCCCGAGACGCTGAATAAGTCGATTTCCACTTCGGTCACGGAGGAGAGGATGAACGGGAAGTAGGTTGAATCGTTGGACTCCTCAATCACAAAGGGGTTGGGAAAATTCTGTCCAATCCAATTCTCCTGCGGAAACGGCTCATCGCCGTGCAGGGAACTGTCATACACGGCAGAATAAGTAAACGGAAAGTAGGTATCTCCATCCCTGTCGGCCGCTGCCGCAATCATCACTATTGGGTTATACGAGAACCAGTTGTACACATCCGACTCGGCAGCACCCGTCTGTTTGTTGACTTTCACAGTAGGATAAACCGGCTCGTGTACGGTATTGTTGAATCCCAAAACCGAAGTCTGAAATTCTCCGCCGGTCGCGGGCGAGAATTCAAGATGCACTCCCCCCTGCACCTGCTCCGGATAGAACTCGATATAGTTCGATCCCAGACCGTAAGGGTGATCCGGCCCCGAGGGACTGTAGACCGGGTAATCCAGCGCAGTGTATGAGTGCTCGATCTCCACCTCTGGAAAAAGATCGCCTTCCGAATAGAACAGATCGGTTCTGGCTCTGCCTCCGGTGAAGTAGTTCCACACGGTAAACTCCCGGAATGCCTCCTCGAAGCTGACCCCTTTTGACTCCAAGACTACATCAGTCGCAGACTGGCCATCGGGATTGAAAGCATTATCCCCCGGCTCGTCAGCGCACTCTTCCCAGATGCGCTGAATTATGGTCGTGTCGTTGAACCTCTCCTGAAGGAAGATCGGCCACACGCAACTGCCGTAAGCGTGAAGAGCCTGTTCCATTATAACGTAATCGAACGTCTTTAAAGACCAGTGAGGCTTAGGGAAGAAGTAAATCAGATAACCCACGTAGTCGTTGACCTGGTCGTATACCATATCCTCCATCCACACCGCAGACATCTCCATCCAATAGGGCTTTAGATTCTCTCCATCGTCCTCGTATTCCGCGCCGTCATAACCCATCTGGATGGCGTGGAAAAACTCGTGGGCCGCAGTGACCTGCATCCACTGGAGTGGAGTATGCATTGAGCCGACGCCCACGTAATCGTTATCGAGAACTATGTAACTGGTAGCAGGTCCGGATGACCCGGAGACAAAGAACTCAGGGACAGTATATCCAAGATACTGGGAGGATATGTCAAGCAAATAGACATCATACCTGCCATCACCGCCGTTGTCTTGCGGGTCGGGATATCCACCGTCGCTGGGAGGCTGACGATAGCTGAGACCGTTGACTTCTCTGTTCCAGACATACACCAGGATGTCTCCGGCAGTGTCCACCCAGTCGGGATGACCATTGTAGTTCTGGTCAATCAGGGGGTCATGTACGGCGTCGTCCCCCTCGGTTACGTAGTGTATCTTGAAATTGCCGTCGGGCGTGTCGTAGGTATGCTCCGTGTAGCTGAAGGTCGGTCTGGTGGAGTAAGCTTCCAGTATCTTTTTCGTGGAGTTGGATAGCTTATCCCAGTTGGCCCATAGTTCCAGAAATATGGGGGTGGCGCAGACCGGACGCTCGATTTCCTTTGCGGTCTGGCGGGAGAAAACTCCCTCTACTTTGTCGATCAACTGCTGCTCGTAGGCCTGACTCAATTTCTGCGTCTCCGCCTGAGCTGCCGGGAAGAGAAGTAATATGAATACCAAAGGTAGTAGTTTCTTCATTTCACGTCTCCAAAATAATTGCATGGATATCGTCGGCTATTGCAGCACGCCCGATGTGATTTTACCGCTGTAAGAAGGCATTAGGTAACCCGGAGAGTCCACTTGTTCATTCCAACCGAAGCGGTGGCAACGATGAGAACCGGACTCCAATCTGAAACGTGATAAGGGCGATCTGAATTTGCGGCTTTTTCTCATCCCCCCTGGATTCACGGATCGGATCAGTAGTTCTCTTCTTTGACCTTTCGCAGCATGTCCAAACAGGAGTATGGAACCTTGATCGTTCCGATCAGGGTCTTGTCCTTTCTGCGCCCGTGACAATCCGAGCCGCCGGTGTAGATTAAACCCAGCTTCCTGGCTTGGTTTATAAGATATCTGGTGGTCTCCCGGTCATGCTTATAATGATAGGCTTCGATTCCGTCCAGTCCCATGGGCAGGAAGTCGTAGATGGCCTGTTGCGCCGTCCTGTTGGTTCCGGGGTGAGCGAAGACCGCCACTCCCCGCACCAGATGGATGAGTTCGATTCCCTCCTTGGGAGTCAAGAACTTCTTGGGAACGTATGCCTGAGCGTGATACCCTAAGTACCTGGCGAAGGCCTCTTCATAGGTATGCACGAATTCTTCCTTGAGCAGAGCGTCAGCCAGATGAGGTCTGCCTACCGAGCCTTTTCCGGCGATGTTCCTTACCGTCTCCATGCTCAGGTCAATTCCCAATTCATTCAACTTCTCCACCATCTTCTCCCCCCTGATCCTTCGTTCTTCCTGGAAGCTGCTTATCTTCTTTAAGAACTGAGGATTCTCGCAATCGATTAAGTATCCTAGAAGATGGAAATCCTCCCCCTTGTGGGTGACGGAAAGCTCCACCCCGGGGACCAGCTCGATTTCCAGCTCTTCAGCTTTCTTCTCGGCCGAAAAACATCCGTCGATGGTGTCGTGATCCGTGATGGAGATGGCCGAAAGCCCCTCTCTGGCGGCTATCTCGACCACCTCCTCCGGGGTGAGCAGCCCATCGGAAGCAGTGGTGTGTACATGCAGATCTATCAGCTTTTTTTGCATTCAGTCTACTGATCCTCGCTGAGTTTTTGGTCTACCGTTCTGTCGATCTCCTGCGATAGGATCCGGGCTTCCTCTTTCCAAATATCGGCCCTCTGCCTGGTGGGAATAGCGAACGCATGATCTTCGAGGCCCATTAAGTTGATTCTGACGTTGTAGTAGGCACCGTCCACGGCGGTTTTGGCGGCGAGTGCCGACACGCCGGCATCCGAGATCATGTTGGGATTCCCCTTTTCCGCCACTATCCGGCTCAATTTAAGCGCCTCAACCCCCTGTTCCATCACCTGTAGGGGAACGGCTATGGCGCCCTTGGTGGCCTCTTCGATCTTCTGGTTTCTCCGGGCTTTCTCCTCATCGGTGAATTTGGGAAGCTTCCGGGCAGCCATAACCAGATCGAAGCTTTCGGCATCCTTTACTATGAATTCCTCCATTCGCTTTCTGATCTCCTCAGCATTCTCCAAGATCCCTTTCAGCTCTTCGCTGACTTCCAGGTATTTCTTCCGCCCTATGGTCAGACGGCACACCATGGATGATAGAGCGGCAGCCAGCGCACCGCAGGCTGCAGCCACGCTTCCCCCTCCAGGGGCGGGAGAAGAAGATGCGACCTGATCTATAAATCCCTCCAATCCCTCCTTCTCTCCTCCGGCGAAGGACATGAGCTTGTTCTCCAGAACCTGATCTTTTTTGAAATTCTCCAGCCGCAGGTAGTACTCGGCCACCTCCAGGAGGGCGTCCTGGGGGGTAAGGCCGACTATCTCGCTGGAGATTACAGGAACTCCGTATCTCTCCGCCTCGGATTTGATCATCTCGAAAACCCTGAAGATGGTGGTCTTCTTGTAGTTGACCAGGTTCATCGATATCTGAGCTTGATTTCGCTCCTTGATCTCGAATCCCAGAGCCTTGCAGAACCTGAAACCACCGCCAGAGAATCTGATGGACTTGGCGATCCTCTTGGCAATTCCCACATAAGGAGTTCCCAGGTAAACGTTGAAAGCGATCAGGGGCATGCGGGCGCCGATGGCAACCGCGCCGGCAGTGGGATGCATCCTGGCGGGACCGAAATCCGGCTTTCTGTCGGGATTTGTCTGGATCTCCGCTTTGATACCCTCGTATTCGCCCCGCCTCACATCAGCCAGGTTCTGTCTCTCCGGCCTGGTGGCAGCCGCCTCATACAGGTAGACCGGAATCTGCAGCTTCTCCCCTACCTCTTTTCCCAATTGCTCGGCCAATACCACGCAGTCCCGCTGGGTCACTTCGGAAATGGGGATAAACGGCACCACGTCGGTCGCTCCCATACGAGGATGCTCGCCCTGATGCTTCTCCATGTCTATCAATTCGGTGGCTTTGGATATGGCTTTGAAAGCAGCTACCTTCGCCTCTTCAGGTCCGCCCACGAAGGTGACCACAGCCCGATTGTGATCCGCATCCATCTCCCGATCCAACAGAAGAACGCCGGGAACGGATTTGATCTCGGCCAAGATCGCCTCTATTACTTCGGGTCTTCGTCCTTCGCTGAAATTGGGAACGCATTCAACTAACTTTGCCATTTCTCAACCTTTCTTGAGAATCGCGCAGAATTCAAGTCATCAGCTTGACCATTATGCCTTTTTGGGCGTGAAGTCGGTTCTCTGCCTCGTCGAAGACCACCGACTGGGGACCGTCCATCACCTCGTCGGTGATCTCCTCTCCCCTGTTTGCCGGTAGGCAGTGCAAAACGATGCAGTCGCTTTTTGCGTGCTTCAACAGATCGCTGTTTATCTGGAAACTCCTCAGCAGTTTCTTCCTTTCATCGGAGAGATGCTTCTGTCCCATGCTGGCCCAAACGTCGGTGTAAACCACGTCGGCATCCTTTACAGCCTCTTTCGGATCGGAGGTGACCTTTATCTGACTCAACCCGCTCTGTCGAGCCTTCTTAAGGATTTCCGCGTTGGGCTCGGTCTCCGGAGAGGTTCCGATTCTCAGGTCGAAGGCGAACCTGG
The DNA here is from genome assembly GCA_964391755.1 of uncultured Ignavibacteria bacterium. Classification (GTDB taxonomy): domain Bacteria; phylum Zixibacteria; class MSB-5A5; order MSB-5A5; family SM1-73; genus SM23-73-3. The sequence goes on from CAYMNI010000001.1 coordinate 9,912, forward strand.
TCGAGGCGCTCAGCCACGAGTTGGCGACATTGTTTCCATCGCCCAAGTAGGCGATGGTCAAACCCTCCAGCTTCCCTTTGTGTTCTAGAATGGTGAGCATGTCTCCCATGATCTGGCAGGGATGCAAAAGATCCGTGAGACCATTGATCACCGGAATCTCGGCATGCCGGGCCAGATCCTCCACTTCTTTATGGTCGAATGCTCTTATCATTATCATGTTGACGAATCTGGACAGGACCCTGGCAGCGTCGTAAATGGACTCGCGTTGGCCCAGTCCTATTTCATCTTTCGTTATGTATAGCGATTTGCCTCCCAATTGCCCTATGCCCACCTCGAAGCTGACCCTGGTTCGAAGCGACGGTTTGAGGAATATGCAGGCTACTGCTTTGTCCTTCAACGGCAGTGGTGCGATCTTTTTGGACTTCATGTCCAGAGCCAGCTGCAAGGTCTCTTCGATCTCCTCCCTGGTGAAATCCGTGACTGCTAAGAAATCCTTTTTCATGGCAACTCCATCTCCCTTAGGGATTTTCTGAGCAATTTAATTGGATTTGCCTATAAGTCAAGTGAAACTTGGACTTTCGGGAGCGTGCTTCAGCGCTCCGTATGGCCGTTTCTGCGGTGATTTCGGGAGGTACTAAAAAAGATGGAGGTCCTCCTCTCCCTCTTGGGAGAGGAGCCAGAGGAGAGGGTTATCAGGAGCCACCAGATAGGCTGATTCTGGTCTTGATGAACTGTTCTAATTTCTCCGGCTCCGGCGTGGCGATACGATACATCCTGCCATTTTTCATATCCAGTTGAACAGACCAAGGGCCGGTAACGTTGTACAACCAACCGCCGGGTATAGGCCTTACGGCCATATCCGGCTTACGTCATCCAATACTATCTCTTCTTGTTCGCCGCTCTGCATATGCTTGAGAACAGCCTTGCCTTTTTTCATCTCCTCTTCACCGATGATCAAGACCTTTTCTGCTTTCTGCCGGTTGGCTTCTCTCATCTGAGCCTTAAGGCTTCTCCCCAGGTAATCTGTATCGCAAGCGACTCCCTTCTCTCTTAAATCCCGTATCAATTTAGCAGCGAAGCCTTTAGCTTCATCTCCCAAGGCGGCGACGAATAGATTTAGATTTTTCTCTTTGATGTCCAGATTCTTCTGCTTAGTCATCATTAGGATGAATCTCTCAATCCCTGCGGCGAAGCCGATGGCCGGAGTGGCCTTACCGCCCAACTCCTCCACTAAAAGATCGTAGCGCCCACCGCCCAGCAGGGTATCCTGACTTCCCAAACCGGCTGCTTTTATCTCAAAGGCCGTCTTGGTATAGTAATCCAGGCCACGTACCAATCGTTTGTCCTCGAAGTAATCCACGCCCAACTCTTGAAGATACTTCTTCACTCGATCATAGTGCGTGCTGCATTCTTCGCAGAGAAAGTCAATCATAACCGGTGCATCTTTGAGTTGCTCAATGCACTGCTCGTTCTTACAATCGAACATCCTCAGGGGATTGCGTAAGTATCTCGTCTTACAGTCGTCACACAGCTCGCCGACTCTGTCCTTCATGTACTCCAACAGCTTCTCCCTGTGAACCGGTTTACACACCGGACAGCCGATGCTGTTTAGGTGCAGCTTAAAGCCGGTGATTTTCAGCTCCCGACAGATCCGGACTCCCATCTCGATCTGTTCGGCATCCAGCGAAGGATCAGATGAACCTATGGCTTCGATGCCGAACTGATGAAATTGCCTTAAGCGTCCTTTTTGCGGCCTCTCCTGCCGGAACATGCTGCCCAGATAGTATAATTTGACCAACGGCGATTTCTCTCCCAGGCCATGTTCCAGGTAAGCCCGCACTACTCCGGCGGTTCCTTCCGGCCTCAAGGTAAGGCTTCTCTTCCCCTGATCCAAGAAGGTATACATCTCCTTCCGGACGATGTCGGTATCCTGCCCTATGCTCCTGGCAAAAAGATCCGTCTCCTCGAATACCGGGACGCGTATCTCCTGATAGCTGTAAAGGTCAAACATCTTCCTTGCCGTCTCCTCCAGGTACTGCCACCTGGAGGATTCATCGGGAAGTATGTCGTGTGTTCCATATATCGCCTTGTATTTCATAATCGTACTCTTCTTCCTCTGTTCCGGTTTTGGTGGTTGCTCGTTTTGTCGAACTATCTTGTGTCGATAGGCTTACCAATGAGACAGGGCTCCTCCAACCACGGTTGAACCTAATGAAATACAAAAATAACACCTTGCACCAGCGATGTCAATCTATTGTAAGAACTTTCTTCGAACTTGCAGCCGTCTCCGCAATCCGGAATGCGGAGCCTGTTCAAGCTGCTTCGCCAAGAATTCCTTTGACTTTCGAGACGGTAGGTTGTAGATTTGATTCGACCTGAGGATCGGCTCATCAGGCAGCTCAAGGTGGCCGTTTTGGAGAAACCTGTTTATCAAGAACTTGGAGGCTAACTTATGACAGACGTCCATATCGCGAGCAATACCAACGTGGCCAAAGTTACGCTGCACTCCGTCCCGGATAAACCCGGCATAGCCGCAGATATTTTTGGAAAGCTGGGAAACGAGGGCTTCAACGTCGAGTTGGTGGTCTCGGGGATCAGCTATAAAGGCAAAGTAGATCTGTCCTTTGCCGTGGCGGAAAACGAACTGGATGCCATCCAGACGCTTCTGCAGAAGGTCATGCAGGAGCTGGGGGGAGAAAGGATTTCTCATACCACCAGCGTAGCCTTGGTATCCATCGCCGGACATCAGCTGGTGCAAACTCCGGGAATCGCGGGGAAGATGTTTAATGCTCTTTCCAAGGGGGGAATCAACATCGACACCATCTCCACCTCCATGTCCTCGGTCACTTGCATGATCCCCGTGGACAAGGCCAAAGCTGCGGTGGAGGCCCTGCGTAAGGAGTTTCAGGTTTAGCAGACCCTTCAGCGGACATCGTCTTGCGTCAGGTCTCGTTCAGGCCGAATCCTGTTCCGCTCAACTGCCATTCCGACGCCGAATGCCGGGCCGCTGGTTAGGGAATGATCATATCCTATCCAGCGCACATTTCAAACCCCGGTTGTTCAACGCCGGCGCAGGACCAAAGACAGATGTATCATGCCCTCCTTGAAGTTCCAATGTAACGGTTGATTAGAACACGGGGCTGTGACTTCAACCTTACCTGATGGCGAATATAGAAAAGTACGAGTGCCGATGTCGAATTTGATAGAAACGGCTACAGGAGGAATCACACGTTAGAATGCGGACGGCGGCACTTGGCCCCGACTGCGGCCGGGCCATGAATTTGCTTGCTTTTCGGGGCTTATGGCGTATAATATGTGGAAAGCAAAGGGCGGACGATAATGTCGAAATCACCCACATCTCCGGAAACCTCTCAGCATAGGAGGGAAACCTATAGCAGACTGTCTGAGGCGCTCGGAGAAGGCTTAAGGCAAGACTTAATTCTCGCCCCTTTCACCACCTTTGGCATCGGCGGGAAGGCCGATTTTTTCTACCCGGCCGAAAGCCCGGAGAAGCTGGTTCGAACGATCAGGAGCGCTGAGGAGTTAAGACTGCCGTTTTTTGTGCTGGGTGGTGGGAGTAACGTTTTGGTCAGCGATTCCGGATTCCGGGGTCTGGTGATAAAAAACCAGTGCACGGAGATACTGACTAACGGAGAAACCATAACCTGCCAATCCGGTGCGACCTTGCAGGATGTGGTGAATGCAGCTACCGAGAGTTCCCTTTCCGGGCTGGAATTCGCTGCGGGAATCCCCGGAACGCTGGGTGGAGCCATCAGAGGAAACGCCGGCGCGTTCGGCAAAGGGATCGGTGATACCTTGATCACGGCGGTGATCCTCACGAAGCAGGGCGACATTCGCCAGGTAAACAAGGATTATTTCGAATTCGGATACAGGGAAAGCAGACTGAAGCGTACCGGCGGCATGGTGCTCTCCGCCACCGTCCGGTTGAGTAAGCATCACCGGCAGGAGATCAAACAAAAGTTGGAGGCCAATCTCAGGAGACGGAATGAGCGCATTCCCTGGCAGAGCAAATCGGCGGGCTGCTTCTTCAAGAACGTGGACGGCTCGCAAGGAAGAGTGCCGGCGGGACTTCTCTTAGAACAGGTTGGTGCCAAAGGCATGCGCCAGGGCGATGCCCGGGTCTCGGAGCAACATGCCAACATTCTGATAAATGGCGGCAAGGCAAAGGCCTCGGACGTTTGGAAATTGGCCCAGAGGTTGAAGGAAAAGGTGAAGCAGAAATTTGATACAGAGTTGCAGGAGGAAGTCGTATATATAAATTGAGGTTCCGGCCGAATATAAGGAAAGGAGGACCTATCGAGGAATAGCTAAAGATTGATAGAGACAGGGTGCAAAAGGAGCTTAATTCCTGATGCATTGTCCATGGGCACGATACCATAGAACCGTCAAGGGCGCATTACGTTCGTTTGGTTTGGCGGTTTTGTTGTTGCTGGGCCCGGCCTCGGTCCAACTGTTGACGTGCGCTTCGGCTCAGGCCTTAGGGCTCAATATTCGTCTGGACGAGAAGAATCGAAGTCTGGTCCGCTACGGCTATCCTTCGCAAAGTGTGGGGCTTTCAATATCTTCAGACTCCATACCTCTGCTTGAAATCAACCTCAGATATGCTCAGTCCGTGTTGGTGGACTATGAGGACGGCTTCGTAGCCATAAGCGAGAAGCAGGGATACTACGAGCTGTACAAACCCATCTTCCTGACCATTCCCACGTATACCACCGCCTCCAATCAACTCCAGTTTCGACACGACTGGCGAACCAACTTAAACAGACACTTCCTGGGCACCAGCGCCGGATCCAAGGCCCTGTTCGAATGGGAGATTCCGGTCAAGTTCCCCAAGGTGGTATCCGCAATCATCGGTGAGGGAGGGCCGGGGCTCAAGGTGACCGGCTATAGAAGGATCAGCTTCTCCGGAAGAAGCTCGTGGGAGGAGGGTCTGAAGAACACGGCCACCTCGCGACAGTCGAAGTTTCCCTCACTGCATATGGAGCAGCAATCCACTTTCCAGATAGCCGGAACTATCGGCAGCAAGATATCCGTTCGGGTGGACCAGGACAGCAGAAGACAAACGGACCTGCAGAATACGCTTCAGTTGAGGTACAAAGGGGAGGAGGATGAAATCATCCAGACCATCGAGGCGGGCAATACCAATCTCAACGTGTCAAGCGGACTGGTGGGATATGGAGAGACGAAACAGGGGCTTTTCGGAATAAAGGCCACGGCCAAAATAGGAGGTTGGGGTCTGACCATGATCACCAGCCAGGACAAGGGCTCCACCGAGAGTGCGGATTTCAGGGCCGGCGCCGAGACTTCGGCCAAGCCCATCCGCGATTACGACTACCTGAAGCGCACGTTCTATGATCTGGGTGACGGCAGTGAATTCGTGGAGGGAGACTCCATCGTCGATATCAAGTTTTTCAAAAGCAATACCCCGATAAGCACCAACTCGGCCCATCCCTTCGGCGTCGCCTACATCGATCCCAACGATACCTCTAAGTCGGGATACGAGGGGCCTTACTACAGAAGGTTCGACGAGATAGACCCCGACGAATACTTCACGCACAGTAGCCTTCATTATGTCCAGTTCTTCAGCGCCCTGGGAGAAACCGACATTCTGGCAGCCTGGTATGTGGTATGGAGAAGCGCTGAGCAGAGCTTCGACACCACTGGTCTTCTGAAGGACTCCTGCACCAGTGCAGAACAGGAGACTTGCATGGTACTCAAACTGCTCAAGTCGGACGATCCCAAGCCCGCGGACTACACCTGGGAATACGAATGGAAGAACATCTACTATCTGGGCTCCCGAAACATCCAGCGTGATGGCTTCAGTTTGGACATCTACAAAGGCCTCCCAAATGCAGAGACGATCGACGAGGATCCCAACTACCAGGACAGCACGTCCTATCTGCGATTGTTCGGTCTGGATGACTTAGACTTAGATGCCGAGTCCAATCCGGACGGGATCGTGGACTACAGGCAGATAGATTTCGGGCTGGGATATCTGGTCTTTCCCCGCCGACATCCTTTCGCTCCCGATCCCAACGTCTCTTTGACCGATAATCCGGGTGATACCCTCAAGGAGCCGGTGAAGGAGATCTACGATTGGAGCAGCAAAAGCGAGCCTCGTGATAACAGCAAATATTACATCTGGGTGGAATCCGCCTCCCGCCAATCGGAGTATTCCCTGGGACGTGCTCCCATTATCGAGGGCTCCGACGTGGTAACCCTTAATGGGACACGTCTCACCAGAGGAGAGGATTACACCATCCAGTACGAGATCGGGGAGATCGCCTTCATCAATCCCGATGCTTTAAGTCCCAACGCCGATCTCTCCGTCAGTTATGAATATGCCCCGCTTCTCATGCCCGAGAAGAAGAGCATGTTCGGGGGGATGGCAGAGTACAACCTGGGAAACAACCTCAAGTTCGGGGCGGTAGGAATATACAAAAGCGAGAAGACATCGGACGAGAGACCCAGGGTGGGACAGGAGCCTTCACGGAACTTCATCTGGGGAAGCAACTTGAGCTTTAACTCAAGTCCCCAGTTCCTCACTAATATGCTCAACGCCATCCCCTGGGTGCGTACCGACGCAGCATCCAGTTTTACCTTCCGGGGCGAACTGGCGCAGAGCGTCCCCAACCCCAACACCGAGGACCGGGCATTTATAGATGATTTCGAAGGCTCCCTTCAGTACACCGATCTCAGCATTCGCCGAGGCATATGGACCCTATCCGGTGCTCCGCAGGATAGAGAGCTTTCGGACAGAAGTAAGTTGTGGTGGTATAACCCTTACGATCAAGAGTTGATATCTGAAATCTGGCCCGACAAGGAGACTGAGAGAAACGAGGAGAGGACCAACATCTTAGAGCTGCAGTTTTTTCCCTCAACTCCTCATCGGCCTTCCGATAAGGAATTCGACTCCTCCTCGGTGGAGAATCATTGGAACGGCATCCAAAGGTCGCTCTATGCCGGAGCGTACGACCAAACCAAAACCAAGTTCCTCGAACTGTGGTTGCACGGGAACCAGGGAGTACTTCACGTGGACTTAGGAGAGATCTCCGAGGATCTCAACGGTGACCGCCTTTTGAATACGGAGGACAAACCGCGGAACGGACAGAGAGACGGGATATTGGATGACGACGAGGACCTGGGGCTGGATACCCTGGGCAACGATCAGGAAAGGGAGTTCTGGGACTGCCAGGAATGTGAGGATGCCTCTGGTGACGATTGGAACTACGACAACCGGTATGACTACTCCCGCATCAACGGCACCCAGGGCAATCGGGAAGATCCGGACAGGGGCAGGAGGCCCGATACTGAAGACATAAACTCCAACAGCGTGTTGGATGTAACCAACAAGTACTTCGGGTTCAGCATAGACTTAAGCAAAGACGAGTACCTGGCCACGGAGAACGAGAAGGGTTGGAAACTGTATCGCATTCCTCTGGCTGATCCCCTCAGTTACGTCAAGGTCGGCGAACCGGATTGGAGCAACATACGATTCACCAGGCTGTGGGTGACCTCGGATGAGGAGTGTACCATAAAAATAGCCTCTCTCCAACTTGTGGGAAATCGGTGGCAGAATCTGGGCGTATCCAGCATCACCAACCGTCAAACCGCCCTGCCGATAGGAACTGTGCCGGATGAGGAGTTCGACGTCTACGTGAAAAATACCCATGAGGACCCGGATTACTATCCTCCCCCCGGCGTTGCGGGGACGCTCAATCGCCAGACCAACGTTAGGGAGAAGGAACAATCCCTGGTGCTGAAGTTCGAAAACCTCAAGGCCAATCATCAGGGCGTGACCTACCGAATACTATCCAGTTCCGAAATTTATACCAACTATCGATATCTGGAGATGTTCGTTCACGGTCCAGAGGACGGCTCTCTTCAAGCGGAGCTTCAGTTCTACATACGACTGGGAACCGACTCCACCAACTTCTACGAGTATCACACCGACGTTTATCCGGGTTGGGACGAACGAAACAAGGTGGTGATGGACTTCGAGAGCATAACCGCCCTGAAGGCTTACTCCGCGGACGACTCCACCAAACTGGTGGATGGAAAGCTGGACGTCACCGAAGGTCCATACCGGGTAAGAGGCAGCCCGGCCTTCAACCGGATAAGATGGTTCTCCATGGGGGTGGTAAACACTGAAGGCGCTCCTGCATCCGGTGAAGTCTGGGTTGACGAGATGCAGGTAACCGGCATCCGGAAAGAAAAGGGAATCGCAAGCAGCGTGGACGTCACCACCAAACTTGCGGATCTGGCATCCTTGAACTTCGGCTTCAAGAAACAAGACGCCGAGTACCGTAGTTTGGGGCAAGCGACGGAGAACACCTTATCCACCAGCAGCTACAAAATCAGCCTAAGTGGCCTTCAGGCTCACAAGTTCCTGCCGGTATCTCTGGGCTATACCCTTCCGCTGAACCTGACCTACTCACATACTCTGAATATGCCCAAATGGAAGTCGGGCACGGACATTGTGTTGCCCAAGGATCTCCAGGACAAGGAAAAAACGGAGAGCACGACTAAAAGCATCGGTTTTACTCCCCGGTTCGATCATCCCACCCAGAACTGGCTGGTGGGAAGCACCCTTAGGAAGGTAAGCTCAAGCTTCAACTACAGCACCTCCCACAGCACCAGCTTGCAGAACCCGGTGTCGGAGAGCAAGTCCACAAACATCACCGTGGGATACTCCTTTCCCCTGTCCCGAGGTCTGAATCTGAAGCCTTTCGGTTGGCTCCAAGGATCCCTGATACCTAAGAGCCTCACCCAGATGAACTTCTCCCTTCTGCCCACCAGTCTCTCGGTCAACGGAAACATAAGCCAGAGCCGAAGCCATACCGTGGACCGGGTGGGGGCCGTGTATAACACGTATACCAGGACATTCAACGGTAGCTTGACCGCCTCGGCCAGTCCCATAAAAGCGATTCCCTTGAATTACACCATGCGAACCGCCAGGAACATCAAGGATCCCAAAACGATAAAATACTCGCTTAATCCCAAGAACGCAAAGCTGGGCATCGAGACCACTTATGGGGAGACCTTCTCCACCAAATACACCCCGACTTGGCTGTCCTTCCTCAACGCCAGCTTCAGCTTCGATTCCAAGTATAACGAAAACGCAGATCAGCTAGACCAGTATAACATCGGAGGTACCAGAAAGGTAAGCAACAGCAACGACAAAAAGGCAAGTTTCACTCTCGATTGGAAGAAGATTCTGGGAACCGGCACACAGCAGGGTAAAGAAAAGAAACGTTCTTTTCTCAACCCCATCCATGTGTTGAGAATGTTCACCAACAGATTCGATGCGGTAAACGTCTCCTGGCGCTCCAATCAAACCTTCAGCAAAAGCGGTCTCCTGGGGCGTCCCTCATTCGGCTATAGATTTGGTTTTTCAAGTTCCCCCGGGGTGGGGAGGGAGGGTGCGTCTCAGTCCACGGACCGGGAGACGATTTCCGATGGATACAGCGCCAAAAGCGGGCTCACCCTGCTGGCTACCCACGTCGACTTAAATTATGCCCGAAACGTAAGCCGAACCATCACTTCCAGTGAGGATACCAAGAACACTACCACTCGCTTCCCCGATCTGGGCTTCAGCTTGGCCAAGTTGGGCAACCTGGGGATCGTGAAGAGGTTCTTCACGGCTTTCTCCTGTAACGTGGCCTACTACAGGCAGGTGGACGAACAGGACAACGAGAAAACCGGCGAGAAACTGACCAGGAAAACCTCTAAGAACTTTTCTCCCTTGGCCTCTATATCGGTGACCTGGAAGAACGGTGTTCGAACCACAGTAAAGATGGATAAGAAGACCTCTACCAGCGAGAACCTGAGAATCTCGGCCAGCAGCCAGTCTGTCACCAAGACCTACGACAATTCGATAAACTTAACCAACAACTATTCCTTCAGCGCTCCCACCGGCATAAAGATTCCTTTTCTCAGAAAGATAAGGTTCAACAGCACTCTCGGTTTGTCTCTCGGCGTCTCCACGGCCTCGGGAAAAACTGAAAGCTCGGTAGGAGGCCAGCCATTCAACGTCACCGCCAACACCAACCGTCTTACCGTCACCAGTTCCGCCAGTTACACTTTCTCGTCCCAGGTAACGGGTGGATTTACGGCCAGGTGGGGAGATACCAACGACAAGAAGACCAAAAAAAAGACGCACACCCGAGAGCTGCAGATTTGGATTCAGATAAGCTTCTAGGAAACGGTTCATTCATGTCGAGTGAGCAAATGCCAGCAGCAGACTACATTTGAAGTTGCATTCCGCCTGAATCGCGGCCATTGGATTTTCTTCAGTCCGACGGCAATCGCCGCAATCGCACTTCGACTTTGCGCGTAAAATCTGCCAAAAAATCCTCTCGACCACAATAGGAGCTTGCCAAGCCGGACTTCAAGAGTTATGTTATGCAAGTGATACACTCCAATGTCTCCCTATGGAGTCTGTTCGGAATGAACGTGGCTTTGGGGCAAAGAAGCATCCTATGGCTTGGCCTCCTGCTCTTATCTCTTTGCGGGTGCCACGCCTCTCCCGCACCCAGGTTCGACGGAGAAAGGGCTTTCGTCGTCCTTAAGGAGCAGTGCGATTTCGGTCCGCGACATCCTGGTTCGGAGGGGCATCGGAAGGTCCGGCAATATCTGCTTGACAGGCTCTCGCAGCATACCGGTTTTGTGAAAACGCAGGATTTCATCCTCCCGAATCCTCTGGGGGGAGAAGAGTTGCAGTTGACCAACATCATAGCCTCTTTCTATCCCCGGAAGGGCAGAAGGCTGCTGCTCTGTGCACACTGGGACACCCGCCCTATCGCCGACAGGGATCCGGATACGACATTGCGGACGCAGCCGGTACCCGGAGGAAACGACGGAGCTTCCGGTGTATCGGTGCTGCTGGAGATGGCCGGAATCATCTCCCGGCGTGAACCGACCCGGGGCGTGGATATGGTGTTGTTTGACGGAGAGGACGGGGGACGAGAAGAGGATCTGGTCGGATTCTGCCTGGGGTCAAGCTACTTCGCCGCGAACATGGGAGACTATCGGCCTGAATTTGGCATCGTAGTGGACATGATAGGAGACAGAGATTTACACCTCTACCGGGAGGGTCATTCCCACAGCTATGCGCCGAAATTGGTTGACCTGATCTGGTCTAAGGCCAAAGAGTTGGGGCATTCGTGCTTTAACGACTCGGTCGGATATTTCATATATGATGACCACGTACCCCTGCAGGAGGCGGGAATCCCTGCCGTGGACTTGATCGATCTGGATTATCCCTACTGGCACACCACCTCCGATACGCCGGACAAGTGTAGTCCGGAGAGCCTGCAGAAGATCGGAGACGTGCTCATGGCAATCCTCTACGGCGATGACTGAGTCTGGCTGGGTACCATTGTCCTCTGGGTCACCTGGTCTGCCCTGGAGAAGGAACCGGGTGGGAATTCGTGTCCACGGACGAGTGTAAAAGGCGCTGACACAACCTATCTTTTCCCGAAACCGAATCTCGGATTCGAATCGACATGCAAATTCTCAGCTTCACTCCTCAAGAGACCAAAGCATTGATCTTCTTGGTAGCCGCGCTGCTGGTGGGCACCGGATTAACCTTGTACAAAAGAACCCATCCGCAGTTTGCTCCGGAGCTGGTGCCGCTGGGAAGAGAGGCCGTCGTTTCGACAAATGCCCAGGAACAGTCGGACCCGGTGGCAGATGCCAGGCTGCTTAACATAAATCAAGCCACCGCCGAGGAGCTGCAACTTCTCCCGGGTCTGGGTCCCAGCTTAAGCCGGCGCGTAGTGAGCTATAGAGAAGCTCACGGAGGGTATGCAAAAATCGAGGATATCATGCAAGTTGACGGCATTGGCCCCAAGACCTTCCAGCGAATAAGAGACTGCATATCCGTGGATGCCGATACGGGAGGAGATCCCGGATGAGGATCATATCCGGTGAGAAAAAAGGACATCGGATCACCGCGGGCAAGAAGGCCAACATCAGACCCACCTCCGACAGGGTCAGAGAGTCCACATTCAACGTGCTGCGCCAGGAGGTGACGGGAAAACGGGTCTTGGACCTGTTCGCCGGTGCGGGAGGCATGGGTCTGGAGGCCTTGTCGCGAGGTGCCCTGTGGGCTACCTTCGTGGACTCGTCCCCAGAAAGCATGAATGCCCTCAAGAGGAATCTCGAGAGGTTGAAACTGAAAGACAGATCGACGGTAATTAGGCTCGATGGGTTGAAAGCTCTGAATAAAATCGGACGGAGCTTCAATTTGATTTTTGCCGATCCTCCCTACGCGAAAGGATACGCTCAGCGGATACTCGACATTATTGCCCGATCTGACGTTTTGGAGGAGGGTGGGATTTTGGTCTTGGAGCATCACAAGAAGGAAGCGTTTCGCTGCCCTGAAGAACATCTGTCCCTTCTGAAAGAGAAGAGATTTGGAGACACAGTAATTTCTTTTTTGCTGAAAAGAGGCTGATAACCAATATCAGGCATTCTGGGTACGCTCATAATCACAAGGAGATGCTATGAGAGTTGCCATATATCCCGGAAGCTTCGATCCGGTTACCAATGGCCATCTGGATCTGATCCAGCGGGGTCTTCTGCTGTTCGACCAACTGGTGGTGGCCGTTGCAGACAACCCCGACAAACGACCCCTCTTCGCCGGAGCTGAGAGATTGGAAATGGTACGTTCAACTGTGGAAGACCGGAAGAGAATGGAGTTTCTGCTTTTCTCCGGTCTGCTGGCCGACCTGGCGAAAGAACGCCAGGCTTGCGCCATTATCCGGGGGGTGAGGGCCGTGTCGGATTTCGAGTTCGAATTCCAAATGGCTCTGATGAACAGAAAACTTGCTCCCGGGACGGAGACGGTGTTTCTCATGCCTTCGGAGAAATACACCTACTTAAGTTCCAATCTCATTAAGGACATCTCTCGCTTCAACGGAGACGTATCCTCTTTTGTTCCGGAGATGGTCAGAAGAAAGCTGCAGGAGAAGTTTGGATTTCTGTAGTCCGGCTTGCGGATTCTCCCCCGGCGGGGGGGTATGTTTCCGCAACCCAATTCCTGTGCCTGTGAATCTGTGTACGCCCCCGATGTGGAGGGATGCTTTTCACCTCTACCCGGCCGGCAATCTTATTCTTCCAATTCCCGACGTAAAGCCGCCTCCGCCTTCTGGGCGTCTCCTTCCCGAATAACGCAGGAGACCGCATTGGTGGAGCTGCACACCGCCTCGACATTGATGCCGGACTTGGAGAGGGCGGAAAATATCCTTGCTCCCACTCCCGGTGTGTTGGATATCCCCGAAAGTGTAACCGAGATTATTGCCACATCGTGATCCACCAGCAGATCTTTGGCCTCTATTTCCTCCTTTATCCTATTCAGCTTGAGGATGGCGGGATTTAAGTGCTCTTTACTCACCACCAGGGTTATGTCTTGCCCTTCCTCCATCCCGCTGGTGGAGGAAACCAATTCTACGTTGATGTCGTACGACCACAAGGCTCCGAAGACCTGCGCACCGATGCCCGGCCGGTCAGGCGCAGACTTCAGGGTGATCTTAGCTACATCTGTTTTGCAGGCAACACCGAATTCTACCATAAAGAGATCTCCTTCCGATCGGGGCACAAGGCGCCTGATTCTGTCTCTGAATTCCAAGTAAACGCATTTTTGGACAAAGTCAACTCATTTTTCGCCGGAAGGCTGCCGCCCGGCTGATCGGAGTTTAAGACCGGAATCTGCTTAGGCTCAGCCTGGCCTGGTGACGTTTGAATATCCGACGCTTGTGACCGAAAGGTTTGGCCGGACCGAAAAGATCATTCGACTCTGAGCAGCGGTTGCCCCGGTATTTCCCCTTTTCAGGGATCGCCATCTGCCGGGTCAACGGAGAAGATTATCTCTTTCCTTCCAAGGAACGAACTCCGATGCAGCTTGGTGCGTACACCTGTGGAGAACCGACCTACCTGGGACCTTTGATCAAATAGAGCATCTCCCTTACCGCTTTTTCAAAGCCCACCATGACCGCCCGGGCAACGATGGCGTGCCCGATGGAGAACTCGTGGAGATGATGGATCTGCACCAGATTAGAGATATTCCGATAATTGAGGCCATGCCCCAAGTTTACGCCCAGGTTCAGCCTGTGGGCTAAAGTGGCAGCCTTCTCCAACCTCTCCAATTGAGCTATCTGAGCCCCCACCTTCTTGGTCAGGGCGTAGCTGTCGGTGTTCAGCTCCACGTAATCGGTGCCTATTCTGGCCGAGGTTTTGATGCTCTCCTCATCCGGATTGATAAAAAGGCTGACCAATCTCCCGTCCAACTGCAGCTTGGATACCGCCTGATTTAGCACCTGGTGATTGGCCTCAATCTCCAGACCGCCTTCGGTGGTCAGCTCACCCTCCTTCTCCGGAACCAGGGTGACCATATCCGGTTTCACCTTGAGCGCTATATCCAGCATCTCGTCGGTGGCGGCCATCTCCAGATTCAAAGCCGTTTTGACCACCTGCCTTAAGATTCTGAGATCCCGGTCTTGGATGTGTCTCCGGTCGCCTCTCAGATGAACCGTGACTCCGTCTGCCCCCGCCATCTCCGCGGCTATGGCCGCCGCCACCGGGTCCGGTTCCTCGGCCTTTCTGGCCTGTCTGACCGTGGCCACGTGATCCACGTTTATGCTCAACTTTACCATGTCACTCCTCCCTAAGGTTGCGCCATTACCGGAGGTTCAGCTCGATTCGTCGATCCACCGCACGATCCTCCACAGATCATCCTGCTCCGACCGCTTGAAGTAGAACTCGGCGAATCCGGTGGCCTCCATCCGCAAATAGTCGTAATCACCGTCCGTGTCCTGAAGCGAAAGATGAAAAATCACCCGGCGGGCTTTCCAAGTCTCCTCTCCCACGCTGTCAGAAGCAGATTTGACGATCCAAGTATCCAGCTTTATTTCATCGAAGGTTCTGAACAAAGCCCGGGTGACATATAAATCCCCTCCTCTACCGTCCTTGAAGATCTCCATCATCACCTCGGTGCCCACCACCTTGTCCAGGTCCCGGTATATGAAGATGAAGTCATCATCCAGCAGGTTCTCGTAGACGATGCTGTCCCGGTTCTCGTAAGCATATTTGAAGTTGTGCAGAACGCTGTCCGGGTCGGTCTGGGCAGCAAGGGGTTTGATGGTGCTGGGCCCTATGACCGACGGAGAGAAGGGATTGAAACAGCCTAAAAGACAGACGGCCGACGAGATGATCAGAAGCGGCAACCAGATTTCCCTCGACATATTCCTTCCCACAAGCGAAGATGAATCATCTGAACTGGGCCTTAAAATCGCCCCAGTCGTATCCTCCCGAGACCTCCGGCAGATCGCTCCAAAAACAAATGCACCACCAGTTCAAAGAAGTCTGCTCTAAGTGAAAGGTGGCCGTTCCTTTGGCCAGCGTAGTGTCCCAGGGATCCGCTTTCATATCCACTATCACCAGTTCATAGTCCCTCAGCAGAACCGCCATGCTGTCGTTGATGTCGTCCTGGATCGGGGGATCCGGATCAAAACGAAGTTCCAGGCCGACGGAGTCCGCATTGCTCTTGAAGATGTTGAAGATCTGGGTGGTGACGCGGACCTCGGCATTTCTATCCCAGTCGGTGAAAAGCTCCTCCCGGTTGTCTTGAATCGCCTTTATGGAGTCCTCCGGCGCGGAGAATCCAAATGATGAGTCGCACAAACAGCGGTCGAAGTTGGTTATAACCAATTCGTTATAGGCATATAACAGATTGTCAAGTACGTTCTCCGGTTGGGAAGGTGTCTCCCAGGTTCCCTTCGTCTCCGCTGCCGGCGTAGGGGATTCCCTGGTTCGAAAGGGATTCTTGCAGCCTTGCAGCGAAAAGAGCAAAATCAGACTCATCAGTGTCCACAGGATTCCGATTCTATTGCTCATCTCTCCCAAGAACGGCATGGTTTGACCTTTGAGAATCGACTCATCCGGCCAGGGCAGCTTGGAGCCATAGCCCGACGGTGTTTGAGCTAAAACATCCACGCCACCGACACCGCAACATAGTCGGATATCTCGCGACTACTTTGCGTTTCATCCTGCAGCCGGTGAGCTGCCGACAGATACAGGCGGTTGTCCTGGTCCACCAAGTACCCTAAGGATATGGATATCGATTTTCGAAGAAACCGATTCTCCAGAACCCGCCTTTCCTTGACTATTTCCTCCTCTCCCTCCCCAATCTCCTTGGCCTCATGATTCCACGACTTCCTCTCTTCATACGTGTAACGGGGAGAGATGGAGAACTTTCTTGCGGGCCGGAAATCCAGCGACAGGCTTATAGCGTTGGTCCTTTGGTCCCGGCTTATTTTCTGCACCCATTGATCCTTCCAGATGAGCGGACCGTCGTCTTCGTATCGATAAGTATAACCTGCGAAAAAGGTCATCTTCTCGTTGTATCTGTACACCACCTCGGAAGAAGAGCTGGCTCGTCGCAGAAGCGAGTTCCTGACGCTTTCGCTGGCCTTCTCATAGTCGTAGTACCGGTAATTGGCTTTTATGCTGTAACTCTGTTTCACGGTCAGTTTCCGGTAGGGAAGCCAGGTGAAGGTGGGGGACAGAAAGTAAGTTTGGTCGTGGTTGTTGTCGTACGAGTTCTGTTCCGACATGTAGGTTAAGTGGAAGTTTTTGAATCCTCCTTCCAGTCTCATATCCAAGAATGAATTGAAGATATGAAGGTACTCCCCCCAAGCCAGCACGGTCAGTTTGTCGCGATCGTTGAACTGCCCGGAGGCAGGCGCGAAGAACGAGGTTACCCCGACGGATGCGGTCAGATACAGAGAATCCGCCCGGCTTAAACCAGCTGCAATCCTCCCCCCCAGCTCACCCCCCTCCATTCTCTGATCACCCTCCTCCCCTAAATAATTCCATTCCGATCGCAGGTACTTGTATACGCCCTCCACCAGAATCCTCTCCCAAAGCTTCCTTTCCAGCCGGAGATCGGCGACAAGCGAGCTTGAGAGAAGATAGTGATACAGAGAATCCTGATCGGCCGAATATCTCCTGTCTCGATCGTATAGGTAGTCCAGGTCGGCAATCAGCTTCACTCCCAAGCCGATCCCGCGCGAGGCGGACATGTTGACGTCACGACGGTTCTTCTTCTGAGTAATGCCGGTGAAGAATCTCTTCTTCTCCCAGGCTTCCTTATAGGTTACCTGAATGCTGTCCTGTCGACAGTTTGTGTCTGATGAAGAGTTCAGACACCTGGAAAAAGAGATGTTCAAGTCTCTTTTATGAATGGGTATCTTTTTCAGCTCTAAAAGCGACTGGCTCAGAGAGATATCGGTTTGAGCCCCGGAAAGGATTCGGGGTGACCACGAGATGGTTTGACTGAAATTGATGCCTTGCTCGGATCTATCCGGCTGCGTCAACGTGTTGTCTTGGTTGTCTATGAATTTAGCCCCCACCGATTGGACCCAGCTGATTCCGGCAAAACTCAACCGGGTGCTGATTCCGGCATTCGAGGTAGTCGATTCAGTCTTTTCTGCGGAGTATCGGTCCTGGGAGAAGAAAGCTCCCACACTCAGCTTCCGGGTCAGACGGTAGTCCAAGCTCAAGTCGACGCTTCCGTCCTCCTGTAACCTGTCCGGTCCGTCCGATCTTTTGGTCAGAATCGAGTTTACCGAACTTAGAAAATTCCAGGATAAAGCCAAGGTGCTGTCTCCGGCATGATCGAAGACGAAGTTCCAACTGTAAGTTCGACGATCCTGGGAGAAATCACTTCTCAGGCCATAGCAAAGACCTACCTGGGAAAGACCAAATGTAAGAAGAATCGAGGTGATCAGTAGATGAAGATATCTCTTCATATCCACGGCCAGGGATAGTTCATCACAAGAATTTGCTCAGAGCCGAGGACAGATTCGCGTATTCTTCGATGCTCAGCGTCTCGGGCCGTCTCCGCGGATCCACCTCGACGTCGTTTAAGATAAGTTCCAACTGTCGCTTTGGCAAATCCAAATTCGCCGATAGCGAATTGAGCACCGTTTTTCTTCTGTTTTGGAAAGCCGACCGGACCACTCTGAAAAACAGCTTCCTGTCGGCGAGAACAACTCGTGGTTGGGAAAGAAACGTTAGCCTGATCACCGACGAGTCCACCCGGGGAGCGGGAGAGAACGAGCCGGGCGTCAGATGAAAGAGGATTTCCAAGTCGGAGTGAAGCTGAATGGCGATGGACAAGGGAGACCAGTTCCGGCTTCCCGGATCGGCGCAAATCCTCATAGCCACCTCCTTCTGAACCATCAGCACACATAAAGAGATCAGGCTTTTTTGCTTCAGAAGGATTTCGAGAACGGGAGAGGTGATCTTGTAAGGCAGATTTCCCACGACCTTGCAGGTGTTCCACGGGCTCACCAGGCTTTCCAAATCCACCTGCAGAATGTCGGCATGTATTATATCCAGGTTCCCCCTGCCGCTGAACTTCCTTTGGAGAAGGTTGCACAATCTCCTGTCGATTTCGACTGCCATAACCTTCTTCGCCCTATCCAGAAGACGTCCGGTCAAAGCGCCCTTGCCTGCCCCTATCTCCAATACCGCCTCCTCTCCGCTCAGGCGCAGGTGGTCCACGATCCTGCCGGCTGCTTCATCGTCGATAAGGAAATTCTGGCTTAGACTCTTGCGGGGTCTCACCATCGAAATCCGTCACATAAAGTGATTAGAAAGTTCCCTTGCCTGATAGGAGGCAGACATATGTTGGTTTGCTGGATGCAATCATCCAACTCCGTTATAATGCCTTACTCTAAGTTCCGCCCCCAATTCCCCAGCGATTTTTTCACACCTCTTCAGATCCACTTCCGGCAGGTCCAGCACGGTCAGGATGGTTCTCGGCAGAAGCTTCCGGCACTCCTCAGCAAAGGCAATAACTTGCTCGAAAGCATTGCGAGCAAAACGTGGCCGGCAGAGTTGATCGTACTTCTGGCTGTCGTCCACGTTCAAGCTGATCGAGACTACGTCTATCAAGCCCATCAGTTCCGGAACGATGTTTCTCTTATGAATCAGATTTCCCTGACCGTTGGTGTTGAGCCTCACCGTGGCACCCTGACTTTTAAGATACCGGGCTACCGATTTCAGCAGATCCAAGCGCATGGTCGGTTCACCGTAGCCGCAGAAAACCACCTCTCGGTAGCTGTTCGAATCTCCCAGTGAGTCAATCACCTCTTGATAAGAGGGTTCATGATCCAGACGCAGGTTGTGGCCTTTGACGAAATCGGTGTAGTTGCGGATACAGAACATGCAGTTGTTGGAGCAGAGGTTGGTGATGTTCAGATAAAGGGAGTTGCGAATGGGATAGGCAATTTTGGGAGCGGACTTTCCGCCCAATTTGAAAAGACGATGTGCGTTCAGCGTTGTGATTCTGTCCAGGTCTTCGAAGGTGAGTGGAGAGAATATCCGGCTTAGTTTCTCGACTACGAATTTCACGTAAGCCGGTTGATTTCTCCGGCGTCGATGCGGCATCGGTGCTAGATAGGGACAGTCGGTTTCCACCACAATCGATTCCAGTGGCAGCTCTTTGGCGACCTGCCAGGCATGGGAATGGGGATAGGTCAGCATTCCGCCGAAGCCCAGATGAAATCCCATCTCAAGTGCTTCTCTGGCTTGTTCGGCATTCCCGGAAAAGGCATGCAACACCCCTCCCACCGCAGCCTGGCTTCTTCTGAGAACTTCGAGCGCCTCATCCCATGCTTCCCGCACGTGCACCACCATGGGAAGCTTAAGTTCACCGGCTAAAGCGATCTGCTTTTCAAAGGCGGATATCTGGTCTTCTGGGGGTGAGAGATTTCGGTAAAAGTCCAGTCCCATCTCACCAATGGCCACTACTTTGGGGTGCTCTGCCAGCTTGGCGATTTCCCTGAGGGACTGATCCGTCAGGTCTTTCGAGTCGTGGGGATGAAATCCGACCACGGCATAAATCTCATTATGCTCTTCCGCCAGCCTGACGGAATTTCGGCTGCTGCTCAGATCGACTCCCACGTTGACGATCTTCTCCACTCCATTGGAGAGGGCAAATGCTATAACCTGCTGTCTGTCTTTGTCGAACTGTTTGAAATCCAGATGGGCGTGTGTATCTATCACGGTAACTTAACGAGAACCGGAAGAAGTTGTGTTGGACAAGGGCTTGGATGATCGACCTGTTTGCCAGCCTGTCGCAGATGAACCGCAGGCCGAATCCTGCGCCTGGTAGACTATAGCGTATTATCACCGATCGGGGTGTATCTCCGGGCGTTTTGCCCGGCCTCGATACTCCGACTTCAATTCACCGATGAGCCGCCTTTAATCTCTTTTTCCGGGCAGATCAAGCTCAGCACCTTCCCGTCCTTTCCGGCAAGGAGCATGCCCTTGGACTCGACCCCTCTTATCTTCGCCGGCTTCAGATTGGCCACCACCACTATTCTCTTCCCGATCATCTCCTCCGGAGAATACTGCTCGGCGATTCCGGCCACGATCTGCCTGGTCTCGGAGCCCAAATCGATCTTGAGTTTCAGGAGCTTGTCCGCACCCGGAACCCGCTCCGCCTCCAGCACCACCGCCACCCGCAGATCGACTTTGGAGAACTCCTCGTAGGAAATTTCCTGGGGACTTTTCTGTTGGTTCACGATCACCTCGGGCTTTTCGGTTTTGATCTTCTTCTCAAGCCTGGGGAAGAGGGCCTCCAGCGTTCCGATTCTCTTTTCCGGCTCCAGCATTCCCCAAACCTCAGCGTCTTTGAGGCTCGGCTCACTCTTCTCGCCGGGAAGGCCCAGAAGCTCTCCGATTTTTTGGCACTTCTGCGGAAGCACAGGATAAAACAGAATCCCGATGATCCTCAACGTCTCGCAACTGGTGTAAAGAACCGTCGCCAACCTGTCTTCTTTACCGTCCCTTGCCAGTGCCCAGGGAGCTTGACTCTCAACGTATTTGTTGGCACTTTTAACCAGCGCCATGATTTGATCGATGGCCCGATTCAGATTGATCTTTTGAATGCTCTGCCAAACGATACCCGCACATCCGGCAGCTTCCTTTTTAAGCTCTTCGTCGGAGTCCTCATACTTGGAGGGACGGGGAATCACGCCCCCGCAGTAACTCCCCACCATCTTGATCACTCTGCTCACCAGATTCCCCAGGTCGTTGGCTAAATCGGCATTGTACTTTTCTACGAACTTCTCCGCCTGAATGTCTCCATCCTGACCGAAGGGGAATTGGGTCAAGAGCAGGTATCGGGTAGCGTCTGATCCGTACTGCCGAACCAGGTATTCCGGATCGACCGCGTTCCCCAGGGTTTTGCTCATCTTCTGCCCGTTTACGGTGAAGAATCCGTGGAGGAATATCTCGTCGGGAGGCTCCTCTCCCAAAGCCAGAAGCATGGCCGGCCAGAAGATGCAATGAAACTTCAAAATGTCTTTGCCGATTAGGTGGGTCACTCTCCCCTCCTGCCACCATTTTTTAAACTGGGCCGGATCATCACCGTAGCCCACGGCGGAGATGTAGTTGGGAAGTGCGTCCACCCAAACGTAAGCATTCTGCTGCGGATCGAAGGGAAGCGGGATGCCCCAGGTTACCTTCTCCCGGGAGATGGAAAAATCATCCAGTCCCTGTTTGAGAAGCCCTAAAGTCTCCTTCTTTCTCTCCTCCGGGGAGATCTTCAGTCGGTCGGTGCGTATCAACTCCTCCACTTTCTGAAGGTAAGAGGAGAGCCGGAAGAAGTAATTCTTCTCCGTAACTCTCTTGGGCTGGCGAAGATGATCCGGACAGAGTCCGTCCACCAACTCCTTTTCGGTAATGAATTTCTCGCATCCCACACAGTAAAGCCCGGAGTACTCTCCCGGGTAGACGATTTTCTGCCCATCCTGGGTAACGGCTTGGTCGAGACGCGCAAGAAGTTTCTCCACGGCCTGGTGATGGCGGGCGTCCGTGGTTCGCACGAAGTAATCGTAGGAGACATCCAGGCTGCTCCATGCCCTCTTGAAGTGACCGACGTTAAGGTCGCACAATTCCTGCGGGGTTTTGCCGAATTTCTTTGCCGTCTCCTCCACTTTGGATCCATGTTCATCCGTGCCCGTTAGGAAAAAAGTATCCTCTCCCCCGGCTCGATGATAGCGACTCAACACGTCGGCCGCGATGGTAGTGTAAGCCTGACCTATATGTGGTTTGTCGTTGACGTAGTAAATGGGAGTGGTAACCATGAATCTTTGGGCCAATTCCTCCTCCTTATCTTAAATCACAGGCGAGCATTTCATACATAGATGGACCGAACCCGAATGATACTTGATCGGCTGTTTATCTATCGGATGAACCTATGCTCGCTAAGTGATAATCGAAAAATAGATTCGCAGTAAAAATGGCTTCGCGCTGAAACATGTCGCTTCATACATCTTGTTGCGGCTACGCTTGCAGCTGTATCCAAAGCAATATGTGCAGGCCAGGGACCAAACGGCGGGAGAGCCTATCAGCATACCTCTCTTGCCAACAGCAGCTTAGCTGGCCATATCTCATATTGTGGTTGAGGTCGCGATCAGAACCCGACTGAGGTTAAATCCTGAGCGGATGGGTGAACCTCTCCATCTTGATATCTCAGGAAGTTGACTCCCGGTTGTTCTTCACCTTGGATAGTTGCCTGGCTTGTTCCCTCTTTCTCTTTCTCAGTTGGGTTAGGGTGATCTTCTCTTCGTCACCCCCTTCGTGTCTCGCCACTATGTATTCCTTGAAGATGTTGACCTTCTCCACCACCGCTTCGCCCTTGTCCGTTTGTATCTTCTCCCCTGGTTTGGGGTATAAAGGCAGGGTCTTTTCATACACTTCCTTCTCATACCGCAAACAACAGAGAAGTCGTCCGCAGTTCCCCGATATCTTGGCCGGATTCAGAGACAGATTCTGTTCACGGGCCAGTTGGGTGGAAATGGGCTCGAACTCCCGGATGAAACTGGCGCAGCAGAGGGGCAGACCGCATACTCCGAAACCTCCGATTCTCCTGGCCTCGTCTCTTACCCCGATCTGCCTCAATTCGATGCGGGTTCTGTAGGTGGAGGCCAGCTCTTTCACCAGCTCCCGAAAGTCCACCCTCTTCTCCGCGGTGAAGAAGAAGGTTATCTTGTTATTGTCGAACTGAAGCTCCGCGTCCAAGAGCTTCATCTGCAAGTTTCTGTCGGAAGCCATCCTGGCGCATTCCTTCAGGCATTCCTTTTCCTTCTCTCGATTGGCAGCCAGCCTGTCTGAATCTTCCCTGGTGGCCAGGCGGAGAATCTTCCGCGGTCTCTTCTCTAAGGTCACCATCTCCGCCGGAACCCTCTTGGTCACCTTTCCCATGTCTTCCCCCCTTTCTGCCTGAACGATTACGTGTTCGTTAGGTTTGACGCTCAGGCAGTCGGGGTTGGCGAAATACTCTTTACGCGACCCCTTGAATTCCACCAGGTATATGTCGGACAGGTTTAGCTCTCCTGCTTCCCGTCCCTGCCCCATTCGTTTCTGCGCTCTTGAGTTGGTTTGATCCATCAGCACACCTCTCCGCTTCCCTGGGTCAGTTCCTTGATTCTCATACACAGGCTTAAAAGTCCCAACTTCTGGCTGGCGTTTCTCGCCTGGCACTCGTATCTGATCCGATCGACCGTTTGGAATGCAAGCTCAATGGTATTTTGACGCTCGAACCTTTCCGATAGTTTGAGCAGATCGCCCGCTAAGTCGGAGTTGATCAACCGCATCCGTCCTTCTTGAGCCATATACATGTCTCTTAGCGCAGAGGTGAAGAATTCGAGCAAATCCAGAATCGAGTTCTTGTCCCACCGCGCCAACAGCTCGTTAACCGCCTGTAAAATGGGGGCGGTTTCTCCTTCAACGGCTGCAGTCAAGAGTTTCAATCCGTCTTGGCGCAGAGTCTCTTTCTCACCCTGCAACAGCTCCAAAGCCCTTCCGTAGCTGCCATTGCAGATGTCGGCTAAGTAAGTCGCCCTTTTCTGCTCCGTCTGGTAATCCGTCATCAGTCTATCTCTGATGGGCTCAGCCGGTATCTTGCCGAACCTTATCTGTTGGCAGCGTGAAACCACGGTGGGCAATAGCTTGTTCAGGTCGCTGGTGGTCAGGATTAGATTTGCGTCCGTCGGCGGTTCCTCAAGCGTTTTCAGAAGCGAGTTGGCGGACGAGTTGTGCATCTTTTCCGCCTCGGCTATTATGATCACTTTACGTCGGGCTTCAAACGGCTTCAATGATATCTCTCTTTGCAGGTTGCGGATTTGCTCCACGGGAATGTTGACCGTCCGGTCGAACCTGGGTATGGCGTAAGGCTCTTGTATCTTGGCACTCTTATATTCCTCGATTTCCTTTTCCAGTCTTTCCTTTGGCTTGGTGGAGAAAGACGATTCCTTCTCACCTTTGTCCTTCGATCTGGCTGATGGCACCGGGAAGATAACTTTCACGTCCGGATGGACCATTTTGTCGATTCTCAGGCAGGCGTCGCATTGGTCGCATGCTTCAGGTTGGTTTCTCTCGCAGTTAATCGCCTTGGCCAACTCCAGAGCCAGGGCCCATTTGCCTGTCCCCTGGTCCCCGTAAAAAAGGTAGGCAGAGGCCAGAAGGTCTTTACGTAGGGCACCGGTAAGTATCTTCTTGGGAACCTTCTGGTCTAAGACTCGGTTGAAGGACATTATCTAAGCCACTCCAGGGGGTCCAGGGAATTTTTTCCCTTTCTGATTTCGAAATGCAAACGGGGAACGTCGATTGGCTCATCCTGACCGATGCGTCCTATGATTTGAAGTCGTCGCACTTTATCTCCGGGAGAGACCAAAATCTCCGAAAGACGGGCATACAAAGTGTAGTAGTCTCCGTCGTGCTCCAGCAGCAGAAAGTTCCCGTATCCTCTCAGTCGGGAAGAATGCAACACCGTGCCGGCGGCCACGGACACCACCTCAGCGCCTGCTTTCACCCTTATTTCAACTCCCGTATTCTGCGTGGTGGTTTGGAACGTACCATCCCTCTGCAGCCCGAAGGCGGAGGCCACGGTTCCTCGCACCGGCCAGGGAAGCCTGCCTCTCTGGGCTTCGAATCTTCCGCTGCTTTCCAAGTCCCCTGGCATCGGGGGTCCGACCTGGTCCTGATGCCAACCTGCCATCAGCTGCAACCTGAAAGCATCCTTTTCCAGAACCTGAATGGCTTGGAAACAAAGTCTCTTCTCCGATTCAATACTTCTCAGCAGCCTCTCCTTCTCCTCCAATTCTTCAAGCCGGAAACCACGTTTTTGGTCTTCTCTCTCTTGTATCCGGGACAACTCGGGCCGCATCCTGCTCAGATTCTCTCTCTTTGCCGTCATATCGGTCCGGAGTGCCTTAGCCGCCGACAGAAACTTTTCATCCTTCTTCAGGATTCTCTCGGCGATCCGACGCGTGCTGGCCAGGTCCACCGGCGAGGAGGCCAAAAGTGCACAGACGTGCCGACTCGTTCGGCCGTGTTTGTATATCTCCCTCAGCCTGTTTCGGGCGCTTTTGCTATAGCAATAGACCGTCGAATCCACGGCTCTCATACTTCTCTGCTTGTCTTTGAGCTCCTTTTCCACATCGCTCTGCTGGAGACTCAACCTGCGGATAAGCCGGTCGGTCAAATCCAGACGCTCCTCCAGTTCCAGAAGCTCCGCAAAGGTTTGTTCTTCCTGCTGGTCAAGCCGCTCCAAGCACCTTCGCTTTTCCTCCAGTTCTCTTTCTATCTTGGCCAACCGGTCCGGTTCTGCCGGCTGGATGTCCGGTTTGGCCCGCTCACCGAATATACAAAACCAGACCAGAAAAGCCAACAAAAACGGTTTGAAGTATTGTTTTCCTTTGTACATGGGAAGGAATGACGTCTTTGTTTTTCGGAAATCTCAGAGTTTGTCCCGGGTGTTCCTTACATCCTAAATGGTAAACGGTTCCTGCTCCAGAAATAGGTCGCAAATGCTCCCAGAATCGTTCCGCCGGTGATCAGGGTAACGATGACGGAAGCAGGCAGGAAATCCATAGACGACACCGCCCTGGTGAAAACCGAGTGCACCGTCCACAGACACACAATTCCCCCGAAAGCGCCCACTCCCCCCAAAAGCAATCCTTGGATTATCAGAAAGAAGCTCACATCACCCCTACTTGCCCCTAACAGATTCATGGCCCGGACGATCTGGGTTTCCGACTGTACCGCCCATCTCATGAAGTTGGCTACCATTGTCACCAGGGCGATGATCACTATGATTCCGAAGATGATGGCTCCCAGAAACAGCACATGGATGGTTCGGTCCGCTTTCTTCAACCAGGTTTCACCAAACTCCACGTCCTCCACCCCCTCTTGTCTGCTCACCCGGGCGGCCAGTTCAGTCACCTGTTCGAATCCCTTGTGTTCGCTGTCCAGGGAAAGCAAAAGGGAGGCCGGCAGCGCACCTGCATCCAGTCCCTCGGAAATCCCCTCTCCCAGAAGGTCCTGCATCTGCGCCAGAGCCTTCCCTGGGGACCTGTATTCTATCTGCTTCACCCCCCGAAAGCTCTTGAGGCTCTGTAACAACATGTGCAACTGCAGAGAAGTTATCTCATCGGTCAGATACACCTCCATCTGAACCTGTCCCTTCACCTCTCCCTCCAGCTTCTTCAGATTCAACACGAACAGGAGAAACAGGTCCAAGACCAAGAGCCCCAGGGCGATACATATGATAGAGACCAAACTCTGGCGCCATCTGGCGACGATTCTGCCCAGGGACTGCCTGATCAAACAGGAAATTCTCATCAAGGTACCCTTTCCTTCACGTCTTTTTCTAAATCGGCCTCTGATCGCCCGGATGGGCTCGCCGACGAAGCCGGAGTGGAACCCGTCTGAACTATCCTCCCCTTCTCCATCCTGATCATCCTAATCGAATTCTCCTTGCCCGGAGGTGACTCTCTGGAGGTCAACAGCACTGCCGTGCCAAAGAGATTTATCTTTCTCAACAGCATCATAATTTCCCCCGCATTGTCCTGATCCAGACCGGCTGCAGGTTCATCCGCCAGCAGCAGAATCGGGTTTCTGACGATGGCCCGGGCAATGACCGTCTTTTGACGCTCCGCTGAAGAAAGACAATCAGGCCGGGTCCGGCTCTTACTCCATAATCCCACGCTGTCTAAAGCTTGTCCGGTCCTCAGCCTGATCTTTTTCTCCTTCTCTCCTAATATTCTTAGGCTTAAAGCCACGTTGTCGAAAACGCTTATGTCGTCTACCAGCTCCGGCTCTCCACAGATCAGTCCCAACTTTTGCCTCCAGCGGCATATCTGCTTTTGCTTGATATCTGTACTGCTCATTCCATCGAGGACAATTTCCCCCTGGGTCGGTTTTTCCCGGCCCCCTATCAGACGCAATAAGGTGGTCTTTCCTGCCTTATTGGGACCGAGCAGGTAAACGAATTCTCCCCTTTCCAAATCAAAACTCACTTCTTGCAAGGCTACCGTGTCTCCCGGGAAGACCTTGACCACTTTTTTTAGCTTCAGCAAGCTGCCTCCTGACGGGTTCCTATGAGAGATAAGGTGATTGGAACCAGTCTACCTCTTATGACTGCAAAACCGTGTAATAACTCCGGCGACCGAATCAAGCCGGAGTACCTCGCGGTCGATGAAACCAGCCCATCCTCGGCTGAATGCCACCGCAACCGAGCCCAACCGTCTATCTCGCCTGCGAGGTTTCATCCGTCCCTCAAGTTTCTGTATCGGTCGATCGTCGAAAAAAGATGAGTCCCCCGACGGCACCGGATTTACCTGCGCCTGCGGTCTGATCTAAGGAGGTTGTTCGCACCGATTCCGGACCTGTAAATTATCTACTCGTTGGATGAAAATTCTATGAAGAACCTGCAAATGTAGTCGATAAGAAGATATGTCGAACTGAGATGACAAGACGAAAACGTTGTGCTTCACCGGACAATCTACCAAATCCGAAAATGATGAGCGTCCCTACACGGTTACTCTTGTGCGCGCTGCTCCTGTTTTCGCTTCCCGGGCTGGCTTCGCCTGAGGAGAAGAGGATCGCCATCGTGAAAAGCAGCAACTCCCCGTCGTTTCAGGCCGCGACCGAGGGCGTAAAAAAGGAGATCAGAAAAGGCGACCTTAACCCGGTCTTCATAGAATATGATCTCTCTCTGGGCCTTCCGGATGAGAAACAGGTGGTGGAAGAGGTAAGGGAGCTGAGACCGGATTTGATCGTAACCATAGGCTCGAGATCCACCGCCCTTTTCTCTCAAAAGATCACCGACATACCCATAATCTTCTCCGAGGTCTTGAATCCCATCTCCAGCGGTTTTGCCCAGAGCATGGGGTCCTCTGCTAAGAATCTGACCGGGGCGTCGCTGGACATTCCTATCCGCACGCAACTGGACAAGTTCAAGCTCATCGTCCCCGGTATGCGCAAAGTGGGCGTGATCTACACCCATGACTCCGAACCGGTGGTAAGAGAGGCGCGAAGAGTATGTGAGGAAATGGGATTGGAGTTGGTTTCGGTCGACATATCCTCCGAGAAAGAGATTCCCCAGGCAATCGAGAACTTGGGAAAGAGGGTCGATGGCCTGTGGGCCGTAGCCGACACGGTGATTTTCACTCCCCAGTCCACCCAATACCTGCTTCTCTTTAGTCTGCGCAACGGCATCCCCTTCGCGGGACCCTTCACCTCGTTCGTCAAGGCGGGAGCGCTCTTCACCTTGGCCTGGGACGACAAGGATGTGGGCAGACAGTCGGGAGAGTTGGCTCTGAGGGTGCTGGCAGGGGAGGATCCAGGACAGATACCCATCACAACTCCCAGAATGATCTATTTGATTCTTAACTTGAGGACGGCCGAGCAGATAAACTTGGACATTCCTCCTCATATAGTCAGCGTGGCCAAGGAGGTCTACCAATGACCTGGAGATTCCGCCATCTGCCAATGGGTCTGAAGACCAAGTTCGTACTGACCATCTCTTTTCTGATACTTATCACCTCTGTCATCTTAAGCGTTTTTCTAATCGAGAAACAGAGCCAGTTGATACAGAGGGAACTGGAAAAGAGGGGAGAGTCCATGGTCAGAAACCTGGCACACAACAGCGAATACGGTGTGTTGGTGGAGAGCGAACACCTGTTGTCCAATCTGATGGAGGGTCTGTTTCTGGAAGAAGAGGTGGTTCACGTAGACATCCGGGACAAAAGGGGGAGGATTCTGGCAGAATGGGGAAGGACCAAGGAATATCACCAAATATATAAAGAAAGACTCACCTCGTCCGAGGGCCGAAGCAACAGTCAAGGCGTCACCAAACGGTACTTCACCGCCTTCGATATGGAGTTTTACAACTTCTCCTGTCCCATAAAAACCACCCGAGTGGAAAGATCGAAGGAGGAAGTGGGAATCCTAGAGAACAAAAAGGACCTGGTGACCAGAGAAGAGGTAATCGGTAGCGCCAACGTGGGAATGTCTCTTCAGGACATGCGACGGGAAATCGCCGATATGACCCGGATCGTGGTTCTGATTACATTGCTGGTGGTGTCTGTGGGAATCGTCCTGACGATATTTCTGGTCAATATCTTCATAAGACCCGTGAAGAGGTTGGTTTGCGCCACAGAGAGAGTCGCCAGCGGTAATCTCTATCAGATGGTCAATGTCACCACCCAGGATGAAATCGGGATTCTGGCGTCTTCTTTCAACCGCATGATCGTCTGCCTGAAGGAGTCCAGAGAGAAGATCGAGGAGTACAACCGGACATTGGAGAGAAAGGTCAGGGAGAGGACGGCTGAGTTGGAGAAAACTACTCGGCTTCTGCAGGTGGAATACGATCGATTGGAGGCCATCATCCACTCCCCCAACCTGGGAATAATCATCGAGGATAAGGACTGCAATATTAAGTTCATGAACAAGTTCCTGACCGAGACATATGGGAACCAGATCGGGGAAAAGTGCTATGAGAAGTTCAAGGGCAGAAAGGAGAAGTGCCCGGTGTGTCCCATCGACGAGATTCTGGTAAAGGGCAAGAAAACCTTCACCTATCTGGACCAAGACGCACAAGGACACCATTTCGAGCTTTCCGCCAGCCTGTTTCAGGATGAAAAGGGGGAGCAGTATATTCTGGAGACCATGAGAGACATCACCGAACAGAAGCAGCTTGAAATAAAAGTGCAGGAGTACACCCGTAACCTGGAGAAGACCAATCGTGACCTGGAGAACGCCCTAAAAAGCCTGAAGGAGACCCAGGTGCAGCTGATTCAGGTGGAGAAAATGGCGGCGGTGGGGCAACTGGCCGCGGGTGTGGCGCATGAGCTGAACAATCCTTTGGGAGGAATTCTGGGATACTCCCAGTTTGCGCTGGAGAAGATCAACCAGAAGCCGTTCAGCCAGTTCAGCCAGGAGGATTCCGCCGACTTCCTGCAGTACCTCGGAGACATAGAACAGCAGACCAGGAGGTGTCGGTCCATCATTCAGAACCTCCTGAAGTTCAGCCGGGCTTCCCGCAAGGAGGAGTTCGAGCCGACGGACGTGAACCAGGTGATAAAAGAGACTCTCTCCTTTACCAAACATCAGGTAGAGAAGAAAAAAGTTCGACTGCTGCAGAACCTGCAAGAACGCCTGCCACTGATTGAGGGGAATGCCAGCCAACTACAGCAGGTCTTTACCAACCTGATCCTGAATGCCGTTCATGCCATGCCCCAGGGAGGAACCCTGACCATAAGCACGATGATGAACAAAGATGAGAAGAGAATTGAGATAAGCTTCACCGATACCGGGGTGGGAATTGGCCAGGAGAATATGGACAAGATCTTTGAGCCCTTCTTCTCCACCAAAAAAGTGGGGGAAGGAACCGGATTAGGTCTTTCGGTGAGCTATGGCTTGATCAAAAATCATCGAGGCGAGATCCAGGTCACAAGCGAGCAAGACCGCGGGACCACGTTTACGGTGTTCCTGCCGGCTCCGGAGGAGAAGCTTACAGCGATATCCAGTGACCATCTGCATTCCGTCTCTGGTCGCTGAGAGACCGCAAGTCGAAATCTCGTCGGAATATGTGACCGGTGACCAGGAGAAGCGCATGAGAATCTTGGTGGTGGACGACGATCCCATAATTCGCAAGCTTCTGCTTGAGGTTCTCACCAACGACGGACATCTGGTGACCACGGCCGAGGATGGGGTCGAAGCCTTAGAGAAAGCCAAGAGTCAATCGTTCGGGCTGATCTTTATGGATGTGCACATGCCCAGGATGAACGGCCTGGAGGCGCTGGTAGCCATTCGAGCAATACAGCCTGATCTGCCGGTGGCCATGATGGATAGCTATCCGGACTTGCTGGCAAGGCAGGCGGTAGGCCGGGGCGCCCTGACCTGCATGCACAAGCCTTTCGAGCTGAAGGAAATGAGGACTATCATCGAGGAAGTGGGAACGTCCATTCTCCGGGAGAAATAGGTTCTATGCCTGTCAAAGACGAACCCATCAGAATTCTGGTGGTGGATGACGAAGAGATTATGCTAAAGCTGGCGTGCGACGCGCTGCGAAGCCAAGGACATCAGGTGACCGGCACCTCCAGACCCATGGAGGCGCTGGACAAGTTGAAGCAGCAGAAATTCGACTTCATCCTCACCGACATCAAGATGCCCGAGATGGACGGGATGGAGCTGATCCAATCCGCCCATACCATCGATCCCTCCATGGGAGCTATCTTCATGACCGGATATGCCAGCCTGGACACGGCCAAGAGGGCCATCCAGGAAGGGGCTTACGACTATATACTCAAGCCTTTCGATCTGCAGGAGATCAGGAGTGCGGTGGCCCGGGCCGTAAAGAAGAGAACTCAGAGTATGGCGGATGGGAGAAAAAAAGGCCTCTCTCAGCTGTTCGACCTCAACCGGATACTGCACGCTGCTGGCGACAGCAGGAGTCTGCTCAAGCTGTCTTTGGAGTTCGCTCTGATGCAGAGCCGAATGAGAACCGGAATCATCCTCTATTGGACGACTGGAAACCGGAAACTTCAGATACTCCGAGTCAAGGATCTAAATCAGGGTGTCTTCCTGGAAGCAACTGCAGAACTTGAGGAAAGCGTGCTGTCGGAATGGTCTCAGATCAAGGACATCATCCAAATCCAGAACGTCGGGGATTACCCCCTGTTCTCTCAGCTTCTATCTCTACTCCGGGACTCTGCGATGGTTGACGATTTCCTACAATCGGAAGAGGAATCAATCATCGTCCCCCTGCGCAAGACCGGTTCCACCAGCGGGATGATTGTACTCAACGGATTCGCCGGTGAGCAGAAGCTGTCGGAGGAGGACATCAAAGTTCTGGCCATCCTGGGAACCCAGTCGGCCATCTCCATGGAGAATCTCACCCTGCTGCTGGAGACTCAGAGATCTTACCGGGAGCTGCAAAACCTTCAGGAGCAAGTGATCAGCCTGGAGAGAATGGCCACACAGGGAAGGATCTCGGCCGAGATAGGTCACGAGCTGAACAACTATCTCACAGTGATCATGGGCAACTTCGAACTGTTGAGCCTAAAGATCAACCGGGGACAGATCGAGTCCCTTGACAAGCAGTTGGACATCATATCATCCAACCTCCAAAAGATAAAGGGATTTGCGGAGGGTCTATTGGATTTCTCCACCATGAAAGCCGAGAAAATCGAGTGCGATGTAAACGATCTCATAGAGAAAACTTTGGTCTTCATCAAGCCCCAGAGCCTATTCCGGAATATATCGTTTGACGTCCAACTTGAACCGGATATTCCCTATTTGCTGGTGGATGCCGGCCAGATACAGCAGGTCCTCTACAATCTCCTGAAGAATGGAGCCGATGCTATGGGGAAAAGGAAAGGAGAGGGCGGCACCATCACCGTCGGAACCCGGCACCTGTCGGAGAAGAAGACCGTCGAGATCTGGGTCAAAGACAGCGGAAAGGGTATGTCGGAGGAGGAACAACGAAGGGTGTTCGAAAGGGGCTTCACCACCAAACAATCAGGTCACGGAATGGGATTGTCGATATGCAAGAGGCTGATCGATGCTCACGGTGGCACCATCGACGTGGAAAGCCAACTCGGCCAGGGCACCTGCTTTCGGGTGGGGCTTCCCTGTGATCAGACGGCAGGAGAGGGAGGAAACGCAGGGACTGACTTTTAAATCCGGATGGGGAACTCTTAGTCTCCGGAAGAGACGACGGCTATGTCGGTATTTGTCACCTAAAGTTCTGAAGGGAAAAGACGATCAAGTAAATGGTACACCCCGGTATAGGGAAACAACCAGTTTCGTATGGACGTTCTCTCACTTTAACTAGGCAGAATGCCAGACCATAAGGATGTACAAGTAAGTACTTTTACCAAAAGAGGAGGGCGCAAATTGAATACCAAAAACGATCTGCTTCAGCCAAGACTGCGGCTTGCAAAGGCAGCTGTCATAGCCGGTCTGCTGGTGCTTGTGGCAGGCCAACTCGGCTGGGCCGGTACTGCCGGGAAGATCGCCGGGGTCATAAAGGATTCGGAGAGCGGAGTAGCCTTGCCCGGCGCAAGCGTGATCATACAGGGAACCAGTATCGGCACTTCCACCGACGAGGATGGGGAATACTTCATTCTGAATGTGCCGGTGGGAACCTACACCGTGAAAGCCTCACTTATAGGCTATCAGACCGTTATGCAGACACGGGTAACGGTTCTTCTGGATCTGACCACTCCCTTGGATTTCGCATTGAGCTCCACGCCGGTGGAACTGCGCGACGGCGTCACCGTGGTGGCCACGCGTCCTCTCATTCAAAAAGACCTGACCTCTTCCACCAATATGGTGATAAGGGAACAGCTGGACAATCTCCCCAATGCCGTAGGAATTCAAGAGGTCATATCCAATATGGCCGGAACCGTAGTTGACGATGAGGGTGTGCTCCACGTGCGCGGCGGACGCAACGCCACGGTAAGCTACTTCTTGGACGACATCTACGTTCAGGACCCGCTTGTGGGTTATGCGGGAACCCGGATATCTCCGGAAGCTCTGGAGGAACTGAACCTGACCACCGGAGGATTCACGGCCGAATATGGAGAGGCTCTCTCGGGTGTGGTCAGCGCCATCACCAAAGAAGGAGGCTCCTCCTTTTCCGGAAAGATCAAAGCGTACGATGGTTTGGTTCATTCCTACGACGTTCAGACCGGCCAATACGGAGACCTGCAGAGGAACAACAACCATTCTCTGATATTCAACTTGGGGGGACCTCTGACCTTGAGAAGAAACGACAAGGCCACCTTCTTCTTCTCGGGGGAGAAGATATGGAACGACGGTTATCTTCCCCATAACCAAAGGGAGATTACCACCGGGACCGGAAAAATCAGCCTACGACCGGTCAGCAACCTCAAGCTGGTTCTCAGCGGCAACTACTACAGCCGGGAACTTCTCAGGTACAGCCACCGGGACGTGAACAGCATCTCCTATGACTTCAATCTGGACGGATTGGGAAAAATACGCAACAAATCTTATAGCCTGGGAGCCAAAATAACCTATCCCTCCTCCAGTAATACGTTCTATTCGATTAAGCTGAGCCACTTCTACACCGACTACAAGTTAGCCCCGGAGCATCTGTTTGATCTTTACTGGGACCAGTGGCCCGGCTATGAGGAAAACTCCGACGGCGTTTACGTGGGCACCATAGACGACGACAACTACAACCCTGCGGAGGAATATTTCTACACCGGCTACACCATCGCACCCGACTACTACCCTCGATATCACTATCGCCGGTCCGAATACACCAGCCTGGGATTCGACTTCATCAGCCAGGCCGACAAACATAACCAGATCAAGTTTGGCGGAGAGTACCGGGCAAATCGGCTGAGATGGGACGACAAGCAATTCTTCAACACACGGCCATACGGGGAAAAGTACGAGGTGGATCCCAACTACGCTGCCGTCTACCTCCAGGATAAACTCGAGTTGAAGGAGATAATCGTCAACGGCGGAATTCGTCTGGATTACCTGGATGCAGACGTCGACTACTGGGATGATCCGGTGACCAAGGAAAACTTAGTCCATACCGAATCCAAGATGCAGATCAGCCCCCGTCTGGGCATCTCGCATCCCATCTCCGATCGGACGGTGGTTCATTTCAGCTACGGTTATTACTTCCAGGTGCCGGCGTACCAATACATGTTCACCAATCTCCAGTCAGACCTCACCACCGGTTATCCCGTGGTGGGCAACCCGGACATGCAAGCGGAAAAGAGCATAGCCTACGAATTGGGCTTAAACCACGCTCTCACCAACGACCTCACCATGAAACTGACCACCTATTACAAGGATTTGAACAATCTGGCCTCCACTCGGGAAGTGGTATATGCCGGCGGCTCCTATACCCAAATCATCAACGCCGACTACGGAACGGTAAAGGGAGTAGACGTGATATTGACCAAAAGGCCGACTCGGGGTAATCTATCCGGCACCTTCAACTACTCTTACATGATTGCCAAAGGAAACGCTTCCGACGTTTACGAAGGATACTACGACTACTTCACTCTGGGAACCACCGCTCCGGTGTGGCCGGTAAGAGAATATCCGTTGGACTTCGATCAGCGGCATACGTTCAGCATCGACTTGGACTACCGGGTGCCCCGGGACTGGAAAGGAAACCTCCTGGGCGTTCCGATTACGGGAGCGTGGGGATTGAACGTGTTGTCCAAATACGGCAGTGGCATGCCTTACACCAAAACCGACGATCAGGGAAACCGGGTGGGTGCTTTAAACGAGGGAAGAATGCCTGCCACCTATCAGGTCGATCTCAAATTCAACAAGGATTTCTATCTTTTCGGGGATAAGGATCTTCACCTTTCCTTCTTCACCGAAGTGGTCAATCTGTTCGATCGGAGAAACGTCCTGAGGGTTTACTCCAACACCGGCAAACCGGACGATGACGGATATCACTATGAGCTGACGGCCGATCCGGATGGAGAAGGTCCGCTGACTGCTGAGGACGTCAACCGTTACTATCGTCTTCTGGCCAAAGATCCGGAGAACTATGATGCTCCTCGCACCTTACGCTGGGGAATCGAATTCGTCTTCTAAAAAGCCAAGGAGGTAACTAAATGCTCGGAAGAAAAACCGTCCTTTTAGTGGGGGT
This sequence comes from uncultured Ignavibacteria bacterium, assembly GCA_964391755.1. Taxonomy (GTDB): domain Bacteria; phylum Zixibacteria; class MSB-5A5; order MSB-5A5; family SM1-73; genus SM23-73-3. The sequence goes on from CAYMNI010000001.1 coordinate 45,952, forward strand.
TTTGCTCTTGCTCCCGTGGGCACAGAGTATTTCCAAAGATCATGCGAGCTTAGAACCCCCAACCAACGTTCAGGATCAGATCATCCACAACAAGGGCAACATCGCCACCACCGTCCAAAATTGGGGTTGGATCGGAGGACAGAGCCATCTGGGAAAGCCATCGGGCGAGTGGCCCAAAGGATCTGAGCGTAATTACTTAGCGGAGATCAAATACTGGATGGGAGCTACCAAGCCCAACGGAGATACGGTGGTGGCCAACACGGATGATGACTTCATGCCCCTGCCTTCCATCATCGGGGGCCAGGAGAGTTACAGAATCCACCTGTCCACGGATACTACCTCCTATGATTATGACCCCTCCGACACCTTGGGGTTGGGCATCGGGAAGCCAGCTTACGGGTGGAGGGTATGGGACAGCCAGAGCGAACAATGGGTGTACAATCAGGTTTGGACCTTCGCCTCTGGCACGGTGGAGGCAGGACCCGTCTCCCTTCAGGAGAGCCACTACCGGTTCTCGGATGGCAATAGCGGCGCTGCGACTCTGGGCCTGGAGCTTGCCCAGACCATCTATCAATGGAACTACGACTACAATCAGGACTATTTCTTCGTGGTGCTGGAAATCAAGAACATCTCGGACGACGACTATTCGGATTTCGCCTTTGGACTTTATTGCGACTTCGACGTGGGAGGAATGGTCACCGGAACCTTCGAAAACGGCAGGTTGGGAGACTTAGTAGCGTTCGATTCCTCCCTGAACCTCGCCTGGACCTATGATGAGGACGGCTACGATGAGGGCTGGGGTCCTCTGGTCAAAACCGGGGTTATGGGAACCAAATACATCGAGACTCCCGATGATATCGGCATGACTGCCTTCCGAACCGGACAATGGGAGCAACTGCCGGCCGATGATGAGGGGAAATATCAGTTCATCAACAGCCAGCAGTTCGACCAAAGCCTCCCCCCTACCGATCAGTATTACGTCCAGTGCACCCGAGGAATAGACCTGTCCGCAGGCAAAACCGTTCGTGTCGTCTTTGCCTTGATCGCCGGGTATGACGAGGAGGATCTGAAAGCTAATGCGGCCATGGCTCAGGCTGTTTACGACAACCATTTCATCGGACCCGAACCTCCCCAGCCGGCCAAACTCGTCGCCACTCCGGGGTACCAACGGATTAAGCTCACCTGGGATAACAGTTCGGAGTCTTCCGTGGATCCGCTTAGCGGCGAGGAGGATTTCAAAGGATACAAGATCTATCGAAGCACCGATATGGGGGAAACCTGGGGTGATTTGGTGAGGAACTCAGACGGCAGCCTGGGGCCGGATTACGTGCCCATAGCCATGTTCCAGAGAGAGGATTCTGATGATATCCTTCCTCACACTTACGTAGACGACGGCCTTGTCAACGGGATAGAATACTGGTATTCGGTGGTCTCCTTCGACCAAGGCGATACCTCCGTTCCCGTCGATCCCCTTCAGACGGCCTATGGCAGGCCGGGCGAGGACTACAACTGTGCCTTCTGTTATCCTCGGACCGATCCGGCCGGATATGTTCCTCCCGATGCGACGGTCAAGCACAATTACTATGGATCCGAGGAGGAAAGCGACGGAGCGGTGGTTCCCACGGTATTTGACGAAAGTGCCTTAACCGATCACGATTACAGGGTGGTTTTCGCCGAAGATCCGTTCGCCACCTATTGGCATATTGTCGATAACGTCACCGGCGACACGGTACTCGGGAACCAGACGGATCAATCCGGGGATGCCGGAAACTACCCGGTGGTGGATGGTATGCAGGTAATCGTCACCAACGGAGAGAGAGAGCCGGCCGGTTACGGTCAGACTCAATTTGGCACCTCCAGCAGCAGCACGTTGCACATGGAGTATTTTTTGGGAAGTATGAACGAGCTCTTCGGCTTCCCCATGGGAGGCGACGTGCACTTCCGATGCACCTATGAGTTCAGGTTCACCCAGGACGGATCTCAGGCTTACAGTTTCTTTGACGACATCACCCCGGTATGGGTACCCTTCGAGGTGTGGAACACCACCACCAACCAGCAGGTGCTGGTGGAGGTTTATGACCAGGCACATAACGGAGTGTGGGACGTGCATCACTTAGATTACCTGGACATAGTCAACCTGCCCTACGATGGGGAGCCGCATCCGGAAGCTTTTCCCTACTATCATTCCTGGTTCTTCGCCTTTTCCCCTACCGATACCGAATACTCCGTAGGAGACGTGTATCAAATCAAAGGCGCCAAGCTGAATGGGGCGGATGACGAGTTCGTGTTCCAGTCGGGAGGAGTGGATGCGGGGAAGGCCAAGGAAGAGCTGGGGGAGATTAAGGTGGTGCCCAATCCTTACATAGCATGTGCCGAGTGGGAGGTCACCGAAGGCATCAGAAAGATGCAGTTCACCCATCTTCCAGACCGGTGCACCATCAGAATCTACACCTTGGCCGGTGACCTGGTGAGGGCCATCCGGCATGACAACGGAACCGGAACCGAGGACTGGGACCTGCTGAACAAGAACCAGCAGGGAATCGTTCCCGGTGTGTATTTCTATCACGTGGACTCCGAGTACGGGCAGAAGCTGGGCAAGTTTGTAGTGATCAAATGATTCAATCAAACCGGCCAGCCGGATGGGCGACGCAGAAGGAAGAATATATGATGGGGTATTGTCAACAGTCTTCCGTGCGGCTTAACCCGGGAGATGAAAAACCGTGCTATGAGGAGACTTAAACAGCTGAATCCTGCAAAAGAAGGGGGAGAAAACATGAAATCGAGGTCCTTTGGTCTGCTGCTCATCCTGCTGATCTTCTGTCTGACCAGCCCGGCCCGCTCCGGAGAGTTCTCGCGGGTGGGAACGGCTGGAGCACAATTCCTCAAGATCGGCATGGGAGCCAGATACGTAGCCATGGGGGAAGCGTCGGTCGCCTGCGTGAACGACGCTTATGCCATGTACTGGAATCCTGCAGCGCTGACCGAGATATCTTCCTCAAACCTGGTTCTCACCAACGTAGACTGGATTTCGGACGTTCAGCTCAACCACGCCAGTTTTGGGAGATCGGTTGATGAGTACAGCGCACTGGGCATCAGCCTTACCGCCTTAACCATGGGAAACATGGAGGTAACCACGATAGAGGAGCCGGAGGGGACCGGAGAGACTTTTACCGCCTCCTCCTATGCCTTGGCCGTGGGATATGCCAGAAAGTTCACCGACAGGTTCTCCGCAGGGATAAGCGGAAAGTACATTTGGGAGAGGCTCTCGGAGGAGACCGCCTCCGGTTTGGCTTTTGACTTCGGCACTCTGTTTCTGACCGGGTTCAGAAACTTGAGGATTGGAATGAACATCTCCAATCTGGGTCCGGAGATGAAACTGGAAGGACCGGAACTGAACTATTCCCATAATACCAAACTGCAGGTGGATCCATATGATCTTCCTCTGACTTTCAGGTTCGGGATGGCCTACGACTTCATCGACTCTCCGGAATCGAGATTCACCGTCACCGCGGAAGCAAAACACCCCAACGACAACGTCCAGCAGGCAAGTTTCGGTGGCGAATATCTGTGGAAGGATATTTTCTCTCTACGCGGAGGTTACAAGTTCAACTACGAGGAAGAGGGCTTGACCCTGGGGGGTGGAATGAAGCTCAAAACCGGAAAGGACACCAAGCTCGACATCAGCTATGCCTGGGCGGATTTCTCGCGTCTTTCCAGCGTGCATCGCTTCTCCTTGGGTTTCGAGTTCTGATCTGGGCAACTTCACTCGTAGGGCGGCGATGTCACAGTCGCTGCTCTCTATCGAACTAAGGGCCAAACCTAACCGCCAAGAAGGTCTGGCCATTAGGCAGGTACAGTTTTAAGTTCACCCGCTCAAAGTAACACTCTTCATATCTCTACTCCTCCCCGGCAGTTATTCCGGCCCCAGGCAGGGACCGGGTGACTCGCGCCGACCTTCAGTAAAACACCTGACATCAAAACTCTCCCTGACGGATGCCTCTATACCAAGCAGTACCATATGGGGTATTCCAAAAAGAAGGTTAAGGTTTTCCTTGGATGAGTCGATAAAACCATTGATCTTAACGTCCCCACATTTGATTAACGTCCCCACAACTGCTACCCACAGACGACGGCAAACGCCTATTACGGCCTTGGCTGTAAAGGAAGTCTGAATCCGTATTCGCTGCCGTTTCCAGTCCGGTAGAGAAGCGGTAGACCTGTATCCCGATTCTCTCCTTCTGCCCAAGGCCCGATGTAACGTCCAACAACAGCACTTGATGAGAAAAAGATCCTCCTACATAGCGGAAAAATCTGAAAATCCGTCAGGGGCATTCACCCTGAATTCCCTCCAAAAAGGCAGATCTAGGCCTCTGCGAGTGGGAATCCTGGGTGGAGGTCTCACCGGATTGACCATAGCCTATTGCCTAAAGAGAAAAACCCCCCGGCTGTTCCAGACCGAGATTCTGGAGAAGAATTCGGAGTGTGGTGGCCTGCTCAGAAGCATCCAGCAGGATGGCTTCACCTTCGATTATGGTGGCGCTCACATAATCTACTCTCAAGATGACCAGGCCGTCGACTTCATGCTGAAGGTTCTGGGAGGAAACTACTTTGAGAAAAAGAGAGAAAATAAGATCTATTTTGAGGGCCACTTCGTCAAGTACCCCTTCGAGAACGGACTTTCGGACCTTTCCCCAAAGGACAATTTCGAATGTCTGTACCATTACCTGAATGACCGCCGAGTGAAGCCCAAGAACTTCAGGGAGTGGATCTACGGCACCTTCGGCAAAGGAATCGCGCAGAAGTACCTGATCCCTTACAACCGGAAAATATGGAAGTATCCGCTGGAGAAGATGAGCCTTCACTGGGTGGAAGGAAGAGTCCCCCGACCACCCGCAGAGGATGTCATAAAATCCGCTCTGGGCATTCCCACCGAAGGTTACACTCATCAGCTGCATTTCTACTATCCCCGGCGGGGCGGCATTCAGGCCTTGATAAAGGGCATGGAAGGCAGCTTGTCCTCGGTACTTACTGGCTTTGAAGTAAAAAAGGTTTCAAAAGTTGACGGTGGCTGGACGGTCTCCGACGGTAACGTCAATCGAGAATACGATATCCTGATTTCCACCATCCCCATTTTTGACCTGGTTCGCGCGCTTAACCGAGTGCCCCCCAAGGTCACCGGGGCTCTGAAGGATTTGAAGTACAACTCGCTTATCACCGTGATGCTGGGGCTTAAGGGAAACCATCTTCCCAAGTATACTGCCGTCTATTTTCCTGAACCCGGCGTTAAGTTCAACCGGGTCGGCTTCCCGCATGTGTTCAGCGGCTACAACGCTCCGCCGGGAAAATCCTCGCTGGTTGCGGAGATAACTGCCAAAAGCAACGATTCAGTCTGGAAGACAAAAGACGAAGAGTTGTTGCGGGAGGTGGTAGGAAACCTTCACCAAAGGAAACTGATCGACAAACGCTCGGTCTGCTTTGCCCATGTGAGGAGGAACAAATACGCTTATGTGATCTATGACCGGGACTACCAGAGAAACGTCCAGACCGTCCTGCGGTTTGTAAGCGGCCGGGGTATCTGGCTCTGCGGCAGGTTTTCGGAGTTCGAGTATCTCAACATGGATGCCTGCGTGAGCCGGGCCGTCAACTTGGCGGAGAGACTTACCAAATTATCCAAGACGGATTTCGCCTTTACCCAACACACCAGAAGGGGACCCAGTAATGAAAGAGAGTCTGATTGAGATCCTGGCTTGTCCGGCGTGTCAAACCACACCGCTGGAGATGCAGGTTCGTACTCGCCGTTGCGAGGAGATAGTCCAAGCCGACCTTTTGTGTCCGCGCTGCCGGGTTTGCTATCCGGTGAAAGACGGCATCCCCATCATGCTTACCCATTCGGACAGGCAGAAGTTACAAGAGATGACCGACTCAGAGTCGCAGAATAAACATACCGAGGTGAGGGATGCCAACATAACCTACTATGATGCCGTGGCCGAGGTCTACGATGACGAGGTGGAACAAACAGTTCATCAAAGCGAATCTAATCAGCGCAGAATGGACCAGATCGTGGAAAGCTTAGCTCGGAAGACTAAAGGAAACCTGTTTCTGGATCTGGGCTGTGGTACCGGCAACGTCCTTAAGCTGGGTCAAAGGCATTTCGGAAGAGCCATCGGGGTTGATGTCTCTTTGAACATGTTGAAAGTGGCAAGGCGGAACGGTCTGGAGGCGGTACAGGCGGATACTCTGTTTTTGCCTTTCAAAGCCTCGGTCTTCGACGTGGTCTCCGTCTTCTCGGTGTTGCACCACATCTATGACTACCATCTGGTGTTCCGGCAGGTGAGCAGGGTTCTGAAGGCCGGCGGGTATCTGTATTCGGATTGGGATCCTGTCAGGAAACCTCTGCCCACCGACCGAAAATTCGCATGGGGAATCTACCAGCTGGTACACGGCGTGTTCGAAGGCATCCGACCGCTGAAACACAAGCTCAGGCTTGTTCTAAAGACGCAGGATTCCAAGAGCGACCCGGTCGACTTCGCTAAGATCAGGCCGGATTTGATGGAGACTCAAGCCAAGGCAGAGTTCCATAACATAACCGACAAATCCCGGAGGGGCTTGGATTTTTCCACGGTCAAAGGTCAACTGGAAGCTCAGGGGTTCGGAGAGATTCAGTCCACTTATCACCAGTCGGGTTTGAGAGTAGACCAGCTAAGCGGAGTGCCGTCTTTGAAGGCCCGCCTATTGGCCGGTTTGGGTTTCGATCCCGAGCCATTCCTGGAGAACATACAGATCCTGGCAAGAAAGGGAACCGGCAGCCAGATGCTGTCCGCTGCTTTATGCCCGGATAAACCTCAGGACAAATCGACATCGGTTCTTCGACATGAATGAGCATTCGTCACACAAACAAACAAGTGCCTTTCCGACGGAAGGGACAGGAGAAAGCCGGGCCAGAGTCATACTGAAAAACTCCGGCGCCCTGGGGGCATCCACAGTCCTGGGGAAGTTCTTCTATTTCCTCCTTTTCATTCTGATCGGGAGACACTTAGGCCCCGGCGAACTGGGTAAATTCACCTTCGCTCTGTCATTCGTGGCCATGTTTGCCGTGATAAACGACCTGGGATTGAACATCCTGGCAGTCCGGAACGTGGCCAAAGATAAGGAGTTAGCGGGGAAGTACCTCAGCAATCTGGTCACCCTTAAAATGGTGCTGGGGCTTTTTGCCTTTGCCTTCACCATGCTCCTGATCAAGCTGATGGGTTACCCTTGGGATAACGTCAGGCTGGTTCTCTTGATCGGAATGGCAGCACTTCTTAACACCCTTTCCGGCGGCATGAGGTGGCTCTTTCATGCTTTTCAAAAATTCGAGTATGAGTCGATGATCGGCATCGTCCAGAATCTTCTGTGTTTCGCTTTGGGGTTCTCGGCCGTCTTCTTGGGCCTGGGCATATACGGTGTGGGATACAGCCAGATTCTGGTGGGAGTGGTGATTGTCTTGTTCTCTTGGTTTGTGATTAAAAAAAGATTCATACCGGTGAAGGCAAAGATCGATTGGAGCTTCTGGAAGGAGATTCTGAGACAATCCGTCCCCTTCGCTCTGATGCTGGTCTTCACCGGCTTGTATGTCAACGTGGATACGGTGCTTCTCTCCAAGATCAAGGGCGATCAGGTGGTGGGCATATACGGCGCAGCCAATCGTCTGGTCCAGGCAGGTAAGATGATCCCATCGGTCGTGGTTCCGGCCCTCTTTCCCATGATGGCCAGCATCTCTAAAGCAAGCCGGTTGGAGTTCAATAGATTTCTGGAGAAATCGGCCGTTCTGATGTTCGGCTTGGCTCTCCCTTTCTCGGTGGGAACCACCATTCTGGCCGGTCCGGTAATCAACCTTATCTACGGAACCGAGTTTGCCGGGTCCATCCCCTGCCTTCAGATCTTAATCTGGGGCATGTTCTTCATGTACGTCAGCATAGTCTTGGGCTACGGGCTGATCT
>CAYMNI010000002.1:0-34089 GCA_964391755.1 uncultured Ignavibacteria bacterium
AACGCATGCCCTTCAATCCCAACTATCAACCCTTGACATGAAAGACAGTATCTACGCGACTATCGGGTTCGATAAATCTAACCCCTACTCATGCCGTTTTTGTAGGCGTCGCGTTTCCGGTTATCAGAACTTTATCTGATGGCTCGCAGAAGGTCGTTGTAAGTTACGAAGATGATGGTAAGAATCAGGAAGACCAAGCCGATCTGCTGCATGGTGGCGCGCTGCTTTAGGCTCAAGGGTGAGCCTTTCAGCTTCTCGATGCTTAAGAAAAGAAGATGCCCGCCGTCCAATACCGGAATGGGAAGGAGATTAATCAGCGAGAGATTGACCGAAAGAAGAGCCATGAAAGACAGAAGGTTGACAAAGCCGGACTTTGCCGTCTCTCCGGCGGTTTGAGCTATGAAAATCGGCCCACCCAGAAGCTTCGCCGAAGCGGCGCCGGTGATAAGCCCGATTATGAACTTGATCGACTCCACCAGGATGAACCACACCGTATCCACCGCGTCAAAAAGAGAGTTGAAAAATCCCACCTTGACCGTGGTGTAGCTGGGTCCGATGCCGATCTTCCCCACCTCTTTGATCTCACCGTTCTCATCCAGCACCCGGTCCTTGAAAGTGGTGATCCGGGCGGTGAATTCCCGGCCGTCGCGCACCCATTTGACTTCCACCGGCTCCTCCACGTGCTGGTAGATTATCTCGGCCATCTCCCAGAAGGTGCTTACGTTGGTTCCGTTGACCGAGACGATCGCATCGCCCGGCTGGATTCCGGCCAGATCGGCAGGCTCGCCGGCTGCCACCAGTCCTACCTGGTTGGTGTCGTCGTGTATTTCGTGCTTTCCCCGGAAGAAAATTATGCCCCAGAAGATGAAAATCGCCAGCACCAGATTCATGATGGGGCCGGCAGCGATGACCATAGCCCGGATTCCCGCGGGCTTGGACGCAAATTCATACGGCTTGCCTTCGATCTTGGACTCATACGGGTCCTCGCCCGCCATCTTCACGTATCCTCCCAGGGGAATCCAGGAGACGCAATACTCCGTGTCGCCGATCTTCTTCCCGATCATCTTGGGGGGAAAGCCCAGCGAGAACTTCTCCACCCTGATTCCCGATCTCTTGGCAACTACAAAGTGGCCCAGCTCGTGAAAGAATATCAGGATGCCCAGTACGAATATGGTGGCAACCAATGTGGTCATTTTCTCATCTCTTTTTTAAAGCAAAGCTCCTCTGCGGTTTGCCTGGCCCATTGGTCCGCTTTAAGAATATCGTCCAATCCGGGAGACGATTTCACCTGATGCCGGCTCAATGTTTCCCGAACCACTTTCTCGATGTGGGTGAAGGCTATCTGGTGGTCCAAAAACGCGCCCACCGCCACCTCGTTTGCCGCATTCAGAACCGCCGGAGCGGTTCCGCCCACGTTCAGGGCTTGATAGGCCAGTCCCAGACAGGGAAATTTGTCCATATCCGGCTCCTGGAAGGTCAGCTCTCCGATTCTGCTTAAATCCAGCCGGGTGTTGTTGCTGGAAACACGCTCCGGATAGAACAGAGCGTACTGGATGGGAAGCTTCATGTCGGGCACGCTCATCTGAGCCATCACCGAGCCGTCCACGAACTCCACCATGGAATGGACGATGGATTGGGGATGGATCAGAACCTTGATCCGATCCGCGGGGATTCCGAACAGCCAGCGGGCCTCGATGACCTCCAGACCTTTGTTCATCAGGCTGGCAGAGTCTATGGTGATCTTCTTTCCCATGTCCCAGGTGGGATGAGAAAGAGCTTCATCCACGGTTATCTCGGTCAGTTTTTCTTTACCGGTCTTCAAAAACGGGCCGCCGGAGGCTGTCAGAATCAGCCTTCTGACCTCCTCTTTATTTCCGCTCAGAAGACATTGCTTGATGGCGGAATGCTCGCTGTCGATGGGCACGATCTGTGCTTTTTTCTCTTTGGCTTTCTGCATCAGAAGCTGGCCCGCCATCACCAGAGATTCTTTGTTGGCGATGGCCAGGATTTTACCGCTCTCCACGGCCTCCAGGCTGGGCAGAAGTCCTACCGATCCCACCAGGGCGTTTATCACCAGATCCACCTTGGGATGGGAGCTTAAGTTTCTGAGGCCGTCGGTTCCGCAGAGTAATTCCACGTCATCGGTTCCGGGGAAATTCCGGAAGACCTGCTCATCGTGGATCACGGCAATTTTCGGCTTGAACCGGCCGATTTGCTCTTCCAGCAGGCGTGCGTTCTTGTTGGCCGAAAGCCCGAAAACGCAGAACTTCTCCTTGAAGTTGGACAATACCTCCAGGGCGTTTCGCCCGATAGAACCGGTCGAACCGAGCACCACCACATTTTTCATGAAAATCCTTCCTTTCGCCTCAAATATACGGATGGACACAAGCTCTGGCAAGTTTTATTTGCCCCACAGTCCGTTCCATCACGCCACGGATGGTCGGATGTAGATATAACCAGAACCTGACTTTAGTCAGGTTCTGGTTTAGGATTGACATTTAGCGTGGATGTAGGCAGAACCTAACTGAAGTTAGGTTCTGGTCTCATATTAATGTTCGGTGTGGATGTGGCCAGAACCTATGGGCAAGATGCAGCGTCCCAGTTTGCCCTGAACTATGCGGTTCAAAGGATCGTCTCAGGCGAAATCGTCCGTTTGAGAGTTGGCCGGGATTGCATCCCGAAAAGAGACACCGGGATTCAATCCCGGTGGCCTCAGTAACAAGGGCTCCCCGCCGGTGGCGGGACGGTTTCTGTTGCGCGTCCCACGGTGAATGATCAGTGTGATCATGGCCATAACCTAACTGAAGTTAGGTTCTGGTTTCGTATTTCGGAATACAGAGTTGGGGCCTGGATGCGCTCACGCAGAGAGCGTTTCGGATTTTCCAAGAATCTTCTTGATATGTTCCGGGCTATCGGCTATTATGAGCTTCAAGAGACGAAAGGAGCGTCCATGGGAAGGAAGAAGAGGATCGGGGTCCTGACCGCAGGTGGGGATTGTCCGGGGCTCAACCCGGCCATCCGGGCGGTGGCCAAGACGGCTTTCTCTCACCAAGCCGAGGTAATAGGAGTCAAGGATGGTTTTGACGGCCTGATTCACGCTCAGACCAGGAAGCTGAACTGGGAAGACGTCTCCGGAATTCTGACATTGGGCGGCACCATCCTGGGAACCAACAATCGGGCCGATCCTTTCGCCTACGGCGAGGATAAGAAGGACGTCTCAAAACAGGTGCTGGAGAACTTCGGTAAATTGGAATTGGACGCTTTGGTCTGCATCGGCGGCGACGGGACTTTCAGCGTTGCTCACAAGCTTCAGGAGTTGGGAATTCCGGTGGTGGGCATACCCAAGACCATCGACAACGACCTGCAGGAAACCGATTACACCATCGGCTTCGACTCGGCAGTCGGGGTAGCCACCGAATCCGTCGACAGGATTCATTCCACGGCCGAATCGCATCACCGGGTGATGATCGTGGAGGTCATGGGAAGGTATGTGGGCTGGCTGGCTTTACATGCAGGAGTGGCAGGCGGGGGAGACGTGGTCCTGATTCCGGAGATCTCCTTCGGCATGGACAAAGTCTGCCAGGAGCTGGAAAAGCGCAGCAAGCTGGGCAAAAGGTTCAGCATAATGGTGGTGGCCGAAGGAGTGAAGCTGGGCGGATCGGAGTTGGTGGTCAAGAGAACCGTCAAAGGCAGCGCCGAGCCGGTCCGGCTGGGCGGGGTAACCTACCGTATCGCCGAGCAGATCGAAAACCTCACCGGCCTGGAGACGCGTGTAACCGTCCTGGGGCACCTGCAGAGAGGCGGAACGCCCACCCAATTCGACCGGGTGCTGGCCACCCAGTTCGGAAAGGCGGCGGTGGATCTGGTATATGGCGGGAAGTTCGGCCGCATGGTCAGTCTGCGGGGAACTGAAGTTACCTCCGTGCCCATTAAGTCCGCCATCGCCGAGCAAAAGAAGGTGACACCCGATTTGCCCTTAGTCCAGGCCGCCAGAGCCGTGGGAACCTGTTTCGGGGATTGAGCCTTTAGAATCTGTTCGGATCAGCATTTTGATATTGAAATCGGAATCGGATATGATATATTTTTCGAAAATCATGGGATGAACAGTTGCTCGATTTCCATAGCGGAATCGGGCGACTAAAACTGCACGACTCCATCTATTTTCGACATCAAAAAGGGAGACATCTGCTTGATGGACAAGGTTAAACCGGTCAATGCCCAGACGCCCGAGGCGGAGATAAAGTTCAGCCGCGAATTGGGCCTTTTGGAGGCCACCACGCTGGGGGTGGGGGCCATGATAGGAGCGGGCATATTCATCTTAAGCGGAATGGCGGCGGGAATAGCCGGACCGGCAGCCACCCTCTCCTACGTGCTGTGCGGTTTGATGACCCTCTTCACCGCCCTCTCCTACTCCGAGCTTTCCTCCTCCATACCCTTGGCCGGAGGCGGTTACACCTTTGTCCATCAGGGGCTGGGCGGATACATCGCCTTCCTGTGCGGCTGGGCCCTGATTTTCGGCAGCGTGGTGGCCTGTGCTCTGTATGCCCTGGGATTTGCCGAACATTTCAATCCGCTTCTGGATCTGGTGATAAAGGTCTCTCCCCCCATCAAGTTCAGCGCTTTCGGGTTGGCTCTGCTTCTGTTGCTGGTGAACGTGAAAGGAACCAAGGAGAGCGGAAAGACCCAGAATTTCTTCACCATCGCCAAGGTGCTGATGCTGTTTGTCTTCATCGCACTGTGCTTACGTTTCGTCAAGACAGAGAACTTCACCCCCTTTGCCCCCTTGGGATTCACCGGCATAATGTCTGCCACGGCTTTGATTTACATCTCCTTTTTCGGCTTCGAGCTGATCTCCAGCGCCTCGGAGGAGATCAAGAATCCCACCAAGACCGTGCCCAAGGCGATTCTGCTCTCCCTTTTGATACCTACGCTGATCTACGTGGCGGTGGTCTTGGTCTCGGTGGGAATTCTCGACTACCAGACCCTGGGCACCTCCGCCGCTCCGCTGGTGCTGATAGCTCAGCAGGTCCTGGGAGGTTACGGGCTTCTCTTTGTGTTGATCGCCGGGCTTCTCTCCACCACATCCGCCTTGAATGCCACGGTCATGGCGGCAGCGCGTCAGACTTACGCCATGGGAAGGGATGGATATCTCCCAGGCAAAATATTCAGGTTGCACCCCAAGTTCAAAACACCCTATACGGCAATCGCCGCGGTGGGAGCGGTCATTCTGCTCTTCACCCTCTCCGGCGAGGTAGAGTTCGTGGCTCACCTGGCAAACTTCTGCTATCTGTTTGCTCTGATTCTGGTGAACCTGTCCGTGATCATGCTGCGCAAGAAAGCTCCCCGTCTCAAGCGTCCTTTCAGGCTGCCCTGGCACCCGGTGATACCGCTTTTGGCCATCGGCTGTAATATGCTGATATTGGCCTTTATGAGCCCGCGCACCTATCTTTTAGGCGCCGGGTGGTTGGGTTTGGGCAGCCTGGTTTACTTGGTCTACTCCAAGGGACAGAAGGAGGAGGTGGAAAGCCACCGGCGACTCACGGAGATTTTGGCCCGACAGGAGAGAAAAGAATATAAGATCCTGGTGCCCCTGGCCAATCCCAAAACGGTGGGAATACTTATGGGAATTGCCTGCGCCGTGGCCAGGAAGTTCGACGGAGAGATTATCGCTCTGAATGTGGTGGAGGTGCCCCGGGGAACTCCTTTGAAGAAAGGCCTGGCGGATTTGTCCCAACAAAGGCTCCTCCTCTCCAGGGCCGAGAACATCGCCCGGCAGGAGAAGGTGAAGTTCGATAAGATGATCAAGCTGAGTCACCGCCTGTCCCACGGAATACTGGAAACGGCCAAGGAGGAACACTGTAATTTCATCATCATGGGACGCACCGGGCCGGAGAAGACTTTAGAGAAGATATTAACCACCGTGGTGGATATGGTGCTTAAGGAGGCGCCCTGCAACGTGGCTATCGTGCAGGGGGAGAAGATGGATCAGATCAAGCGGGTGGTGATCACCGCCACGGATAACGTCAACTCTCAACTGGCGGCGGAGCTGAGCCCGGCTTTGCTGGACAGGTTCAAATCGGAGCTTCTGGTGCTGCACGCGCTCCCCGGTGACGCCACCGGCGACGACGAAACTCAGGCCAGAAGATGGCTGGATTCCTTTGCCGATAAAGCCAACCTTAAGGTCAAGGGCGAACGGAGGATACTCAAAGCCGACAAGCCGAATGAGGCCATTGTGGGAGAAGTGCGGGAGGGCGATCTTCTTCTCATGGGGGCCAGCAAGGGAGGCAGCTTGGAGCAGCTTCTTTTCACCTCCGTTCCGCAGAAGGTCGCCGAGCAGATAGCGGTTCCCATGATAACCTTCAAAAGGTTTCAATCACAGAAGAGGTCATGGTTTGAGAGAATCATAGCCGGAAAGAAGGCTGTAGTCAAATAGCCGACTTAGCCGGAAGCGATCTTCGAGCCGGCAAGTCTTGGTCGGCAATATAAATCGACGCGCCTCTTTCTGTACCGGATCGGGGCAGTTTTAGGAGGATGGCGATCAACTAAAAAAACAAAGGATGAGAAATGGACCCCAGACAGTTATTCTTGGAACCGCTTAAGGAGACGGGTGAGAAGATAATCAACCTGCTTCCTTCCCTCTTGGGGGCTCTGGTGATACTGCTTTTGGGCTGGCTGGTGGCCAAGCTGCTGAAGGCCGCTTTGATAAGGCTGCTGGTGGCGGTACGCTTAGATAGGTTCAGCCAAAGATCGGGGCTGTCCAAGTTTCTCTCCCGGGGAGACATCAAGCATTCCTTAGCAGACATTCTGGGAACCATGTTCTTCTGGATCATACTGCTGTTTTTCATCTACCTGGCGGCCGACGTGTTGAACTTCACCTTGGTCCAGGACGCCCTGAACCGGGTGATCTCCTTCATTCCCGATCTTATCGCGGCGGTGATCATCATAATAATCGGAGTGCTCTTGGCCTCCTTCTTCAGGGGGGTGGTGAGGGTGGCGGCGGCAAACTACGGCCTGGCCCATCAGGATCTGATCGCCACCGTAGTGCAGTATCTGGTGATATTCTTTTCGGTGGCCATGGCCATGGAGGAGCTGGGAGTGGCCACTCACATTTTGGTCAACTCGGTTCTGATAATCATAGCCGCCATCGCATTCGGCTTGGCCTTAGCCTTCGGCCTGGGCGGCAAGGAGGTGGCCGGCAAGATGGTGAGCAAGATTTTGGAGTCGGAGAAACCGGCCCGGACAGAGCCGGACCCCGTTTCGAGTGCGCCGGAAGAGAGAAAGTCCGACCAGGGCCAAGGCTGACGTTCGAAGGAAAAGCCGAATCTGATAGCTACTGTCAACTTATCGGTATGGTAATCGAAGGAGTGTGATGAACATGACGGACGATCTTAAATTCGAGGAACTCCCCGTAGAGCAGCTTCGTTGGCGCTGCCCGGTGGACAAGCTGGGAATGAAAACCACCGACGACGTCGAGCCATGTGATTGGATCATCGGGCAGGATCGCGCGGTCAAGGCCATAAAGCTGGGGCTGGACATCAAAAGCGTGGGCTACAACATCTTCGTGGCCGGTTTCGTGGGAACCGGCAGGATGACCACCATCAAGCATCTTCTGGAAAAGTTGGAAACCCGGGGAAACATTCCGGACGACAAATGCTACGTCAACAACTTCAAAAACCCGGACATGCCCAGGGTGATAAGCCTGCCCGCGGGAAAAGGGAGGCTTTTTGCAAAAGACATGGAGAACCTGATCAGCTCCTTAAAGAAGAACATCCCCTCGGTGTTCGAAAGCGAGGCTTACAAGGAGAAGCGAAGAGAGTTGGTCAAGGAATCCGAAGACGGGCAAAAGGCTATTTTGGAGGAGTTCGATAAACAGGTGAAAAAGGAAGGCTTCGCCTTGGTCCAGATCCAGATGGGTCCTTATGTCAAGCCGGACGTTCAGCCGGTAATCGAAGGCAAGCCCACGCCGTTAGCTAAGCTGGCCAAGCAGGTCCGGGACGGCAATTTTCCCAAGGAGAAACTCGATAACCTGCAGACCCGGTACGAGGCTTTGGCCAGCCTGATGGAGGACGTCTTCAAGGAGGGCAAGGAAATCGTAAAGGAACTGGAGAAGGCTCTGGCGGCTTTGGACCGGGAGGTGATCGTTCCCCTGATAAAGGAGATGATCAAGGACGTAAAAGCCAAGTACGACAACGAAAAGATCCAGACCTATCTGGACGAGTTGGGAGAAAGTCTAATCGATAACCTGGACCGGTTCAAGCCGACGAAGGACAAGACGCCGGACATGCCGTTTCCCGGCCTTCCGTTTCTCAAGCCCGAAGACGAATTCCTGGAATACCGGGTGAACGTGGTGGTGGACAACTCGGAGGCCAAGACTGTCCCCATCATAGTCGAGACCAATCCCACCTACAAGAACCTGTTTGGAACTATCGAGCGAGTGGCGGATCGAGCCGGCATGTGGAGAACCGATTTCACCAGAATCAAAGCGGGCTCATATCTTAAGGCCAACGGGGGATACCTGGTGGTCAACGCGCTGGACCTGTTGATCGAACCGGGATCGTGGCAAGCCCTCAAGAAGGCCTTAAAATACGGGGAGGTGGAGATCGGTGCTTATGATCCTTTCTACCTTCTGGGAACCTCGGCCATGAAGCCGGAGCCCATCGAAATCAAGGTGGACGTAGTCATTATCGGAACCGATTACCTCTACCATCTGCTCTATCATCTGGACGATGATTTCAGGAAGATCTTCAAGGTGAAGGCCGATTTCGACTCGGTTATGCCTGTGGACGAGCAGAACGTCCATCAGTATGCCTGCTTCATAAAGAGAATCTGTGAGGAGGACAAACTTCTACCCTTCGACAGAAGCGGTGTGGGGGGGGTGGTCGAATTCGGGGTGAGGGTGGCGGGCAGTCAAAAGAAGCTCACCACACGTTTCACCGTCATCGCAGACTTAATCCGTGAGGCAAGCTATTGGGCATCCAATGCCAAAAGCAGGGTGGTCATGCAGCAGCACGTAGAGAAGGCCATCCAGGAATGGATTCATCGGGTGAACCGGGTGGAAGACAAGATTCAGGAGATGATCGAGGACGGCACCATCATGATAGACTCCCAGGGAAAGGTTGTCGGACAAATAAACGGCCTTTCGGTTTACGATATGGGCGAGTATGCTTTTGGCAAACCCACCCGAATCACGGCCAGAACCTCCATGGGAAGAGCCGGGGTGATCAACATCGAGAGGGAGGCGGATCTCTCCGGGCGCACACACAACAAGGGGGTGCTGATTCTGGGCGGATACCTGCGGGGCAAGTACGCCCAAGACAAGCCCCTGTCCATGAGCGCCAGCATAGCCTTCGAGCAGTCCTACTCCGGGGTGGAGGGCGACAGCGCCTCATCCACGGAGGTCTACGCCATCCTCTCCAGCCTTTCCGGTCTGCCCTTGAGGCAGGACGTAGCGGTAACAGGTTCGGTCAACCAAAAGGGAGAGATTCAGCCCATCGGCGGGGTCAACGAGAAGATCGAAGGCTTCTATCACGTCTGCGAAGCGCAGGGTCTGACCGGCACACAAGGAGTGATCATTCCTCATCAGAACGTGAAGGATCTGATGCTGAAAAACGAAGTGGTGGATGCGGTCAAACAGGGCAAGTTCCACATCTATCCCATCCAGGCCATAGATCAGGGGATCGAGATTCTCACCGGGGTGAAGGCGGGAGAAAAAAAGCCGGACGGAACTTACCAAGAGGGCTCCGTCAATTTTCTGGTGGACAAGCAACTGAAGCAGTATGCAGAGAATCTGAAAGCCTTTGGCGCAACAGAAGAAGCCAAGAAGGAGGAAAAGGGGAAGTCATAAACGGCAGAAGTTCGTAGCGTCGCAGGCGGAGTAAGGATCAAGGGAGAGGTTGACAAAGGCCGCTCATTCACCCTCCCTTTAATTCCCTCCCATCGAGGGAGGGAAGAGCCCCCCGCCTTCCCCTTGGTGGGAGAAGTTGATGCGGACTGTAGGTCGGGCTGCTGGGTAGTGGGCTGACACAGACGGTGGAAGTAAACAGGGAAAGTGGGAGAGGGTGACAAAAGATCACTCTTTCACCCTCCCTTTAATTCCCTCCCATCAAGGGAGGGAAGAGTTCAACACCTCCCCCTTGGTGGGAGAAGTTGATACAGATTGAAGGTCGGGCTGCCGTGTAGAGGTCTGACACAGACTGTGGAAAAACCAGGGAGAAGAAGGTAGGCAGAATTTCAACCCTTGAACCCTTGAATCCTTGAACCCTTGAACTCTTGAACCCTTGAACCTTTGAATCCTTGAACCTCCAAAAGCGAGGTTGGCCATGAAATGGTCTTTACAAATCGGCAAGCTCTTCGGGATACCCATCAGGGTACACGTCACCTTCCTTTTGCTTCTTCTGTTCATCGCCTTCGCAGGATCAAAACAAGCCGGGCAGGCCGGCGCGGTCTTCGGAACCATATCCATCGTCCTGATCTTTCTCTGCGTGGTGCTGCATGAGATGGGCCACAGCCTGGTGGCCATTCACTATGGTGTCGAGGTCAAGGACATCGTCCTGCTTCCCATCGGCGGTGTATCCCGGATGGAGGACATCCCGGAGGATCCCAAGAAGGAGATCGCCATCTCCTTAATCGGCCCCTTAATCAGCCTGGGCCTGGCCCTGATCTTTTTTTTCGCCGCCGGAGCCGCGGGGCAGGGAACGAGCTTCAGGCAATTTTCGGTTTTTCAGGGGAATGTAATAACCACCCTCTTCTGGATAAACCTTATCCTGGGCTTGTTCAACTTAGTCCCGGCCTTTCCCATGGACGGGGGAAGGGTGTTGAGAGGTCTTCTGGCCATAAGCATGGATGGTCTGAGGGCCACCAAGATAGCGGTAAGCGTGGGGCAGGGCTTCGCCATTCTTCTTTTCTTCTTCGGCATATTCTTCAACTGGTGGCTGGCCCTGATAGCCATATTCATCTATCTGGGAGCAGAGGGAGAGGAAAGGATGGTGGTGCTCAAGACCTCTTTGGGCAAATCCTCAGTCAGGGTGGCCATGATCACCGAGGTGCACACCGTCTCTCCGGACCAGACAGTGGGAGAGGTGCTGGAGAATATCTGCCACGGCTTTCAGCAGGATTTTCCGGTGTTGGAGAATGGCGAGCTGGTGGGTATTTTAACCAAGGAGGACATCTTTTCGGCGCTGCACAAACATGAGAAGTCGGCCCTGGTGCGGGACGTGATGCAGAGGGATTTCATCACCACCACCGAGGATGCGCCCCTATCCGAGATATTCAAGAAGATGACCACCCGGAGGTTGTCGGTGATACCGGTGATGAGGGGCAGGAAGCTGCGGGGGCTAATCAACTTGGAGCAGATAGGCAAGTATCACATGATCTGCCAGGAGGGAAAGTGATCGCGGCCCGGTTGGGGTGAGCAGAGTAATATGCAAGAATTTATCATGGAGTTCGGATACTTAGCGCTGTTCTTCGGATCGGTGCTGGAGGGAGAGTCGGTTGTGATCGCCGCAGGTTTTCTGGCCAGAAGCGGTTACCTGAAGCTTCCGTTGGTCATGCTGATCGGTTTCGCCGGAACCTACCTGGCGGACATGTCCATTTACTTTCTGGGACGAGCCAAGGGAGAGAGGATCATCGCCAAGTTTCCCATAGCCCGGGCTTATTATCCCAAGGTCAAATCGCTGTTTGCCAGGTACGGGATTTGGGCCATCTTCCTGACCCGCTACCTTTACGGTTTCAGGTTGGCCGCAGCCGCCACTCTGGGTCTGACCAAAATGAGAAGAAGCACATATCTCCCTTTTAATCTCCTCTCCTGCGGCATCTGGGCGGTGCTTTTGGGTAGTCTGGGCTATTTGTTCGGCGCCAGCCTGGAGGCTTTGATAGGACAGATCAAGCAGTACGAAAAATGGGTGGTTGCCTGCATCATCATCCTGGGATTAAGCGGCTGGCTGATCCGGAGACTGTGGAGCAGACGGCAGCGGACGAACCACGGTCGGATCGAAGAGGAATCCAGACTTTCGCATGACGAATCGTCATGGGACGGCGCTTCGTCGGATGGGACCCATTTGTAGAAACTTCAGATGCCCGGAGATCGTACTTAATACCCGGGCAAGGATTGCATAACCTAAGCGGGAGGACCGTGGTGAGAAAAGGATCGAGAGCCTCTTTTTTCTTCTGTTTTGTTGTCTTCTACGTCTTGACCTTCCTCGGGTTGTGGGTGGTCAGTTCGGCCTCTGAGGAGTACAGCCGCTCTGCTCAGGGCAATGTGTCGGGCGCCATAGATAAGCTGCGGGTAAATGCTCCCAGCAACCTGGGGGGCGCGATAACCATACAGACCGGCGAGGATGAGGTTTGTCAGGTCGATTTCGAATGCTGGGGCCGGGCCAAAAACGGCAAGATGGCCAAGGAGTTTACCGAGCTGGTGGAGATGCAGTTGGACTTGACCGAACAGGTGGTGACTCTCAGGCTCACCACGCCCCGTAATGCTCCCTGGGAGGGAACGGACTATGCCATCAAAGCCACCCTGAACATCTATGTTCCTCCCGACATTGAAGTGGAGGTCAAGACCAGGTATTTCGATTCGGATATCAACGGACCTTTAAGGCGGGTGCTGGTGGAGAACGACTTCGGAGATATCACCGTGGTGGACGTCTCCGAGGAGACCGTCATCAGCGGAACTTACAACAAGGTGATGGTGGAAGATCTGCGGGGCAAGGTGGACATCGAGACCAGCGCCAACTCCATCCGGGCGGAAAACATCGACACTGAAGGCCGGGAGGCTTCTTTCGAAACCAGCTATGCGGAGATCGAGGTAGATGGTTTCAGCGGACAGCTGCGCGCAGCAACCTCCTATGCCCCGGTTCACCTTTTCGGCCTGAATTTGATCGACGGAAGAAACGAAATCGCTACCGTCCATTCCAAGATCGACCTGGAGCTTGAAAGCCTGGAGGATTCCAGGCTCTATGTAACCAATACCTTCGGCAATATCAACCTTCAGGCTCCCGAAGACCTATCCGCCAGGCTCATATTCTCTGTGGGGGGCGGGGGAAAGATAGAAACCAACCGGATTTTGATCAGGCCGCAGGTTCTGCAGAATACCAGGCTGGAGGGAATCTGCGGGGATGGAGATTCCGAGATAGAGCTGGAAGTGGACGGCATCGGGAGAATCCTATTGGAAGGAAGATGAAATCTGCCATGCCGGCCCATGTATAACCCGTTATATTCGGGGGAGCGGGATGGGGGGGATAGGTCACCACACGAAAACCGCCCATGTCGGGAGCATCGATCATGAGCATATACGAACACCCCTGGGACGGCGAATTGGTCTGTTGATGCTCCGGACCGGCTGTTCTGCTGCACGCTCTGTGGGATACTGGCCGGTCGAGAAAAAACCGTCCATCTCCGGGTTTAGGTTTAAATTGGTTCTCAGATTCGGTTTTCAGTACGGTTAAACCTCAGTCGAAGGGGAGATTGAAGATGAGAAGGTTTGTCCTTTTTATGGTCGTGGCTGCACTCCTGTGGTGCGGCTCTTTGGGTTATTGTTATCAATCGCCCACCGAGAGCTCGATTCTTCCATACGCCTCCGTGGCTACCGCAGATGACCTCTCCGCGGTGAAGTTCAATCCCGCGGGATTAGGCTTAAGGCGAGGCTTCCAAACCGGGTTCTTTCACGCGTTCTCCGACTCCAGCTTTGAGGGAGATAACGGTTGGCTAATCTCCACAGGTGGTTTGGGTTTTTCGGTGGAGTGGCTGGGCAACGTCACGCCCCAGACCTATCGAAAACTCACCTTGGCCCAGGGAGGGGAACTTGCACCCGGGCTGTGGTGGGGCACCAGCTATAGCTGGTTCAGCTCCAGGCACAAAGATTATGACGACCTCTCCTCCTGGAAGCTGGGGCTTTTAGCCCGGCCTCTGAAGTTCTTTTCCTTGGGTTTCGTGGCCAAAGACGTCAATCGTCCCAAGTTCATCGGCGAAAGGACCGAAGCCTCTTTCGATTTGGGATTGGCCGTAAGACCCTTGGGCGGCTACTACACGGATAGGCTAACCCTCTCGGTGGACGCCTCTTTGAGTCAGAAGGAGAGGCTGGAGGATGCCGGCACCCGGTTCAGAGTCGAAACCGAGCTGCTGGACGGCCTGGTCCTCTGCAGCGATATCGACAACCACGGAAACTTCGGGATCGGCGGCAGGATCAACCTGCCTCACCTGGGAGCCGGCACCTACAATACCATCAACCAGGACTATGAATTCGATCAAGGGGTGATTTACGCCTCCTTCTCCAAGGACAGATATCGCACGCTGCTGGAGACGAGGGACAACATCCTGGAAGTCAGGCTCTCCGGCCGGATCGTGGAGGAGAACAGCAGGGTGGGGCTGTTCGGAAAAAAGAAGCCCACCGTCATGGATCTGGTCACGGACATCAAGAGGGCCAAGGACGATAAGACCATCCGGGGGATGCTGTTGCGCATTGACAATTTTGACATGGGTTTTGCCAAAACCCAGGAGATCAGAGAGGCGATTCTGGATTTCAGAAGCGGGGGAAAGAGGGTGGTGGCCTACATGGAGTATGGCGGGAACAAGGAATATTATCTGGCCTCGGCCGCAGATGAAATCGTCCTGATGCCCACGGGATATATTGTGTTGACCGGGATTGCGGCGCAAGTCACCTTCATCAAGGGCACTCTGGACAAGCTGGGGGTGGCGGCGGACTTGGAGCACATGGGCGATTACAAAAGCGCCTCCGATCTTGTAACCCGGGAGAACATGTCTCCGGCGCACCGGGAGGTGATCAACTCCATATTGGACGATTTGTACGATCAGATGACCGCAGGAATCGCCCAGGGACGGGGATGGACCCAGGAGAAGACGAAATCCGTCGTCGACCAGGGACCCTTTACCTCCCGGGAGGCGTTGCGGGCCGGGTTGGTGGACACCCTCTTGTTCTACGACCAGACGGAGAAGCTGCCGGCTGGGGAGCAAACCCCGACCGGTGACTTTTGGACCCGGCGTTTCACCGACGGCAGGGAGCCGAAAATCAGCCTGGAAGATTACCATAAACAGCGCAACTACCGTTACAGTTGGTCCATTCCACCGAAAATAGCCGTGGTCTTCGCCACGGGGACCATCCTCTCCGGTAAGAGCGGCAGCAATTTCATCATGGGCGACGTCATGGGATCCGAAACCATCGCCCGGGCCATCAAAACCGCCAGGGAGGACAAGAGGGTGAAGGCCATCGTCTTCCGGGTAGACAGTCCGGGAGGGGAGGGGATCGCCTCGGACGTGATATGGCGGGAAATTACAAGAACCAAGGGCATAAAACCCTTCATCGTCTCCATGTCCGACGTGGCCGGATCGGGGGGATATTGGATCTCCTGCGCCGCAGACACCATCGTCTCCCTGCCCGGAACCTACACTGGCTCCATCGGAGTGATAACCGGCAAACTCAGCCTGGAGGGTCTGTACGAGAAAATCGGCTTTGACATCGAGACGGTCAAAAGAGGCCGGCATGCCGATTTCTACAGCACCACGCGCCAGTTCGACGACCAGGAGCGGGAGGTGGTGCGAAGACAGGTTCAGGAGTTCTACTCCGATTTCGTGCAGAAGGTGGCGGATGAAAGAGGCATGTCCTACGACGATGCCCATGCCGTGGCCCAGGGAAGGGTATGGACCGGAAAGCAGGCCCAAGAAAGAGGGCTGGTGGATCTGTTGGGGGGACTGGATTTGGCGTTGGCCATAGCCAAAGAGAAAGCCGGCCTGGCCGAAGATGAGGAAGTCCAGATCGTTACCTATCCCAAGCGGAGACTGACCTTTGATTTAGGCGGTGGAATCGTTGGTACCTCTTCTACCGATCTTAGGTCAATTGTAGAGGAATTGATGTGCAGAGGCCTGTTTGAGGAGAATCAGGTGCTTCTTCTCATGCCTTACACAATTGACGTCAAATGAGGATTGCCAGACCGGCGTTAGACTTTAATCGGACCGCTTAAGGAGGAGAAAAGAGGAGAGAATATAGAAAACGTTGTGTACCGGGCCGGTCCAAATCAAGACGTTAACTTCAAAGCGGAGGTTTTCATGTACAAAACCTGCTTAAGAGCATTTTTAACCGGGCTGTTTCTGCTGTTCCTGTGCCAGGCCGGTTCGGGACAGGTTCAGTTCCCGGTGGAGAAGCACGTGCTGGACAACGGCATGACCGTGCTCATCTCGGAGGATCATTCGGCTCCCGTGGTGAGCTTCCAGATTTGGTACCACGTGGGCTCCAAAAACGAGCGGCCGGGCATCACCGGCATCTCCCATCTGTGCGAGCACATGATGTTCAGGGGATCGAAAAACATAGGTCCCGAGGAGCACTCCCGCATCGTCCAGGCCAACGGAGGCATCGACAACGCCGGCACCTCTTTCGACTACACCATGTACTTCGAGAAGCTTTCCAGCGACAAGCTGGAGCTGGCCATGAGCCTGGAGTCGGAGAGGCTGAAGTATCTGACTCCGACCGACGAGAATTTCCAACCGGAGAGAGACGTGGTGGCGGAGGAGAGGAGAATGGCCGTGGACAATTCTCCCTACGGAGCCGTCTTCGAGCAGCTGCTCAACACCGCCTTCACCGCCCATACGTATCACTGGCACATTGTGGGCTACATGTCCGACATACAGAACATCACCGTGGACGATTTAAAGCAGCATTACAAGACATACTACCTGCCCAGCAACGCCACTGCGGTGGTGGCCGGGGACGTGAAATCCAAAGAGGTCATGCAATTGATGAACAAATACTTCGGAGACATCCCCTTCCAGCCGGCGCCCAAGCAGGTGGGCACCGTCGAGCCGGAGCAGATGGGAGAGAGGATCGCCTACGTGCACAAGCTGGGACAGATGCCCGCCTTTGCCGTGGGATACCACATACCCGAGTTCGGCAATCAGGACATATATCCTCTCACCGTCGCGGCGCGCATTCTCTTTACCGGCCAAAGCTCCCGGCTCTATCAGAGGATGGTGTATCAGGACCAATCTGCGCTGGCCGTCACGGGCGACTGTTTCTCCTTAGAAGATCCCGGCCTTTTCTTCACCTTCGCCATAATGCAGCCGGGACACACCTATGAGGAGGGCCGGCAGACCTTATTCGAGGAGATCGAGAGACTGAAAAACGAGCCGGTGGATCCTAAGGAACTGGCCAAAGCCAAAAATCAGTTGGAGTCAGAGTTCATCTCCGGTCTTCAATCGGTCAGCTCCAAAGGACAGCAGATCGGATATTATCAGACGATTCTGGGAGATTACGCCGAGCTTTTCGATGAGGCCGGTAAATATCAGGCGGTTACCGCCGAGGACGTGATGCGCGTGGCCAAAAAGTATTTCGACGTCAAAAATAGAAACGTCGCCGTGCTGGTCCCGGAGATGCCGGAGGGGACGTCTTCACCGTAGATGAAGACCCTAACGACATTCCACACAAAACCGATCAAAGTTTCAAGAGGAGTTGAAAAATGAACAAAGGAAAGTCCATAACGGCGATTATCGGCTGCCTGGCTCTTGGCCTTCTGGCTCTTTTCATGTATCCTGGAGTGACCACCACCAGGGCGCAGGAGATAAAGCTTCCTCCCATCGAGAGGACTACGCTGGATAACGGCCTCAAGCTGATCATAATCGAGCATCACGAGCTGCCGGTGGTGGCGTTTCGCCTGATTTTGAAATCCGGATCGGCCTGCGATCCTCAGGACAAGAGCGGCCTGGCCGATCTGACCGCCGGACTGCTTCGCAAGGGGACCAAGACCCGGACCGCCACCCAGATCGCCGAGGAGATCGACTTCGTGGGCGGAAGTCTGGGTGCGGGCTCCGGCCGGGACGCCACCTATGCCACCTGCGAGGTGTTGACCAAACACCTGGATGTGGGGCTGGATTTGCTCTCGGATGTAATCTTGAATCCCACCTTCAAGGAGGATGAGATAGAGAGGCTGAAAAAACAGACTCTGGCGGCAATCATGCAGCAGAAGCAGGACCCGGAAAACGTGGCACACGAGAAGTTCGATGAGTTTCTCTTCGGCGATCATCCCTATGGTCGGGCCAGCGAGGGGACCGAAGAGAGCGTTCCCGCCATCACCCGGGAGGACATCGTCAACTTCCACAGAACGTACTATGTGCCCAATAACGCCGTACTGGCGGTGGTGGGGGACGTAAAGTCCAAGGAGGTCACAAAAAAGGTTAAGGCCAAATTCGCCCGGTGGTCAGGCGGGGAGGTACCTGCCCCCGTGGTGACCCAACCACCGGCCATTGAAGGATATCAGATTCTCCTGGTGGACAAGCCCGACTTGACACAGACTTACATCTGTATGGGTCACCTGGGCATCGAAAAGAAGCATCCGGACTACTTTCCCGTCAAGGTAATGAACTACATCTTAGGCGGCGGGGGATTCGCCTCGCGGATGATGGACGAGGTCAGATCGAAAAGAGGCTTGACCTACGGCATCGGCTGCAGCTTCGCCGCCAACCGCCTGGGAGGCGCATACCAGGTGAGCACCTTCACCCAGAACGACTCCACCTCGGCCGCCATCGCTGCGATTATCGAACAGATCAAAAAGATACAAACCGAGGGCGTCACGGACAAGGAGCTGGAGGATACCAAGTCCTTCTACAATGGGTATTTTCCCCTGCAGTTCGAAACCCCCTCCCAGATCGCCACCCAGATGTTGGACGTGGAGCTTTATGATCTGGGCCAGGACTATCTCCGAGACTATCGGAAGAACATAAGCGCCGTAACCAAAGAGGACGTTCTGAGGGTCGCCCAAAAGTACTTGGATCCGAACAATCTCAAGCTGGTGGTGGTAAGCAAGGCGGAGGACGTGAAGGCGTCGCTGGAACCGATGGGAAAGGTGAGCGTGGTTCCGTATATGGAGTAGCCTGATCCGATCCTCCCACCGACTCAACCTGAGGTGATCAGAAGAGCCCCGTTTGAGGGGCTTTCGGTCTTATGGGTGACCATCTCCTCCTGCCAGGATCCAAAATTCAAAGGATCCGGATTGTTTGCCCTGAAGGGCTTTTTAGCTAAATTGGGCTGCAATCGAGAAGGAAGAACCGAGGGTCGAAAGAAGGTTTTTTGGCTGCGCGGAAAGGTTGGGGTTGCGTGAAGTAGTTTTTATGTTATATTGAGCGTCTGACGAGCATATGGAGAACTCTAAATTGAAGAAGCAGACAGCGATCGACTGTGGAGGGTTTTGATGATTTCCACGACCGACTTCCGCAAGGGACTGAAGGTCAAGGTGGAGGGGGAGATTTTCTACATTGTGGATTTCCAGCATGGCCGTACCGCCCAGAGAAGAGCCCAGGTGAGAACCAAGCTGAAGAACATCCGAACCGGGGCCGTTCTGGAGAGAACTTTTTCCGCCGGGGAGACTTTTGAGGAGCCGGATTTCGAAGAAAAGACCATGCAGTTTTTGTACTCCTCCGAAAACGAATACCATTTCATGGACTCCAAGACCTATGACCAGACAAGCATGACCGAGGAGCAGCTGGGCGAGTACAAATGGTACTTAAAGGAGAACTCCGAATATAAGGTGATGTTCTTCGAGGGACAGCCGGTGAACGTGGATCTTCCGGCATCCGTGGTGCTGAAGATCACCTCCACCGAGCCGGGCATAAAGGGGGACTCGGTGACCAATATAACCAAGAGCGCCACCTTAGAAACCGGCCTGGAGGTGAAGGTTCCGCTGTTCATCAACCAAGGCGAACACATAAGAATAGATACCCGCACAAATGAATACATCGAAAGAGTCCAACAGAAGCAAAACCACAAGAGCTGACCGCCCCCCCAGAGGCCATTCTAAGGCTCAGAAGAAGCCGAAAGCCAAGACCCAGCGGCAGCCGGCTCCGGGCTGGATAGGCACGGATGAATCCGGCAAGGGGGATTATTTCGGCCCTCTGGTGATAGGAGGGGTGTATGTCACTCCCAAGACCCAGGGCCTGCTCTCCAATCTCAAGGTAAGGGACAGCAAGAAGATTTCGGACAACGTCATCAAGGATTTGGATTTTCACATTCGCTCCCACTGCATATACTCGGTGGTGGTCATCGGACCGGACAAATACAACCTGCTCTACAACAAGATGAAAAACTTAAACAAACTTTTAGCCTGGGGGCATGCCCGGGTCATAGAAAACATACTCCTGCGGGTGGATTGCAGGAAGGCCATATCCGACCAGTTCGGGTCGGAAGGCTTCATCCAGAACGCCCTGATGAAGCTGGGAAAGAAGATCGAGTTGATACAGACGCCCCGGGCAGAGGAGGCGGATTTAGGCGTAGCCGCCGGCTCTATTTTGGCCCGGGCGGAGTTCGTGAGAAGAATGGAAAGGCTCTCCCAGGAGTGCGGATTCGAGCTGCCCAAGGGAGCCTCGGAAAACGTAAACCAGGCCGCCCGCCAAGTTGCGGAAAAAATGGGAACGGACGCCTTAAACCGGTTCGTCAAACTGCATTTCAAAAATACCACCAAAGTGGTTCAGAATCCTTCTGGGCCGGAGTCTTTTCAAAGGGCCGGTCCCACCATCGACATCCCATCCACCCAAAGCATAGGACCGGGCGATAACCAGACCCCCTCCGAAGATTCGGAGCGGGGGCCGTTTCCCGTTCACTGATCCTTGGGGATCGATGCCATCCAGATGATACAATCCGAGCAATCCTGCGCTCAGGCGCTGGAGGACATAAGAGAAGACAACGTCTCCGGGGCTTCCGAGCTCTCCAGGAAAGCGGCCTCAGCCTTTGTGCTGTTCGCGGCCGAGAACCGCACCCTGCGTGGGGAAGACTACTTCCGGAGCTTGCTCGATCTGGGGGCCGATCTGGTGTCGGCCCAACCCTACATGGCCTCCATATTCAATCTGGCCAATTCCATACTCTACTCGGTACAGCAGTCTCTGACGCTCAACACCCCGGGTGAGCTGGCGGAGCTGACCCGGCAGAGAGCAGAGGAGTTCATCGAGTGCTCCTTGAGCTCGGTTCAGCTCATGGCGGAACATGGAGAGAGCCTGATACAGGACGGTTCTAAGGTCATCACCTTCTCCGCCTCCGGATCCATTCTGGCCATCCTGAAGAAAGCCAAGGAAAGGGGCAAATCGTTCGGGGTGGTGGTTTGCGAGTCCCGGCCCATGCTGGAGGGACGGCTTCTGGCCAGATTCCTGGGAAACGCCAAGATTCCGGTGACTTTGATTACGGATGCCGCGCTGGGACTCTTCGCCAGAGACGTCGATCTGTGCCTGGTGGGGGCCGACTCGGTATCGGAAAAGGTGTTCGTCAACAAAATCGGAACCTTCGGTCTGGGCCTGTTTTCCAGGGAATTCGGGGTGCCGCTTTACGTGGCCTGCGAGAGGAGCAAATTCATAGCCAGCGACTGGAGAATTTCTTCTTTTGCCTGCGGCAATCCCGGGGAGATACTTGAGGATGAGCTTTTGAACGTGAAGGCGAAAAATCCCTATTTCGAGGAAGTCCCTCTCTCCTTCTGCAGACAGGTGATAACCAACGAGGGATTCCTTCTCCCCTCCCATGTTCCCAACTATATCCGAAAGACCCGATTGTGCACACAGCTTTTGGAGTCGATCAAAAAATCCGTTTCCGATGCTTCTCCCCTGTGATGCCGCGGGAGCATCCTGAAGAGTGGGGCGGAGGAGCCGCTTCCGAAGACATAGACATTCGACAGAGTCGTTTCCCAACCAGGCCGGGAGAGTTTTAAGCCGCCGCCCGGAGTCGCATGACCGCAAAAGGCAACCACAAGTTCAAAATATTGTTCGTTTGCACCGGCAACACCTGCCGCAGCCCCATGGCCGAGGGCTTGCTCAAGCACATCCTGAAAAAAGAGGGGGTGGATAACGTGGAGGTCAGGTCTGCCGGAACTTTCGGCCTTGATTTCTACCCCGCCTCTGCTTTTGCCGCGGAGGCGGTCAGATCCAGGGGGGTGAACCTTTCCCCACATCGCTCTCGTGCATTGAACCGGGATATGATCGAAAAGGCCGATTTGATTTTGGTCATGTCACCGGAGCATCGGAAGCACATAGGCAGGCAGGACCCCTCTGCTTTGGATAAGACCTATCTTTTGAAGTCTTTTCCCGCCACGGGAGAAGCTTCAAACGGAGATAGTCCGCCGGGCGTCTTGTCTATCGAAGACCCCATAGGCGGCAGTCCGGAGGACTACAGGAGAAGCTGCCTGGAGATCGAAGAGCAGATAAACCGAATACTGCCGGAGATCCTGCGGCGGGCCGGAAAGAGCTGACATGAGGTCGCTTCAGCCCGCCTGACCATCCGGTAAGATCAGCCGGTTTGCTTATTATGAAAAGTGACGCCATCTTTCTCTTTCTCAAAGCCTTCCTGCTACCGGCCGTCGTATTGACGTTTTGTGTTTTTCTAACGGCCACGTCCCCGGAGGTGACTTCTCAACAGGCGGAGGATTTGTCTTCCGGCGGATCGACCGCCTCCGACAGCTCCATGCCCGGTGAACCGCCCTTAACACCGCCTCAGGTCGAGATCAAGGTGCGCCCGCCGAAGGAGGGAAAGTTCAAAAGGGTGGTCACCAACCAGGCCTTCGGCGTGGGAGAGCGATTGGAGTTCTCGGTGGGATGGGAGTTCATCAACGCTGGCACGGCGGTGATGGAGATACCGGAGATGGTGAAGATCGACGGCAGAAAATGCTATCACATAGTCTCCACGGCCAGCTCCAACAAGGTCTTCTCGGTATTCTTCAAGGTGGACGACCGGGTGGAGTCATTCATGGACGCGCATGGACTTTATTCTCTGCGTTACGACAAGCATTTAAGGGAAGGGAGTTTCAAGGCGGACCTCTCCATGATCTTCGACCAGGAAAAGCATCTGGCCATATACGACTCCGGGACCGACACCTTCGAGGTGCCGGAGTACGTTCAGGACGTGCTCTCCGCCTTTTACTTCGTCAGAACCCAGGAGCTGATCGTGGGCCGGTCGCTTTTCGTGGACAACCATACCGACAAGAAAAACTACCCGCTGGAGGTCAAGGTATTAAGAAAAGAGAAGGTGAAGGTGGCGGCCGGCGAGTTCGACTGCCTGGTGGTGGAGCCCATCCTGCAGACTCCGGGAATCTTCGATCAAAAGGGGAGCCTCACCGTGTGGCTCACCGACGACCAGGCGAAGATGCCGGTTCTGATGAAAAGCAAGGTGGTCATAGGCTCCATCGTCACCGAATTGACCGGCTATCGGCGGGGAGAGATAGGAAAGCTATAAATGTCGAAACATGGCCGGATCGATTTAAACCGGGTGAAGACCCATTCGGTACGAAGCAGAAAGAGCAAGGCGCAGGTGGCCGATTTCGGGAAGCCCCTGAAGCCGCGATCGGACGTCCGGGATTTTTTGATGAGTCTGCCGAAATGCCTGAGGGCGAAGGACTTCAAAGCCCTGCTGGCTGCCGTTGTAACGGCCCGACGCCGAGGGAAACCCATCATCTTCATGCTGGGCGCCCATCCCATCAAATGCGGGCTCTCCCCCGTGCTGATCGACCTGATGCAAGAGGGCTTTGTGACCGCGTTGGCCACCAACGGAGCCGGCGCAATTCACGATCTGGAGATCGCCTTCTGGGGAAAGACCTCGGAGGAGGTGGAGAAGGGGATCGATGACGGCTCTTTCGGCATGGCCCGGGAGACCGGGGAGATATTCAATCAAACCTCCCGGTTTGCCTGCCAAGAAGACCTGGGATTGGGCCAGGCAATCGGCAGAAGAATAATCGAGCGCAAGGCCAAGTTCAGAAAGCACAGCCTATTGGCAAACGCGTACCGGATGAACATACCGGCCTGCGTCCACGTGGCCTTCGGAACGGACATTGTCCACCAGCATCCCAGCTTCGATCCGGCGTCGACCGGCCAGGCCACCTACGAGGATTTCAAGATATTGGCCGATCAGGTCTCCGGATTGAACAACGGAGGCGTAGTTTTGCATTTCGGGTCGGCTGCAGTATTACCCGAGGTTTTCCTGAAGGCGCTTTCCGTGGCCCGGAACGTCCACGGCAAGATAGAGAAATTCACCACCGCCAATTTCGACATGATCCAGCATTACCGACCCAATGTCAACTTAGTCCTGCGTCCCACCCAGAAAAGCGGAAAGGGTTTTTCGTTCACCGGACACCATGAGATCATGATTCCCCTATTGGCCTGGGCGCTGAAGTCGACGGCACAAGAGAAGAGGAGGTAAACACAATGCCCTGCAGACCTAAGTTCATACTCTTAGTAATGCTTTTTATCTTTCTGCTGCTCGGAATCGGCTCCCAGATGGCCATAGCCGACGAGGAGAGCAAGCCTGCAGATACTACTGCTGCGGCTGCCGATACCATAAATCCGGTGAAGGCGGCCCTGGAAGATTTCCATCAGGTGATGGCTCCCCTGTGGCACGAGTCCTTCCCCCGGCAGGACCTCGAAGCCATTCGAGAGAAGGCGCCCCAACTGAACGATAAGCTCATGATTCTGCTTCGGGTGCAGCCGCCGGCCGATCTCCAGCAGGACGAGGAAAAGCTGAGAGACTTCCTGGCCAAAAGGCAGGAGTTGGCCTTCTGTGTAACTCAACTCAATCTGGCTGCAAAGGAAGGACCGGATTCTTCTCTTGCTTCCGCCTTCGAGAAGATGCACTGGGCCTACGAAGAGGTGGAAAAGGTATTTGCCGAGCCCATAAAGGAGCTGGACAGCTTCCACGAAACGGTATATTTCCTGTGGCACAAGGCCCTGCCGGCGAGAGACTACGAGACCATAAGGGAAACCGCGCCGGTGTTGAAAGCGGAGGCGGACAGTTTGGCGAAGGTAACCCTCCCCCAGGGCTGCAAGGTGAAGAAGGAAGAGTTCGACAAGAAGGCGGCGGCGTTGAAGGACGCTGTTTATCAATTTGCTGATAAGTCTGAAAAGGGAACCGAAGAGGAAATCGACCAATCTTTAAGAGCGCTCCACGATAGGTTCGTCGAGCTCAATCAGCTTCTCAGATAGGACAAACTTCTCGCCAGGGTTAGCTTCTGGGAGAGCCCCGATACGAAACCAGAGTGTAGTCAGAGACTTCATTCTGGGCTAAAGCAGATTGTGTCACGAATCCACGCCTTGTTCGTCTCCTAGTAAGGGAAACCACAGTGCAGGTAGACGCATCCCTTGGCGGGCCAACCACAACATGAGGTACACGACGGAAGAATTCGCGGCTCAGGTGGGGTATGACTTGATGCCCGGGAGATGAAAAGCACATTGCATGTTTTGTCACGAAAATCAATGATTTTCGTCTACTAGTATGGACAGTAGAGACAGTATCGAACATAATCTGATCCTCCAGGGATTGGATCGCAATTTCATTTAACATCTCATCGGAAGGGCTAACACATGAGAACAGAACAGATGACCGATGACACTTACAAGAAGGCTATCTCGACGCTTAAGGCAGATCTTGGCATAGACTTCGAACGGATACTTGAGAAGGTCGACCAGCGGGATCTAACTAGAGATACAGACAAGTGCTCAGTTGTTGCCTTATTCGACCTTCTAACCGGAGAATTGAGCGAGCAAGAGAGGAAACGAGTCGAACAGCATCTGGAGATATGCAGTAAGTGCAGGGAATCCATGAAGAGACTGAAAAGCAAGAATCCAAATGCTCGTATCAGGTTTAGAGAACGTTTACTCCCTAGATTAGCTGATTTATTCCAGAAACGAGACAAGAAGAAAGCCGAGTGCCGGCCCGCGGATGGCTATAGCCGGTCATAAGGGAATGACCTTCCCATGCATCTATGCTAGGGGTCTAAGCAGAGTACCAGTGGCTTGGTCTTGTCTCTACATCGTTCTCAGTGAGATGTCGTTCGATTCCATCGAGCTACTTAGGGGCGCCAGATGCTGCTCAGATATTTAGCCGCCTGAGTAACTCTTGCAGCATCTGGTCATCCCACTTCCCCTTTCCCATCTCGTTGTCAGCCTCCTGTGCTAGGACATCGCGGAATTTGAGCACGGCTCTCTTGTATCTCTGCCTGCAGGCGGCCTCTGTGATCTTCAACCTACGTGCGATTTGTTTGAAAGTCGGCTGTGGGTATGCAACAAGACGGGATGCTAGTACATCTCTGTATTTCTCATCTCGACCTGCAAGGGATTTCTCTAACGTTGACCTAATGAAGGCTAACGCATGTTCGGTGAACTTATGTTCTGACTCATTCTCAGCGGTCGTCTTCTCTTCCGGCCTAGTAGCAGCAATCATAGCCCAGCCCTTTTCATCTAGTTTTACTTCTTTGGCTCGCGGTCCCCACTTTCGGAACACGGCTCGGATGTTGTCTTTTACCAGGTTCCTGAGGATAGACCTGACATAGCTGGTCGTCTTGTCTGGATCAGCTATTTCTGCGGTCAAGTCTTTCTTATCTAACCTACGGAAGAAAGTGAGAAACACCTCGTCGAGAACATCCTCAATCTCTACATTCCCCCGAGGGCGATTGTATCCAGATATGACCCCCCGCACGAAGTTGAAGTGCCTCTCATACAGTTCTTCACAGATAGCTGTCTTCACTTCCGCTGGTGGCTGCCGAGCCATCAACACCAGCAAGTCATGATCGGACCTATCACTGATCAGCAGCTTGAGTGCTTTGTGTCCCATGTTTCATCTATGATGTTGCCGGTAATCCTTCGAACTTCAGCTTTCACCGTGGTGTGGTTGTAGTCGTACTTGGGTAGTCTCTTGATAATCGCGGGTACGATCGCCCGAAACATCGTATCCTCATGCTTCCTATCTAAATAAGGACGCAAGATTTTCACACGTCGCCGTATAAACTTCTCAAAACAACAGTAGAAGAAGCACCGTGCGCTCAAATCTCCGTTGGCAAGCTCCTTAGCAAACAATGCCTCAGCCTCCTGTGGCCCATTCTTGTTCCTCCTTCGATACCTCACTAAGTAAGACAGACCACGGGCGTACTTGTTTACGACAAACCATATACTTCGATAGTGCAGCAGTCCGGCCAACGCCACAAACAAAGCGATGCCCCTTGCTCGCTGCAAAGGAAGGCTCCTTTGATGGCTGAGACAGCGACTTGGGAACTCGTTGCATGAGAGACAAATCTCTGGTTCTTTCGTCCTAAGAATATCGATTGTTGTGTCGGGTATGCACGCCTCTAATTCTATCGTGTCGCTGGGCTTTAGGCAAATGGGTGAACCACCGATTCTGTCAAACACGTATGTAGAGGGCGAATACGAAGTCCTCTCACCCGCAACAACGCATCGTCTTCCCCCGCGATTGGCAGATGCTTTCGGAGGAAGTACTTTCGTGAAGAAGGTCGCTTCTATAGACACGTTCTCTATTTTGTGAAGGCGGTTCACGATCCTTACTCTAAAGCATCGTTCTAAGGGGCGCACAGAAAGCTTGAACCCCACCTTCTGCGGCCTGAAAGCTTCCGAAAACCCCAGCACAAATATGAAGTATCCGGCAATTGCCAACCCCAGGAGCTTCAGAATCTCTTTTCCTAAAGTCTCCCTCAGCACAAGAAAGTCCCTTTCGTTTCCGCGCCAGACTAATGCCTCCTGTGAGGGACGGCACTGAGCAGATCACGGTTTTGCCGCACCCCTGGCTACGTCCCTGATATCTGCACTAATCGTCACCTGCCTGAGATTCCGTTTTGGTCCATACGAATCCATCACGGGGTATTACTTGGACGGACCAGCTGCTTTTTTGGTACCACGCTGGGCTCTATCTAACGACTCACGAACGAGGTTGTATGTTTCTGGAACACATGATAACAAAGTCTATTCCGGAAACCACACTAAAAGATACGTCAGCCTGCGCTGAAAGTCAACAGAGAATAGTGCTTAATCTAGATTCGATTGCAGTGGTTTACTAGTCCAGTGCCGAGTGATTCTGGCCCTCTTAGATCTCTCTTTAGGGCACAACTCTACCGAGGTCTCGGGTGCTTGTGCGTCAACTTGGCTGCATAGCCCCGGTGGGGTCCGCCACTGACCACATAAGGCTTACATGGGGGAGGAGCCGGGAAGAGGATTCCCTTCCCAGCCTCAGCCTCGGGTGTGCGAAAGGACCCATAGGTCGTCTGCAAGCAGCGTAATCGGCTTAGGTACCTATCAGAATTGGGTCTTGCCGGTGAACTTGAACTTCTCCATCAACATGGCCGGAGCCACGATGCAGCCAATGTCCTCCCACCAGGAGGCCACGATCTTGCGCTCTTGGGATATCTGGCTGACGCCGGAGAAGGCTTTGAGCATGCTGTCGGTGAAGCGCAGATTCTTGATTCCGTGCTTGACCTTTCCATCCTGCACCCAGAAGGTGCCGTCTCGGGTCATGCCGGTCAACACCGCGTTGGTGGTGTCCAAAAGACCGTTGATGTAGTGGAATCTGGTCACCAGAATGCCCTTATCCACCGACTCTATCATCCGGTCCACCGAGGAGTCGCCACCGTCGATGAACAGGTTCATGGCGTAGGCGCCCTCCGAGTTGTCCGGAGTCAGAGCGTGGCCGGTGGATTTCTTTCCCTCCTTGTGAGCGTGCAGCGAGTTGTAAACCACCCCCTTGGCCACGCCGGAATCGATCAACATCACCTTCTGTTTGGGCACTCCCTCGAAGTCGAAGGGGAAGGCGATTCCGCTTTCGTCCAGCCCGTTGTCGTACATGGTGACGTTTGCGCCCATGATCTTTTTCCCGATGCGATTGGAGAGGAAGCTGGTCTCCTCCTGGAAGGACTTCGATCCGAAGCCGATGTAATTCATCCATTCCACCAAAGCTGCCAAAGCGGACGGCTCCAATATCACCTTATACTCTCCCGGCTCCAATGGTTGGGGATCTTTGCTGTCTGCACACTTTTTGATGGCTGTTTGGGCCAGACGGTCAGACTCTATGCTGTCCACGTCCCTGGTGAGCTGATCGGCAAATCCGGAGCTGTTGTCTCCGGTGACGATCAGGTTCAGATAGGCGGAGGTCAAGGGCTGGTAACAGGCTACGCCGTTGCTGTTGGCCACTCCCACCTCGGAATGGCCGGTGGAGAAAGACCCGGCGGCGGTGAACCCGAAAGCATCCGCTTGGTCGAAGATGGTTTTCACCGCTTCCGCCCTCTGAATCGGCGAGAAACCGGCGGTCTCCTCGGAGTAAGTGTCGAGCTTGGCGAACTCCTGCTTGGTCGGCAGGCCGGGGAAGTTCGGATTCTCTCGCTGGTTCTTGGCGATCTCCACGGCGTCGAAGAGCGCCTTTTCTAAATCGCTCTTGACCAGGGAATTGGTGGAAGCCACCCCCACCTTCTTCCCCAGAACCGCCCGGAAGTAGACCCGGCTGTTCCGCTCGGAGACGTTCTGATGAATGGTGGAGTTGGCGAACCGGCTCAGTCCGCTTTCTCCTCCGATATAGACCGCCTCGGTCTGATCCGCATCCGACTTTGCCAGAACCGACTTGAGTTGACTGAGTATTTTATCTTTTCCTATCATTTGCTGACTCCCACTTTGACTTTGCGAAATCGTGCCGGCGAGGTTCCATGCGCCACGTGCATGCTCTGCATGGGCTCGCCCTTTCCACAGTTGGGCACTCCCCAGATGCGCCAGTGACTGCGATTGCAGACCGCGTCGCAGCCGTTCCAGAACTCCGGGGTGATGCCGGTATAGGTGGCGTTTTTGAACATCCTGCCCTTGCGGCCGTTCTTGATCTCCCAGGCCGCCTCCACCGCGAATTGGAAATTGAGCCGTTTGTCGTCTATACTCCAAACCTTGTTGGTGTCCAGGAAGAAGCCTTCCTTGGTATCTGCGATCAAATCCTCCAATTCCCATTCTCCCGGCTCCAAGTTTATGTTGGTCATCCGGATTAGGGGAATGCGATTCCAACCGTCGGCCCGCATGGTGCCGTTGCTCTGCTGATTGACCACAGCTGCGGTCTCCCGGGACGTCTGGTATCCCACGAACAAACCATCCTTCACCAGATAAGCCCGCTGTGCCTTGACCCCTTCATCGTCGTAGCCAAAGCTTCCCAGCCCTCCGGGAATGGTGGCGTCGGCCACGATGGTGACCTTGTCCGAACCGTACTTCAGCTTGTTCAGCTTATCCTGGGTCATGAAGCTGCCCCCGGCCAAGCTTATCTCCGTTCCCAGAACCCGGTCCAGCTCGGTGGGATGCCCGCAGGATTCGTGCACCTGGAGTGCCAGCTGATTGCCCGCGATTATGATGGTGGTCTCCATCTCCGGCAAGGGGGGACAAGATAAAAGCTCAAGCGCTTCCTCTCTTACCCTCTCCGCGTGATCTACCAGCTTCATTTCCTCTACGAACTCATAACCCTTGGAGGCGTAATCGCCGCCGAACGAGTTGGGATAGGAGCGCCTTTGGGTTTCGGATCCCTCCACTGCAGTGGCCGAGATTCCGGCTCCGCTCTCGGTGATGAGCTGCCGAATGAAGGCGCCCTCGGTGGAGGCGAAGGTCTTCTCGGTGCGGAAGAACATCATCGAGCCCTCCGCCACTTTTATCTTGGGGCTTTTTTGCAGTATGGCGCAGGCATCCAGAAGAAGGCTTATTTTCTTGTCTATGGATACGCCGAAGGGATCAATCTGATATTGGCTTTGGTATTCATCCTGGCAGATCTTTGTGTCGGTCAGCTTCACGCTCTCCTTCTTGGTGAGGGCGGAGGCCTTGGCGATTTCGATCGCGGTCTGAGCCACCCTTTTCATCTCGTCTAAGTTCGCCAGGGAGCTGGCGGCGAAGCCCCAGGCACCATCTGCTATCACCCTGATTCCGAATCCCTGGTCGTCGTTGCGCGACAGAGCCTCCACGTTGCCGTTTTTCACCTTTATGTCCTCGGTGCTGGATCTTAAGTGCCGGATGTCTGCGTACTCCACCTTCTTCTTCAAAAAATCGATGATCTCTTTTATGTTGTCTTTCAAGATTGCCTCCTTTCGTCCGCGCGTCTTTGGGCATCCCCCTCTCAGACCTCGGAAGCATTAAGTTATGCTGGGGCAGGCCCTTTGTCAAGAGGAATAAGCTTATAGGTATCCACACCCAAAGCCGATGGCGGAAAGCGTGGGGACGACGAATCGGGCCGAGTCCGACTCATCGTCAACGCAAGCGGTAATCAAGACGATCCGCCGACTAAATGAAAGAAGCCCCCTTCTAAACGTGCTACAGAAGGGGGCTTCCGATGAAGGTTTATTTAGCTGCGGAACAGATAATTGAGCAGAGCCACTATGTCGGTTATGTTGATTTCGCCGTCATGCTTGAAATCTCCCAGGCTGGTAGGAGCCGGTGGCATGCCAAACTTATACAGGTAGTTCAGCAGGTAGATCACGTCGGTCACATCCACTATTCCGTCGCTGTTGGCGTCGCCTGATATGACGTCGGTGAATATCGTGCCGGAGACGGTGGCGGGTTGGACGAAAATCATTCCGGTGGTATCGCTGTATGCGTTATAGTGGCCCCAGTCTTCTCTGGTTTCGAAGACGATGGGCAGAAACGCTCCGGCAGGGGCGCTTTCATCCACCCGGAAGTCGACCTTCACCAAAACTCCTTCCCCCGGACCGATGGAGAGGTACAAACCGTCGTTTAAGGGCCAGTTGGCGTAACCCAAGAAAAACGACTCTCCCGGAACCGTCACCACATGGGCCAATTCCCATCCTTCCGTTCGGGTTCCCGAAACCTGCACTCCCTCAACTGAGAGCGCGCTCTGGTCGAAGACCAGTCTGAAGGTGGTGCCCCAGGCGGCGGTGGCGTTGGACATCCATATTGGAACCGAGACCAAGCCCCCCGGATGAGCGGAAGACGAGATCAATCTAAGCTCGTCAGAGAGATATTCCAACGAGCCGTTCTTTTGACCCTTGCCGGGAATTTCAGGCGAGTCGTGCAGAATAACCCGCATCAGGTAGAGCAGGTCTGCGATGGTCCAATACAGGCCGTCGGCATTCACGTCGGATGCGCATGTCTGAAGCGCGGGGTCAAGGAGCAGTATGCCCGGGCCCTGAAGAAGGAAAGAATGAAACAACACCGCATCTGCCACTTCGTAGCCCAGGGCATTGAAGTTGATGTCTCCGCGCCTGCACTCCAATGAACCTCCCACCTGAATTCCTCCGTTTCTCACGTCCGATATGCCAAGTCTGGTAAGCTGGCCGTCTGTTGTGGCAAAAGCGTTTGCCTGGACCTGGGAGCTGGTGTCATCGCCAAAGAAAACCGAAATGAAGGTGGGAGTATCGACATCAGATACCTGGAAGATGAGTTTGGCTATCTGTCGCGGACCGTTGTGGGATGTCAAAGAATCGGACGTAAAGCTGGTCATGAAATCGGGGCAGGCGTTCAATCTGACAGAGCCCTCCTCCAAGCGGGTGAAGTTGCCCTCCCAGTTCTCCAGAGAGGTCCCGGAGAAGTCCACCGCCACCAAGCTCAGGCTATCCGGATCGAAATTCACCTTGAAGCTAATGCCAAAAACCGGCTCGCTCCCTTCACCGTCATACCAGACCGGAACAACCACGGTGTCGTTCGGTTGAGAGTGAACGGTGGTCATCCAGGTCTCCATGTCGTATTCAGACAAGGCGGTAGGCTCGACAACCTCCACTGCGTCGTGCAGCATAACCCTGGCCAGATGGATGAAGTCGGCCATGCTCCAGCAGTAGCCATCCCAGTTCACGTCCGAGTTGGCGGTTTGCGATTCCGGGTCAATGGTGAGCACGCTGTCCCCCTGCGTCAGATAATGCGAGAACAACACTAAATCTGCCACCTCGTAAGGGATCAGATTCAAGTTGATGTCTCCCCGAAGAGGCGTGGATGGGTGAAATGCCGACATCCCCCCCTCAGAAGGAGCTTCCTCTAAATCTGCACCGGCTCCGCCGGGTTTGGAGTCGAGCAGGAACAGCGCAATCGAAAAGCAGATGACCAAGAGCGCTTGCCCTAAAACCAACCTGGGTTTTAAGGAATACATGGCGACCCTCCGCGAGTTAAGGTTAAAGGTTTTTGTCTGCAAAAACCTTCAGCAAAGGGTCATAAAATTCAACAGCCCGCTTTTCAGGTGTACATATAATTTACCAACCAGACCCCTTACTGTCAAGTATTTTTTTGCCTACACAACAACCTCCAACAGAACAACCGCCTAACCTGTTGTGGAATATCGCGCCACGATTTTGCTTTACAATTCGATCTGCTTCTGTTACATTTGATGCACTGACACTTTCAGGGTTATTTTGAAACCTCTCATAAGCTCAAGACCACACGCCATGACCGACAGAGAGTTGATAGAGAAGGCCAAAAGGGCAAGGCTGAAGGCTTACGCACCCTATTCCAACTCCAAGGTGGGCGCCGCGCTCCTGACTGCAAGCGGAAGGGTGTATACCGGCGCCAACGTGGAGAACGTCTCCTATGGCTTGACCGTCTGTGCGGAGAGGGCGGCGGTACAGAAGGCCGTGAACCGAGGTGACAAAGATTTCCTGAAGATAGCCGTGGTAGCGGACAGGAACCCGCCGATCACTCCATGCGGAGCCTGCCGACAGGTGCTCTCCGAATTCGCCAAGGACATGAAGATCATCTGTGCGAATCCGCAAGGAAAGGTGAGGATATTCACTCTGAAGGAACTGTTGCCGCAGGCTTTTGAAAAACGGTCAACGGATTGAACGGATTATAGCGGAAGTGGTTTTTTCTGATTAAATCAGGATTGATTCCATACCTGATTTCGTGTGAGCATGAGGTGTGAATGGACATTGCCAGGATGATAGACCAATCGCTTCTGCAGCCGGATGTAATCAGGCAGCAGGTCGAGCAATTGTGCCTGCAAGGCAGGGAATACAATTTCATCAGCATAGTGGTGAATCCGGTTTGGGTCAGGCACTGCAAAGACATACTTGGGAAGGGAACTGTGAGGGTATGTACCGTTTCCGGCTTTCCCCTGGGAGCCAGCAAGCCGGAGATCAAAGCAAAAGAGGCGGAGGTGGCGGTCCGGGACGGAGCAGACGAGATCGACATGGTGATGAACGTGGGGGCCTTCAAAACCGGAGACTTCATGCTGGTGGAAAAGGAGATCGAGGACGTGCGGGCTGCCGTCGGAGCTGACACCACCCTGAAGGTGATAATAGAGGCAGGGCTTTTAACCGACCAGGAAAAGGTCAAGGCTGCGGAAATAGTCAAAGCCTGCGGCGCGGATTTCGTCAAGACCAACACCGGCTTCGGATACGGCGG
>CAYMNI010000003.1:0-28523 GCA_964391755.1 uncultured Ignavibacteria bacterium
CGTCTCTGCGAGTCCCGCGCACGGCGCGGGATTCGGCGGCACTGCGTCCCCATCGTCTAGTCCGGTCTAGGACACCGCCCTTTCACGGCGGCGACACGAGTTCGAATCTCGTTGGGGACGCCAATTTGAACGGGTGAGCCCTTTGGCAAGTACGTCGAAGGGCTTCTGTCGTTCTGCTGCCCCTTGCCCGGTGGGTGTCATCCGAAAGTGGCAGTAGTAGATTGAAAGTCCCGGGTCTGCGGCA
Organism: uncultured Ignavibacteria bacterium; assembly: GCA_964391755.1. Classification (GTDB taxonomy): domain Bacteria; phylum Zixibacteria; class MSB-5A5; order MSB-5A5; family SM1-73; genus SM23-73-3. The sequence continues at coordinate 245 of CAYMNI010000003.1, forward strand.
TTGTCCTGTCAACTGTTTTCCTTCCGCCGGGGAGACGGAACTGGACGCGTAACAAAAAGGCCCCCACAAGAGGGGGCCTTTTCTGAAAACTATCCCGAAGTTACAACTACTTGATCTCCAGAGTCATCGGATCACGAAGGGGTAGGATGGTTATTTCACCAAAGTCGGAAAAACGTTCGTCGTGTTTATCCGATCCTTTCTGCACTTCTTCCGGATCACCCACCACTAGAAACACCAGTTTATCCGGATGCAGGTATTTCTGGGCGACGACCAGCACGTCGTCCGGTGTTACGGCTTCCATGTTTTTGGCGTAGTTCTCCCAGTAATCGTCCGGGCGACCGGTATAGTCATCGTTCGCAAAGGTATTGACTATCATGTTTCTGCTGCTGAAAGGATTGACCAAGTCGCTGATGAGTCCGGCCTTACAGTTGTCAACGATTTCCGCTTCGCATTTTTCGCTGCGGATGCGCTTGATCTCGTCCATGATAAGCCTGGTGCCGAAAGCTCCGGTGGCGTGCTTAGTCTGGAACCATGCCCGGAACGTGCCGGGGTACAAAACCGGGCGCTCAAACGCGCTGCCGGTGTTGTAGGCCAAGCCCTCGTCCGAGCGCACCCGCCGTACGATGCGCGAAGTGAAGCCGCCGCCTCCGAGAATGTCGTTCATCACCATAAGAGCGCACTCATCCGGTATGTCCCGTTTGACGCCGACGTGTCCCACCCGAATGCGCGACTGGTTGATGTCCTCTTTTTTTATCATGTACACGCCGGGCTTCGGATCGGGAATCGAGTCGGGAATCGCGGGAAGATCGAGTTGCTGATCGGGCCATCCCTCGAACATACGGTTGAGTTTGGCTAAGATTTCGTCTGTCTTGAAATCCCCGGAAACCGCCAGGATGAAGTTTTTCGGAAAGAAGTATTTCTTGTGGAAGGTGATCATGTCTTCCCGGGTGATCGAGTCGACGGAACTTTCCGTGCGGCGGTAGGGAATGGTGCAGGGGTGGTCGCCGTACATCAAGAACTGCCACTCGCGGGATTCGATGGCGGAGGCGGAGGCATTGCGCTGTTCCATCTCCGAGAGGACGTCCGCGCGGTAGCGATCGGTAGCTTCCTGACCGAAAACCGGAGTGCGCAGTACCTTCTTCAACAGCTCCAGACCCTCCCCGATATCTTTGGACAGACAGAAAAGAGTGGCCCTTCCCTGGGAATCGCCTATATGGACGGAAATCTCACCCGCCAGGTAGGCCAGCCGCTCATCCAGCTCCTTGGCGGTCATCCCCTGGACGCCGCCGTTTCGCATCAGGTAACCGGTCATGTCCGCAAGTCCGGCCTTCTCCAAAGGCTCATACATCGACCCGGTGCGGACCAAAACCGTCAACTCGAACGTGGGAATTTCCGGATTTTCCGCTAAGTAGGCGGTGGCACCACATTCCAACTTATGCCGGTAAGCATCCGGCCGGGGCGGTTGATATTTCAAATCCTTGAACGTCAATTTGTCGGGATGATCGACGATTTTCTCCGCCGACAGAGCAGAGGCGGAACCCAAAAGGGCAGCCAGAACCAGGATGGTCACCAGCTCCAACGGTAAAATGAATGATCTTCTCATGTTCGTTTTCTCCTTTGAACTATACCTCATTAGTTCTCGGCGGCTTTCAGTTCCTTGAGACGTTCGTTGGCTATTTTCAGCAGTTTTTCCATATGGGCTTTCTCTTCGGGATCTTCCACTTGATCCGCCTGCATGGAGAACATTCCGATCATCTGTTCGAGCCGGGCGGCGTCATTTATGGATTTGATCATTTGCACCGCCTGGGCCAATCGCGGATCTTCACCGCCTTCGCCCCCCGGGCCCGACTTGGTATTGATGATCAGCACGTTCCGCTGATCGTCGGCGAAATACTTGTTGGCCACCCGTCGGACGTCCTCGGCCGTCACCTGATCGCACCTGTCCGAGTTGTTGTTGGCCTCGGTCCAATCGCCCAATGCGGCGTTGCTGCCCAGATGAAACAGTATGCCGATTCCCGACATGATGTCCATAAAACGGATTTTTTGCACCCGCAGCTGGTTCTTCACTTTCTGCAATTCCTCTTCAGGTACCGGGTTGTTTTTCAGATCCTCGACGACCTCGTACATAGCCTGTTCCAGTTGTTCGGGCCTCACTCCAGAGACGCCTTCGGCGCTGATCTGGAAGGCTCCGGCGTACTTTTTGGAATCCTGGGCAGCACTGACTGCCAGGTTGCCGCCGCCGGGCATCATACGCCTGCCGCCACTGGCAGAACCTTTGGCAATGCCCTTTTCCTCAACCAGCTTCTTGTATAGCCGCCCGGTCTTGCCGCTTAAGATCTCAGCTAAGATTTCCAGCGGATAACTATCCGTGTGTTTCCAGGCTACGGTGTGGTACCAGATTTCGGCCTTGGGGCTGGTCTCCGCTTCGGCAATCAACCGTTTCTCTCCGTATTGCTTTTCCTCAAGGGTTATCACCTCGGGCGGTTCGGCATCACCTCGCGGAATGCGTTCGAAGTACTTCTTGACTAATTTGATCATTTCGTCCGGTATAAGATCCCCGACTAAGATCATGGTCAGGTTGTTCGGCGCGTAATAGGTGGCATAATAGGCGTTGGCCTGTTCGCGGGTGATATTCTCCACGTCGGAAGGCCAGCCAATGACGTCCCAGTGATAAGAAGACGATTTCCAGAACATGGCCCGGAAATCCTCATCGATTAAGCCGGTGGGCGTGGATTCGATGCTCAAACGCCTCTCCTCGCGCACAACGTTCCGTTCCGAATAGAACTCCCGGAACACGGGGTTATTGAAGCGATCGGATTCCAGCCACATGTACAACTCGATCTTGTTCTTCGGCAGGCGGACGAAATACCCGGTCATATCATCCGAGGTAAAGGCATTGAGGAAGAACCCGCCATGCTTGCTGTACAATTCGTCCAGCTGGTCTTTGACGATCAATTCCCGCTGTTCGAGGATCAGGCTGTCGAACACCGCTTCGATCTCCCGGTAACGTTCGGTTTTGGCTTCCTGATCGTGCATGTCCTGGATCTCTCCGCGACGCAGCTTCTCGCGCATGATCCGCTCCTGGTCCCGCATCAATGCCTTAAGCGAGTCGAGCTGCGCCATGATTTCAAGATCGCGCTGGATGTCTTTGGTTCCGATGGTTTTGGTCCCTTTGAACATCATGTGTTCGAAGAGATGGGAAATGCCGGTGATGCCGGTGATCTCGTTGGACGAGCCGACCCGGGCGAAGATCGAGGCCATGATAGTCGGAGTCTCGTGCCGCTCCACCATCAGGACCTGCATACCGTTGTCCAGCCAATACTCCTGGGCATCGATGTTTTGACCGACTGCGGAAGCCGCAGCCAGAATCACCGCTGCACAGGCGACAACACTACATATAGTGTATCTGTTCATCAATCACTCCTTCCGGGATATAAAACGAATGGATAGGCAACTGCAAGCAACATTGACTTCCAAGCCTCCTGAAATGAGATGTTAATCTACCGAACGGTGAAAGTCAAGGACGAAATTACCCTCGCAACAGGTTACATACTATTTAAGCTGCGGTTCTGATTGGAGGTCAGATATTTTGTGCAGGACAGATATCCAAAGCTGCGGTGCGGATCACTGACTGCAATCGTCAGTTCATGAGCGTAAAATTCCGATCGGGGCTTGTATCGGACGAACAGAAGAAAGCGTCACACACCTTTCAAATCAGCTCAAGGCGGGCAGAGTTGTGATGCTAGTTGTAATCCTCAAGATCAGGAATTCTTTATTATGTTAGGTGTAGACCTGAAGGTGTTATCTAACAGAATGGTATTTCCGGAATCGTGCTTACTCTTCTTTGACCACGACCAGGTTATCGTCCCTGTCCCGGTCGATCAAGACCACATAGGGGTCTATGCCCGCCCGAGCCGGTTTCTTGTCCACTACGATTTCGATCTCCGACTCGTTCCGAGTCAGTTTGTGTTTCCTCAGATATAGCTCTTCGTCATCCTCTCCCAGAACCCCGATGTCGATGTAGTCCTCGATGGGAATTTCGGTCTGGTTGCCGATGCTGTCGGCCCGGAACTTATGGGTGGAGACTTCTATTGCGACTTTGTATCTGCCATCTTTCAGTTCCACATAAGAAGCCGATTCGGCTCGGTTTTCCCATAAGGTGATAGTCTCGAAAAGGTCGGTGACGATGTATCGCAGGCTGTCAGGGGCAGCGGCCTTGAAAGCGTTTACCACGTTCAGGGAGGTGGGAAAAACATCATCCCTGTGCCCATACTCTTCCACGATTTCACTTAAAGCCGCATTGACACGATCTTCACCAATTAAGTCCTGCAGGGCATACATTACCACCGTGCTCTTGTGATAGTTCAAATAATACTGGTCTATGTAACTTCTCATCAGAGGACGCTCGCCGGAGACTTCCTTCTGCCGTGCGGAAAGATACCAGTCCATCTCTTTCTTAAGGAATTTGCGGGAGATTTTCTTACCGTACTCCTTTTCCAGACACATGGTCTCAACATACATGGCCATGGTTTCGGTCAGCATCTCGGCCCCCTCGGATTCGGCCGGCCTGACGATGTATGCCCACCATTGATGGGCCATCTCGTGGGTGCAGATGGCAAACACCATGTCGATTTCTCCGGGATCTTCCAGGTTGCTGATGAATCCGGCATCCTCTCGCCAGGTAAAGAGCGTGGGCTGGGAGCGTGCCCCGAAATGAACGTATCTGGGTATCTCGGCGATTCCAACGAACCGGTGGGGGAAGGGGCAGAAGTTTTTGGTGCAGTAATCGAAGGAGCGCTTGACCCCCTTTATCATACGCTGCACATTGTGGGGGTGCTTTTCGTCATAATATATTCCTATGTGTATCCCCTGGTATTCGTCGGTTGCAACCTCATATTCGGAGGACGCAAATACGAGTTCGTTGGCCATCAGACCTTCGGACTTGTAATGAAAGAAGTTCCTGCCGTTCTCCCGCCATTGGCGAAGAAGATTCCCATTGGATACGACCCTCTGAGATTCGTCGGTGCTGATGACGGCTTCATATTCAACCAGGTCGAACTTCAACTCGCAGACCGAGTTGTCTGCTTCCTCCAGCGGGGGGCTCTTGGGTTGCTTCGGCAGATCGAACTTTTCCCGGTCTCTCTCCTCCGTGAGTTCCAAATACGGGACGTATCCGATCAGCGGGAAATAGTCGGGTGAATCAGAGGTAAGAAGAAAGCAGGTTCCCTTTCGGGCCAGTTCGTTTTTGGGATTATTCTCGGTGAATCCTTCAGCTTGGGCCACCAGGTCGAATCTCAGCCGGATCTCCGACCCGGGATTTAGGGGACTCTCCAGTTTGAATATGCGAAATCCATACTCCTTGCCGTGATGTATAACCTCAGACGGCGGCACCAGCTCCAGTTGGTTGACCTGCGAGACGTATCGGTCGGAGAGGTTGACATATACTTCGTCGATTTGCTGATCCGTTTTGTTCTTGAGGACGTATTCCCCTTTGATTTGAGCCTTTCGCTTCCGGGGGAATATGTCCACCTGAAGGTTCACCCTGGTCATCCCGGGTTGAGGAGCTCGGTGGTACTGCGAGTATTTCTTTTCATAGTCCGCCTTTATTTGTTTTCTCTCGTTTCTGGATGCATATTGACTGAGAATGTACTTATTGTAGGAGATGTATCCACCCGTAGCCAGGAAAAGGGCAAGCAGGATGCCCAGGGCCCAATGAAACCGTCTATTCAGTCTCTGCATTCCCACCCTAAACCGGAATTTGAGAGCGGTCTCGTTGTTGCGTCGCCACAAAAGCGACGTCAGCACGCCCAGAAGGACTGCAAAGGTGAGCCAGTAGATGGAGTACCAGATCAGAAGAGGCCCGTAGTGTCCAAACCCGTTTAAGTTGGAATAAATGAACCGGGGCAGCTGACCATATCGGAATAGGAAATTTTCTGCCTTGAGAACCTCGAAGATCACCAGATCGGCGGCTACGAAAAGGGCCGAGACGAAAAAGCCCAGTATCTTGTTGCCCACCAGATTGTGGATGAAGAAGACGATAATGGTCAGAAACCAGAATTTGAGCAGGGTTATGCCGAACAGGTGCCGGAAGTACAGGCCCAATTCGAACTTGGTGTAGCCGAAGCCGATCACCTGGGTAAGCATTCCGGTGAGCATGGCCAGGATGACGTAAAAAAGCTGGATGGACATCATGGCCAGAAGCTTGGATGAGTAGCTTGACCAGTCGGGAACCGGAAGCGTATCGTACAGCTCGTTGGACATGTGATCCCGTTCCCGCCAGATGATCAGGCCTCCGAAAAAGATGGTGAGCGGAATCATGTATATCCACATGTGCATGGTTTGTTCCAAAAACCGCGAAGTGAGCGGGTAGACGTTGTCGCCCATGGGGCCGGCATTTGCCGCGAAATTCATGACCAGTTCGCCCATGGCCATGAAGGTCAATATAAGGAAGGCCGGATGAAAGACGATTCTCTTGAATTCCTTAGCTGCCAGGTGAAGGCACTTTCTTATCTGGAAGGAAAAAGTATCGTCGATGATCGCGGGTCGGATAGTCTCCAGCGCATGTATGCCCCCCGATTTGATTCCCTCGATTTCCAATCGCTTCTCTTTTTTCTTCTCCAGAAGCGAAACGAATTGAAACCGCCTCCAGGTGTAAAGGAGAATTGCAAGGCTGACCGCCATCCATATGATTCGGTTCAAGATGAGAGGAAACTCCAGCGGAATGTGGCGAAGGTTGATCTCCGCCACCGTCCAGTATTTGGTCAGGATGCCCAGAGCGGAGATGCCGAAGGGATCCAGCATAATTTTGGCGGTGTCGTTCTCCCAAGCCATAAAGCTTCCCTGCATGGCTCCGTAGATCATGAGGAACCCGACGCCCGCCAAGTAGGTCGTCACCATCCTCCGGCTCAAGGTTGCCAGGGAGAAGAAGATGCTGCCGATAAAGAGCAGGTTCGGAATCAGTATCACAACCGCGGGAAGCAGAAAAGCAGACAGGTGAAAAGGGCCGTAATACTTGGGATCGATGACCAGACAGCCGGCGACAAAACCCAGAGCTATACCGGAATAGATGAGCAAGTTGGCGGTGAACGATCCTAAAAACCGCCCCCCCAGATAGGAGGCCTTGCTAATGGGTATGGTGAAGAAGAAATCGTGGATGCCCGCGGAGAAATCGCGGGTGACCGCGCGGCCCACCATGACCATGGTAAACAGCACTCCCACCATACTGAAACGCGCCGTCAGCTTGGCAATGAGAAGGGGGGCATTGTGCCATTCCTTCCCTATGCTCAATCCCATCAGGTATGAATTCGGATCAAGGTTGGACGCAAACAGATAGGCCCCGAAAAGCAAAACCGCCGTGAAGATGTAAAAGGAAATGCTCCTCAGGTTTCTTTTGAATTCATTCAGATAAATCGTCGGAAACATAGACATCTACCTCATGTAGAGGAGACCGGGTATGTCAAAACCAGAGGTGGCTGAAGCTATTCACACTGAAATATCTCCTTCATCCTCTGCTGATCTTTAAGGTTTCTGGTTTGCCTTGCTCAAATGATAGAAATATACGTCCTCCACCGACGGCTGGATGGCCGAGAATCCGTCTTCAGGATTGGTTTCGCTGTAGATGCGGATGAAGGTCGTCCCCGCGAAGAGCCGTGTCGATATCAGATGGTACTTCTCTTCGTACCGGGGCAACTCGCTTTTGGGGATTTCTTTTTCCCAAACCTTTCCTTTAAGTCGGGACACGGCATCCAGAGTGTTCTCCTTGAGGCTTATTCTGCCTTGGTTTATGATGGCCATGTTCACGCACAGGTCGCTGACGTCGGCAACGATGTGGGTGGAGAGGATGACCACCACGTTCTCGCCGATTTCGCTGAGCAGGTTATGAAAGCGGACGCGCTCCTCCGGGTCCAGCCCGGCGGTGGGTTCGTCGACGATGATCAGCTTTGGATTTCCGATAAGCGCCTGGGCGATGCCGAAGCGCTGCCTCATTCCGTTGGAATATGTCCCCAGCTTCTGCCTCCGCTGGTTCCACAGATTTACCCTCCTTAGAAGCTCTTCGACCTTCGCCTTTCTCTCTTTTCTGTCACGGATGCCTTTGAGCAGGGTGAAGTGATCCAATAGATCGTAGCCGTTATCCTTGGGATAGAATCCGAAACTCTGGGGCAGGTAACCCAACACCCTTTTGACCTCGCTTTTCTGCCTGAGGACGTCGATGCCTTCAAAGGTTATCCGACCCGAATCGGGTTCCTGCAGCGTGGCAATGGTTCGCATCAAGGTGGACTTTCCCGCTCCATTGGGACCCAAGAGGCCAAACAGCCCGGTTGGAATCTCCAAGCACACGTCCTCTAAAGCCACCACCCCGTTGGCATAGGTTTTGGAGAGATTGCTGATCGATAGTTCCATAGTTTCCTATCCTCCCGTATCTTACAGACCCCCGTCAAATTCTTGGGGATTTCATTCTTCATCCTTCTGATTGAATCTTCTCGCGCTTCTCTTTTGTCTTCATTACTGTCTTCTTAGACAGCTTGCCCCATGTTTTGTTTCACAGCACCAAAGAAAAAGGAGTCCCACAGGAGGAATCAAAGCTAGCCTCGATGAAGATTGACATCTTAAGGAGAATAAAACGAAGACTTCAGGGATGTTTTTTGATTCTTCAGAAGAGTCGGAGGATTGCCTGATGGAGAACGTTGTCTTAACATATAAACTCTTGGGAAAATGTGGCAGCGCTCTCGTGTTCTTATTATTCCGTCGGGTGCTACTCGCCTTGGCGGGTGTAACCTGTTAATTGAACATCAAGTTCATATTTCCGGTTTTAGCAAAACTCAGTACCGTGCTTAGGATCCACGTCCGATAGGAAAACCGTATTTGTCTATCTGCCCTTAGCATCGGTATCCACCCGGATGGTTCCGGAAGCCGTCGACAGCTCGATTTCCGGCCCGCCGGTACCTCGCTCCACAAAAAAGCGATCGGTGAGATAGCGATCCCCGCGGTGCAATCTAACGGTTTCCTGGTCGGTGTATTTGAAGGGGCATTTCACCCGTCCCTTGTCCGCCCGTTTAGTCAGCGTCATGGTGAAATTTTCTCCGAAGTCGGACACCTCCAACAGCACGTCACCGCTGGCGCTGGAGGCGTTGAGGTAATAAGATGGAAGTCGGGGAAAGTGTACCCGCACGTCTCCGCTGGCACAAGACATTTCAGCCGATTCATTTATGTGACAGTCTTCCGCCACTACTCTGCCAGAAGCAGCGGAAAGGTCCATCTCTTTCCCATTCACCGAGTTTACCTCAACCCTTCCCGAGGCTGAGCTGGCTTTGATCCGATCAGCCTGGCAGAGATTTATGTTTACTTCTCCCGAAGCCGTAGAAAGCTCGAGTTTTTCCGCTGTTACGTTCTCCGCGCTAACACTTCCAGAAGCAGATTGAGCATCGACCATGTCCACCTGACAATCCTCAATCTCTATTGCACCCGATGCCGTGGAAAGATCAAACTCCTTGGCCTTAACCGATCGGATGGACACGCCCCCCGAGGCTATGTCGGTTTCGACGTCCTCGACGTTGACATCCTCTAAGGTGAAGCCCCCGGATGCCGTTGAAAATTCCACCGAACGAAGCTGGGCGGATTGGGGCACATAAATCGTCCATTGAGTACCCCCATGGACGGTTCTACCCAGGAAGTCTTCATCTATCAGCAGCCGCCCACGTTTAGACTCTACCCGGCGCTTGAACTGTTTCGGATCGTCCAGTTGATTCTCTACCACCACGACCAGTTGGCTTTTTTCACCGGGTACTATCTCCAGGCCGCCGCAGACCGTCCTGACGTCGATCGAATGAATGCCCTCAAATTCGAAGGTTTCTATCCTATCGTAAGCGAACGCTGGCCCCCACCATAGCAAAGCTACGAAGGCCATTACCAGCAGAAGAAACCTATATGCCGACTTCATGATTCCTCCGGTTTTAAGGTAGTTTTGCATCAACAGATATGATTGCGGTTTTGCCTCTTACATACATCTTTGACAAGACGAAACAGTATCCGTGGCAGACTGCTGCTTCAGCTTTTCCTACGAGGGGAAAGCTAAGAAGTTGCGTTTGAGTTCATGAACCCAATCCGACCAGAAGCAAAGACCGGCACACATTCATTGCACCGGTTAGAAGTGAATGGTCACAACAGAATCAGGGTTTATCCGGGAGTATAGCCATTTCCCTGTTGACACGCGCAGTCTGATTTCTCTTATTACCACTCAAGCCAATATGAATTCAAGGGAGCACAACAACCGCACGGAGAAAACTCAAGATCGACCATCAACATGAGCTATCCATGAGCAAGAGACAAAAACGGCTGTATGACGATTTGGCCTGGCTCTGGCCGTTGTGGGAAGACGTTGAAGTCTACCGGCCGGAAAGCGAGCTTTTCGCCAAACTCATCAAAAAGCACGCTAAGGTCGAAGTTCATACTCTGCTAGACATGGGATGCGGCGGAGGCAAAAACGTGTTTCACCTGAAAAGGCACTTCGCCGTCACCGGAATCGACAGAAGCGATGCCATGCTGGTTAACGCCCGGAAGCTGAACCCGGAATGCGAATTCTACCGGAAAGACATGCGGAGGTTCAACTTCAAACGCCGGTTCGATTCCGTTTTCATCAACGACGCCATAACCTACATGAAGACTGAACATGAGATGCTCAACGTCTTTCACATGGCATACAAGCATCTCAGAGACGGGGGAGTGATGATAAGTTACCCGGACCGGTGCAAGGAGAGATTCAAACAGAACGAGACCACGGTGTGGACTTCGCGGCATAACGATACGGACTTAACGTTCATCGAAAACGACTACGATCCGAATCCCAAAGATCAGACCTACGAGAGCACCTTCATCTACCTGATCCGCGAGAAAGGCAAGCTGAGAATTGAGCATGACCTTCACGTCTGCGGGCTTTTCGGTCTGGACGTTTGGAGAAAGCTATTGCGAAAAGTAGGATTCCGGGTCTTCGAGCACGAGGATAAGAACTGGGAGGAGATTCCCGTGTTCGTTTGCATCAAGCCGAGGTAGGATAACCGCTTCGCCGAGGATCAAGCCATGCAATCACATCAGAAAGTTTTATTTGTGGATGCCGCCACCTCCTTCTATCGAATGGATCGGTTTCCCTTAGGCGAAGACTTCTTCGGCCCGGTCGATTTGGGGCTTTTTCTTTCCGGCAAATACAACTCGCTTAACATCGGCGCCGGGCTTTTGGCTGGCTCCATCTTCCCCGGCTCCAATCGGCTCATCTTCACCGGATTCTCCCAATGTTGGGGCGGCTTCTACATATCTTCCATGGGGGGCGCGGCTCTGGTCTTCGGCAATCTGGGAATCGACATGCTGTCGATAGTAGGAAAAGCGCATACACCGTCGATTCTGTTTCTAAACAGATGTCACGGTGAGGAAATCGAGGTGAGAATAATTCCGGTTGATATAGAAAAAATATGGCAGCAGGGGAGAGGCGGCCTGTACTCGCTTCTGGATTACACTTTCGAACGGTTCGGCGATTGTTACGCCAACGATCCCCGGATACTGGCAGTCGGTCCCGCAGCTTGGTCCACCGACTTCGGCGCCATCGGATCCGTGCCCCTTCGCCAAGGCAAATTCACCCACGCCGACACCTGGGCCGGACGCGGAGGTTTCGGCACCAAGCTACTCCAGCAACACGGGATCGCTGCAATCATCTATGGTGGAACCTTCATCGACGAGGACTTCCGGGATCGGCGAGTTGCCGATGAGTGGTTCGAGAACAAGTACGAAAAAAAGCTGGCAGCCAAAGACCTGGAGGCTACCACCAAGTATCGTTATGACCCGAGTTTCAACACCGGCGGGACCTTCGGCGTGAATTTCACCACGTTAAAGGGGCGAATGCTCTCCTTCAACTACAAGAGCATCTACATGGATGAGAACCAGAGGCTGGCGGTTCACGACAAGTTCATCGTCGACCACTACCTGAAGCAGTTCAACGAAGAGACGATTGCCACCAAGCAGCAGAAGACCTGCGGGGAACCGTGCGCGGCATTATGCAAGAAGATGCTGGGCGAATATAAGAAAGACTATGAGCCCTACCAGACCATGGGGCCTCAAGCGGGCATCTTCGATCAGCGGGCTGCGGAGAAGCTGGTTAACCGTGCCGACATGTACGGATTCGACGCCATCTCCATCGGTGGGGTAATCTCATGGCTGATGGAGTGCTTATCGGAAGGTTTGGTGAAACCCGAAGAACTGGGGATTAAGGGCACTCCCGCTTTCTCGCCGGAAGGTTTCGAGTTGGTTTCGGATTCGATGCATAATGCCGAATTGGGAATGGCCCTTTTGGATTCGATCGTCGAAAAGCGGGGCATTCTCGATCTGGAGGAGGGCGCGCGCAAATTCGCCCGCAAGCTGTCACGAGACAAAAGCAAGGAGGTTCTGGATCGGTTCGTTTACGCGGCCTATGCCCGTAAGGGCTGGATGGTGCCCAATCAGTATTGGACGCCAGGCGTGCTGTCTCCCATGGCGATCATGGGAAAATACTACATGTACTATGGTGATCAGTTTTTTCCGCCTCGTGAGTTGGGCAGAAAGAATGCGGAGCGAATGCGACAGGAGTTGATCCTGGACAACCTGGGCACGTGCCGCTTTCATCGGGGCTGGGCCGAGGAGATGCTGCCGGAGATCGTGGAGTCGCTGTACGGCATGAAGGAGAAATTCTTACAGCAGGTATCGATTACTGCCAGCCGGATAAACAGCCGGAATTCATCCGTGTTCTGGGAGAGCGAAAGGGACATCGATTTGATTCACATTTTTCTGAAGAGAAAGAAAACAGTGGAAGGTCACAAGGACGCTGAACTGGATAAGTGGATCGACTACTTCGAGAAAGACAAAAAAGAAGCCGCTCTGGACTTCTGGTACGAGATGCACAAAGGAATACAGGAATCGCTGAGGGAGTTCTGAGTATCTCCCGGTGACGGTCTTCGGGTCGCGTTCTCCACGAGCTATGACTGAACGTGGCAAAACAGGATACCCAAAAAGGACGCAAGTTGATAGCCAACCCATCCATGTTCTTGCTCTTGTTGGCGGCATTGGCATTGCTTCTGATCTTTGTCCTGCTCAAGCCGAGGTTTCGTGATTACCGGCGGAAGCAACTCATGAGCCAACCATTTCCTCCTAAATGGGTGGGAATCCTGAATCGGAATGTTGCCCTGTATCGTCACCTGCCCGATCCCCTGAAGAAGGAACTGCAGGGTCACATTCAGGTCTTTTTGGGGGAAAAGACTTTTGAAGGATGCGAAGGGCTGAGACTCACAGACGAGATAAAAGTGACCATTGCAGCTCAGGCGTGCATTCTGCTGTTGAACCGCAAGCCCACCTACTATCCCACACTTTACACCATACTGGTGTATCCGGGTGCTTACGTAGCCAAACAAACCACTATTGTTGGGATGATGCATGTCGAGGAAGAGAGCGTTCGTGCCGGGGAATCCTGGACTCGGGGGGAGGTCGTTCTGGCGTGGGATGAGGTAAGGCAAGAGGCGATAGATTTGACCAGGGGGCATAACGTGGTGCTGCACGAATTCGCTCATCAATTGGATCAAGAGGATGGCAGGGCAGACGGAGCCCCGGTTCTGGGCAGAAGCTCCAGCTATGTGACTTGGGCTCGCGTGCTGAGTGGGGAATTCGAAGAGCTGCGGCGAAAAGCGCTCTTAGGTAGGAAGGACATCATGGATGCATACGGAGCAACCAACCCGGCCGAGTTCTTTGCGGTCGCCACTGAAACGTTTTTTGAGAGACCAAAACAGATGAAGTTTAAACATCCCGAACTCTACGAAGAGCTGAAGAACTACTATGGGCTGGATCCACTCAGGTGGTTCGAGAACGATGACCGAATTTCGGAAGGTGCTGGAAAGACCTAAGTCCGTCTATTTCCAAGAGTGGGATTTAGGGTGAGTTCGGGATGGCTGTTTTGTGCTTTAGTTTCGAACTCATCCCCTAGCTCCTTCTCTTGCGAAGAGAAGGGGGACAAAGGTCCCTCTCTTCTTAAGAGAGGGATTTAGGGTGAGTTTGGGATAGTTACCTTGTGCACGGGATTTGAACTCATCCCCTAGCCCCTTCTCTTGCAAAGAGAAGGGGAACCGAAGACCCTCTCTTTTTAAGAGAGGGATTTAGGGTGAGTTTGGTTTTTCGCTTAATCCGACTCTCTCAGCGTCACGTCTCCGTCGGAGGTGTCGATCCGGATTCGACCTTTTCCACCATAAAGCTCGCCCGATGCCCGGTGTCTCTTCTTTCTCAGATCAGCTGCGCCGGGTAAGTCCACTCTAACTTGTCCCTCGTCTGTCTCGATTATAAAGCTGGCCGATATCCCTTTTTCTACGTCGATGGTGACGTCCCCGTCCTCGGTCGATATGCCCCAATCGACATCTTCGGTCTTAAGCAGATTCAGGTCGACGTCACCATCCGAGGCCCGGATCTCCAAAATTTCAGCGCGCAGCTCGCTGAGATCTACGTCGCCGTCCTCCACGTCGATCTCAAAATCTCCCTCTGATTGTCTGATGGTGAGGTCACCGTCCTCGAGGCTCACCCTGCAGCGCGGGGTCTTGCTCCGTCTGATTTCGACATCCCCGTCCTCGGCGTCTACCAACAGTTCGCCTTCCAGCCGGTTGATACTAACGTCCCCATCCTCCACCTCGATTTGAATTCTGGATGAAACTATGTCTTCCAGGTCGATATCCCCGTCTTCCAGAGTGCAGTCTATCTTTGCCCGCCAGTTGCTGATACCGACGTTGCCGTCCTCACCTTCCAAATCGAGACTGACGTAGCTGGGTGCGCTTATGTCATAGGTGTATTCGTAGCATTTGAAGTAGCGAAATCCCACGCTGCCGCGGATTTTCTCTCTTCCGACCACTTCGATCACTTCACGGCTCTGACTGAATTCCACGTCGAAGTCCACCCTGCCGCCCACCCCTACCGACTTCGCCTCTGCCCGGTAATGTACTTCGATATCGACCACGTCCTTATCCCAGGGCGTGATGGTGACATCGCCATCTCCGTGCCTGAGATGGAGAGCAGCCCCTTCCTTGACGTCGAAGCTCTTGTGAAAATCTTTGCTGATTTCTTTGCCGACTGCAGATATGGTCGTCGCGGCTAACAGGACGGGCACAAGAAGAGCGAATGCGAATCGTCTCATTTCCCATTACCTCCATTCGAGGTCTGTTTCTGATTATGATCACTCCCGGTCATTCTTCAGTACGATTGAACGGAGGCGAGGTTGCATCCGGTGTTACCCATTTCAGTTTCCGATGCAACGGCTAGAGGTCCTCTTTGAAGTGGTCAATCAACCAGTTTCGACTCGGGTTTTTCCTCTCCCTTTTCCGGCAGGAGGAACTGTTCAGGCCTTGATTTCACAACCTCCCGCAGCCATTCTTCCGGATAACCTTGTTCCTGCGGACGGCCGTCCTGGTCCTTTACATAACCGTCGTTATATTTGGTTATCAGGTGTTCGCCCAGTTCGCGCCAACGGGAGACGACCTTTTCGGCATGGGTAACGGAGTAATGAGTCAGATAGCGAGTCATAAGGTCCGGATTGCTTTTATGAGCTTCGATTGCCACGTCTTCCACATAGGGCTGAAAAGCGAGAAAAGTTCCCTCGATGTCCCTTTGCACTGCCAGTATCTCCGGCAGCATGTCGGAATATCTCAGGTTGGCGAAGTTGGCCACGAAATTGAAAATCCACCAGGCCGAATCCCAGGAGAACTGGCGGATGCTGCCCACCGTATAGGACTTCGGCACGGAATCGATCCCGCAGTACAGCGGGACGTAGCAACTGGTGTAGGTGTCGTCCACGCCGTACCATAGCACCCCGCCCACCGGATCAGGCAGCCATGAGCGCGACTGGGAGACGAACGAAAAGCCGGTCTGCTGAGTCGATATGGGTCGTTCCCAGGCGTATTCCACGCTGTCCACCATCCAGTGCATGGGCCGCCAGCGGTTGGGGGTGCCGTAGGGTCCGGCGTCCATCCCCTTGGTCATGTCATATTTAGTTCCTTCGTAATGATCGCGCATCAGGGAGAATACATCAGCTAACGACAGCTTCTTGTCCGGTTTTATCCATAGCGGATAAGGTTCTGCTCCCTTCACAGCACGGTGATAGTCGGGGGAGAAGTCCTTCGACGGTGCTGCCCGGCGAAAGATGCTCCATACACGTGCATCGGCGTAACGCTGGCTCTTGGGGGTGGCAGGACAGTAGGAGTCACAGAATCGGAAAGGATCGTCCGATTTCGGATCATAGTATCCTTTTTCCTCGGCAAAGGAGATGACATTGTCGGAATAGAGACAGTTATCCGGATCGTCCAGCGGAAACTCTCCGATGCGGGCTTTATTTGCATGGCACGAGATATATCCGTCGGGAATTCTCAGCGCGACCCAAACGGCGCCGTGTCCACCGGGCCCTAATCCGATCATCTCCATAATCCAGACCTCCCTGATGTCGGCTATGGAAAACGACTCGCCTGTAGACCGGTATCCGTATTCGGCCGCAAGACCGGTCATGATTCCAATGGCCTCCCGGGCGGTTTTGGCGCGTTGAAGCGCCAGCATCATCAGATCCCAATAGTGGAGAAGACCGGTTGAATCTTCAAGCTCCTCACGACCGCCAAAGGTAGTCTCGGAGATGGTCAGCTGGTGTTCGTTCATCATATCAACCACCGCACAAGTGTGCTCCACCTGCTTTACTTTTCCCCGCGCGTTTCCAAACCAGTCGGTTATCTCCAGGGAGTCTTCAGGGGGATAGTCGGCAGGGGGGAGGTACTCGAGGTGAGGAAGAAACTCCCCGTCGCAGGTGTAGGTTATCATCACCGAGCCATCCTCCGATGCGCCTTTGGTCACCAGAAGGCTGGTGCAGGCCGGGCAGCGGTCGACAAATGCCAGGACGCAAAACCACAGGCATATTGATCCTATCCTTATTTTGTTTTTCATTTACACATCCTTTCTCTATTTCGCGACTTACCTGATGTTTATCCGACAACGTACGAATGCCAAACCACGATTCCGCCATGCCGGGAATCGAAACCGAGAATACCAAACCGTAAGTGAAAGGTCAAGTAGAATCGTCCATCCATCTGCCAGCGCGGGCGGGGAGTGTACCACCGTATGGATACTGTTTGAACCAGCGGACGACGCCGGAGGAGTCTCAGTCGATCACCACCGCCAGGGTAGCGGCGAAAACGTCTAGGGCACCCGCCGCACACAGGGTCCTGGCGCACTCGTTGAGCGTGGCGCCGGTAGTCATCACGTCGTCCACCAAGATTACTTTTTTACCGTCTATCCGATCGGGTTCTTCGACCGCAAAGGCGCCCTTCACGTTTTCCGCTCTCTGTAGTGCGTTCAGATATGTCTGATCCCTGGTGTTCCTTTTCCTTCTTAAAGCACCTCTTGCCAGCGGAACGCTTGTCGCCTCCGAGATACCTTCGGCCAGCACGTCGCTCTGGTTGAATCCCCTTTCCCGATGCCTGGCCCGGTGCAAGGGAACCGGAATCACCAAATCGCAATCAGCAAAGCAGGTCGTTTCCGACACAGCCTGCCCCAGGCGCTTGGCCAGCCTCCAGCCCAGAGACAGACTTCTGCCATACTTGAATCGATGAATGAGCGTCTGATAGTAATCGTCGAAAGTGCCCAACGATCTGACCGCCGGAATCAAGCGATCTTCCGGTCGGCTCAAGCATACGCATCGGTGCTCGACCACAGATTTCTCATCCTCCAAAAAGGATTTGCAGTAGGGACAGAAGGGGGCGGGGAGAATCGTCAGAGTCCTCCAACATTCATGGCAAACTTGATTCTCATCCCTGGTCAGAGATTTACGGCAGATGGGGCAGCTCTGCGGATAAACCAAATCCAGAATGTCGTCCTTAAGCTCGACCAGCAAACGCTTGACAGTGGAAAACGGCATCTGTGCCAAGAGAAATGGATGTGTGGCTTGAGCTATTTCAAGCAATCAACTTCTTCCACTGGCTGTCTCCGCCTGAGATTTCTTTCTCAGGTAGCTTAAAACAAAAAGAGACAGCAGCAGAATCAGGACGCTCAGAACCTGATTAATGGTCAAACCAACCTGACCGAAGCTGACCGATATCGCGTTCTCCTCATAGTATCTGAAAAAGTCGACGACGAATCTGGCCAAGGAATAGAACACCAGCATCAGCCAAAAGGTGAAACCGTCGAAGCTTTTGTATCTCTCCAGCAGCAGGAGAAGTGCGAAGATGCCGAATCCCAACAGGGAGGCCACCAACTGGATGGGGAAGATGGGGGTGTCCGGGTAGGTGAAGCCGGCCGGAGAGTTGTGGGGAAACACCAAAGCCAAACAGCTATGGCTGGGGGTGCCGAAGCAACAGCCGTTGAGAAAGCACCCGATGCGGGCGATTCCCAGACCCAACATGATCGACGGGGCCAGCACGTCGGCGATGCTCCACAGGTTCAGCTTCTTCAGCCGAACGTAGAGTATGCCACAGCCGATGGCCAAGACCAGTCCCCCGAACATGGAAAGCCCGCCGATTCCGATTTCACCCGAGCTTTGGATGGGATTGACCATGTCCAGGAAGTGACCCTGGAACTCATCCAGATGATAGATCACGTAAAAGAATCGGGAGCCGACGACGGCAGAGATCAGAATAACTAAAGAAAGGTCGGGGAGCCAATCGATCCCCAGTCCCCTCCTTTTGGCTCTCTTGGCTGCAAACCAGATCCCGGCTACAAAGGATAGGGCCAATAGAAACCCGTAGGTTCGTATCGCCACGGGTCCTATCTCAATTAGAATCGGATGCATGGTCCCTCCCGGCTGCCCCGACCCTGGATTTGTTCGCCCGAATCCTCGATATCCGACGAGGGTGTTCTCACAGGCTCGGTCTCCGCTCTGAACAGAAATCGATTAACACGTATCATCGTTTCTTATCCCACTCCGGATCTCCTGCCGATCTGTGAAAAATCATACCCTTAATCACTAATACTCATACCAACGCGAATTGATTGCCAGAAGCAATCCCAGGATGGCCCAACTTAAAAGCATGGAAGAGCCGCCATAGCTTACGAAAGGCAAGGGGAGACCGGTAACCGGCATCACTCCCAGGGTCATCCCAATGTTGACCAGCATCTGAAAACCGATTACGGCCACCAGACCGATGGCCACGTTGCTGGCGAAGGTGTTTCTGGTTTTCTGGGCTATAAGTATCCCCTTTGTCAAGAAGATCACAAAGAGCCCCAGAACGACTATTCCGCCCAGAAGGCCAAATTCCTCACCCAGGACGGAAAAGACGAAATCGGTGTGCTGGTGGGGAAGAAAAGCCAACTTGGTTTGACTCCCCTGCAGGTATCCTTTGCCTGCAATCCCGCCCGATCCGATGGCCACCTTGGACTGAATTATCTGGTAGCCTGCTCCCTGGGGATCTCTTCCCGGATCCAGAAAGACGATGATACGCTGCTTCTGGTAGTCGTGCAGCTTGTTCCATACCAAAGGCGTGATCATGCCGAAGGCCAGGTTCAGAAGAAGGAAGCTCACCGAGAAGACGAAAGTCAGGCGCAGGCGATGCAGCAGGAGAACCAAAAGCAAAAAGAAGGATGCCCAGCATATCCAGTGAAAAGCGCTGATTAAACTTACCAGCGGAGAGACTATCAGAAGCAGGTACAAAAGCGGCACCCCGGACCAGAACAACATGGAGATGAGAATCGCGAAGAAGACCAGTGAAGTGCCTAAATCGGGTTGTTTTAAGATCAGAAGCGCAGGCACCAGGGCCAGGCCTACGACGCTGATCAGCCACCTGAGGCTGTAGACGGAGCGCTTGGAGTAGGCCAAATATCTGGCCAACGGAAAGATGGTGCCGATCTTGGCGAACTCCGAAGGCTGGATGTTGAAGCCGCCTATGGATATCCAGCGGACGGCCCCCATTTTTGAGGAGCCCACCATCAGGATCAAAACCAAACTGAGCAGGGAAACGAAGTAAAGCACATAGGAGAATACCTCGAACAACCTCAAGGGTATGGAAAAGGTAAGAGTGCAGACCAGCAAACCCAACAGAATCCAGACTATCTGTTTGATCCAGATGGTTCTCTCGACAGGACTGTCGCTGTGATACTTGGCGCTGTAAATCAGCAGGACGCCGATTATGCAGAGTAGCAAGGCAGCGATCACCAGCCACAGGTCGATATCTCTTGAACCTAATCGGATCATTTTCTGCACACCAAGCCTTACTTTTGGCTAATGCTCCAAGAATCAGCCACCGCCGGCAGGTCCGTTGGTGTATTCGGGTTGCCTAGTGAGGTCTTTCTTAAAGTACTCTTCTATCACTGCCTTTGCCACGGGTGCGGCAAAGGTCCCCCCGTGGCCTGCGTTTTCGATCAACACCGCTATCACTATCTGAGGATCGGAGGCCGGAGCGTACCCCACGAACCAGGCGTGGTCCTCGCCGTGCGGGTTCTGGGCCGTGCCGGTTTTCCCCGCCACCGTTACGTCGGGAATCTTAGCCAAGGCTCCGGTTCCGGCAGGATCGTTTACCACACCCACCATGGCTTTCTGGAGCACCTGCAGGGTGGAGGAGGAGAAGGGCAGATATCCGGTGATCTGGGGTTGGGAAGGAATGGTCTTGCCGTCTGACGTGACTATCCGGTCTACAAGGTAGGGCCGGACGATTCTGCCGTCTGTGGCCAGGCTGGCATAGAAGACCGCCAGTTGAAGCGGGCTGGCCAAAACCTCTCCTTGCCCGATAGACAGGTTGATCACCAGGCTTTTCACCCACTCCCCTTTTCCGTACTTCCTGTGGTAGTAGTTGAGATCCGGCACAAAACCCTTGGCCTCATCGGGAACGTCCACGCCTGTCCTCTCCCCGAATCCGCACATCCGGGCGTAGCGGCTCCATCTCTCCAACCCAACTTTGAGACCCAGCTGGTAGAAGTAGATGTCGCAGGACTGAACGATGGCACCCTCCAGATCCAAGCGTCCGTGTCCCCCGGGCTGCCAGCATCCAAAGGTTCTTCTCCCGAACGGAAAGGACCCGTTGCAGGGGAGAAGGTAGGTGTTCTTGGTGGCGATCTTTTCCTCTAGGGCTACTGCTGCGGTCAGAAGCTTCAGGATCGATCCCGGAGGATAGGTGGCCTGAAGGGGGCGGGTCAGAAGAGGATGAAGAGGATCCTGCAGGATGTCGTTCCACTCTTCAGATGAGAGGTTTCCGGTGAAGAGGTTGGCGTCCACCCCGGGTTTGCTCACCAGGGCAAGGATCTCTCCGCTGCGCGGATTAAGAGCCACCACCGCACCACTCTGATGATTCACCAAGGCGGACTCTGCTGCAGCCTGAAGGTCCAGGTCAATGGTCAGCCGCAGATCGAAGCCGTTAACCGGAGGGTCCGGCTTCTTCTCCTCCAAAGGCCCCAGGATTTTGCCCCGGGCGGTCACCTCCAGAAAAGTAACGCCGTCTTTTCCTCTGAGCATGTCATCGTATTGTTTCTCCAGTCCCTTTCTACCGATCACCCCGCCTAAGCGGAAACCGCGAAGAGCGGATCCCTGGCTCAGCTCCTTCTTGCCGAGCTCGTTCACGTACCCCACCACATGGCCTACCCAACCAGCCTCCAGGTATTTCCGAGCTGGCTCCACCTGATAGATTACTCCCGGCAAATCCTCGTTCTGTTCCTCGATGACGCAGACCGTCTGGAAGTTGATGTCCTTCTTGAGCTTTATGGGCTCATATCCGCCGAACCATTTGGACGTTAACCTCTGCTCTAAGTAAGCGGTATCCAGATCTAGATACGCTGCAAGCTTTTGCACCAGGGAAGATAGGTCTGCTCTTTTGGGCGAATCCACTCTTTTTGCGGGGAGGGCTTCCAAAACTTCGTAAGGTATGAGAAAGGCGGTATAAGAGGGGCGGCTGGCGGCGATTATCCTGCCGTTTCTGTCTTTGATCTCTCCCCGGGAGGCGGGCAGGGTGAGCATCCGGATACGGTTTTCCTCCGAGATGCGCCCGTAGTATTTACCCTTGACCGCTTGCAGGAAAACCAGCCGGCCCAACAGGAGGAGCAGAATCACCCCCGATACGCCGATCAGGACCCTGGCCCTTTTTCCTCCGGGGATGAATCCGGTGTGGGGCTTCTGTGGAACGGAATCAGCAAAGTCAGGCCGGTGGCGGTATGAAATACCAGAATATCTCGGCTTTTCCCTCATTTGGATCTGATCCTATACCGGCCGGAGCAGAGGATATTGCTCTGCCGTTTTGGCTTGAGGCTGAGACGGTGTTTTGGCTCGAACATTCAACCGGAGCTTTTCTCGACGCTCCACTTCTCCCAGTGCATGCGGTTCATTATCTGAAAGATCAGGATTCCGACCAGCGAAGTGTAAACAGCCGACGGCAGCGACCAGCCGGTCAAGGTGCTTAAGGTGGAGGCGGTCACCCCGGTAACCAGCAGGTAATACAAAAGGTCGTTCAGAAGCAGAGCCAGAAAGATCACCGCGCCTTTGGAGTACAGGCTCTCCAGATAAAGGCTGTCTTTGAAGCTGCCCATGATGAACCCGATAAGGCATTTGACTAAAGCTCCCCATCCCAGGGTGGCGGGAGTGAATACGTCTAGGAGAAGTCCTATGGCGAAACCGAATATGATGCCATAGGTGGGGCCACGGGTTAAGGCGACGTATACTAAAATGATGATGCCCAGATCCAGCCTGACTCCCCACAGGCTCACCAAATCCGAAAGCAGACTCTGAAAGAACACCAGGATGAAGAGAATTACCGCTCCGGAAAGGATCTTGGAAAACGTGGCGTTTCCCCAAAACATGTGCCGATTACCTCTTTTTGAGCCCATTCCCCAAAGGTCGGTGCCATCCGGCGGCAGCGACCGATTGAGTAAATCATTCCACCTGTTTTTCTTCCACCACCTTCAATACGAACAACTCTTCCAGGGTGCTGAAATCGACCCAGGGTGTCACCTGAATCATCTTGAATATACCAAAAGTCTGGTAGTCCTGGGAGAAGGCCTCCTCGCTCTGGGCGCTGGTTACCACTCCGATGTCTATGCCCGGCGGAAAAACGCCCCCTAGTCCCGAGGTGATGACCCGGTCTCCCTCTTTCACGTCTTCTGCCAACGGAACGTTGTCCAAACGAAGAGAAAATCCGGATCCCGGCTTTATTATTCCCAGAACCCGGCTTCTCTGAACCTGAGCCGAGGCCCGGAAACTGGGTTCGATCAGCAGTTGCACCACCGCGGTGTGCGCGGAGACGTCTAAGACTTTTCCCACCAGACCGTACATGTTGACCACGGGCATATTCCTTCTTACCTGGTCTTCCCGGCCCTTGTTGATCATGACGGTGAACGCCCTGCGGTTGGGCTCGGATGCCACCACGTCCGCCGGAATCACCACCTGCTCCAGCCGGGACTTGAAACCCAGAAGGTCGCGCAGCCTCTGATTTTCCAGGCGTTCTTCGTTCAGCCAGGAGTTCCTTATGGAGAGCTCCATGACTTTCTGGTGGAGCCCCCGATTCTCCTCCCGCATGCTCTCCAACTCCCGGATGTGGTTGCTCAAAGCGTAGAAAGGACCGTAGCTGAATTTGAAGATTAAAGCAGCGACGTCGGTTTTGAGTTGTCCGGGAAAAAGCAGAAGCAGAACGGAGGCGAGAAGAAATCCCGCCAGGCAAAGAAGAGTCTGTTTCTTTATATGAATCAGAAATAGGAATCTGTCCATTTGCTGGCAGAGAAAAACGGTGGCTCATCCCATGGCATATCCGGCCTTCGAAACGAAAAAGCAGAAGGGGCCGAAACTCCCTGGGGTGAACTCCTGCGGCGGCCAGGCAACGGTTCACGGATGCCGTAGGATCCCGTAACCTAAGCCTCCTTTTGGGCACTCCTCTTTCCCCACAACCTGGGGCAAAGCCGCTTTCACCCGGCGGCTGAGCCTGGATGGCTGGACTTTCCGGTTACTCGACCGAATCCAGCACCTCCAGCAGCTCCTTGGGGCTTTTTATCTTCATCAACCTGTCTCGGTTCTTCTCACTTTTCATCAGATAGGAGAGTCGAGCCATCACGTTCAAGTGGGCCCCGATGGCATCCTCCGGCGCGGCGATTAAGAAGAAAAGGTGAACCGGTTTCTTGTCCATGGAATTGAAATCGATCCCCTTCTTGGACCTGCCGAATGCGATGACGATGCCTCGGATGGCTTTGGACTTGGCATGGGGGAAGGCTACCTCATAGCCCACGCCGGTGGTGACCAGTTTCTCCCGCTCCAGGATGTCTCGCAACAGTTGATCCGGGTCCTTGACCAGTTTGGATTTGGATGCCAGATCTACCAGCTCCTTGATTACCTCTTCTTTGGTTTGCGCCTGGAGCTCAAAGGAGATCAAATCCTCCACACAGAACTTGGAAAGCTTCATCCCGATATTCCTCCTGTTCCATTTAGGTCCTTTTCACTCAATACCTCTCGGCCTGATCCACCAGCATCACCGGGATGTCGTCCCTTATGGGATACTTAAGCCGGCATTTCTCGCAGATCAGCTTCTGATCCTTCTGATCGTATGTCAGATCACCCTTGCAGGCAGGGCAGGCCAAGATCTCCAGAAGCCTCGAATCGATCATCGTCTTCTCCTGTTTGGGTTGTGTTTTACCTTTCGAAGCCAATCCGGCTTCCGTCGAGGCTCGGATCAGCAGCCGGGGCTGCGGTCCGGCAAGGCCATCTTCAGGCATAAAGAATTTAAGTCGGTTCCATCAAACTCAACTCAGATCTCCGACCAAAAAGGAAAAAACAAGTTTTCTCAAGGGGGATTCCACCGGCCGATTGCTTCAAGCCGACCGGCACATCCGCCTATCCCTCCAGATATTCCCCCATCACCCGGAACTTGGCTATTCGTCTTTCGATCAATTCCTCCGGGCTTAAGCCCTCCAGCTGGTCTAAAGCGGAGAGCACCTCCGCTTTCAATACCTGGGCTTGGCGCTGGGGATCCCGGTGCGCCCCGCCTCCCGGCTCGGGTATGATCTTGTCGATGACCTTGAGCCTCATCAGGTCGGGAGCCGACAACTTCAGCGCCTCGGCGGCCTCCGGAGCCTTTCCGGCGTCCCTCCACAGGATGGCAGCGCATCCCTCCGGCGATATCACCGAGTACCAGGCGTTTTCCAGCATGAAGACCTTGTCGCCTACTCCGATTCCCAGCGCTCCCCCGCTGGCTCCCTCGCCGATGATTATTATGATGATGGGCACCTGCAGGCGGGTCATCTCTCTTAGGTTCCTGGCGATTGCCTCTGCCTGTCCTCTCTCCTCGGCTCCTATGCCGGGGAAGGCTCCGGGGGTGTCCACCAGCACCATCACCGGCCTTCTGAACCGGGAAGCCATCTGCATAAGCCGCAGCGCCTTTCGGTAGCCTTCGGGATGGGGCATGCCGAAGTTCCGATAGAGCTTCTGTTTGGTGTCCCTTCCCTTCTGCTGCCCCACCACCAGGATGGCTTTGCCGTCCAGCTTGGCGAATCCGCCCACTATGGCTTTGTCGTCGGAGAAGCCGCGGTCGCCGTGCAGTTCCACGAAGTCTGTGGTCAAAAGCGAGATGAAATCCAGAGCACAGGGCCGGCGGGGATGACGCGCCAGCTGAACTCTCTGCCAGCGAGTGAGCTTGGAGTATATGTCCTGGCTGAGCTTATCCAGCTTCTCCTCTAAAGACTTGATCTCCCGGCTAAGCTCCAGATCATCTACAGAGTCGTCTGCTCCCCGACCGGCAAGCTCCTTTAGGTCGCTTATCCGTTTCTCCAGCTCGTAGATAGGTTTTTCGAATTCCAAATGAGGCCCGTTCATGTTGCGCCTGCTCTCCTGATTGGGCGAGTTAGCGATCCGCTCTCTCGATCTTTATCTTTCCCCTAGCCCGGTTCCGGGGAAGCGGGCAGGGGAGAATCCTTCTGTTGTCTCACCTTTCTTTGGGTACGAAGAATCCGCTCCAAATGGTAAATCCCAGTCGAATCCAGATGCCCAAGAAAACTACTCCCCGCAGAAGGAGATTAGGGCCATGGTGCTTGCGATAAAAGCGATACATGCTGCGATGATGCTCAACCCGCATCCGAATCGGTCTTTTCTTCGTGCTCTGGCCGATATGGTGAAGCACGGTCACCGCCGGAAAGTAATATGTCAGAAAGCCCGCCTGCCTGGCACGGTAGCATAAATCCACGTCTTCTGCGTACATGAAGAACCGCTCGTCCAGAAGTCCGATTTTCTCAAACACCTCTCTTTTCGTCAACAGGCCGGAGCCGGATACCCAGTCCACCTGGCTTTCCCTGCTGCGATCCCGGTCCCTCAGAAGGTATCTCCGGGAGAGGGGGTTCTCCGGACAAAGCCGGTTCAAGACGGATTGCCCGGACGAGATGGCGGTGAGGTAGGAGGGAAAAGACCGACAGGAAAACTGAACTTCACCCTCGGGATAGACCATTTTAGGTCCGCACATTCCCGCCCGCTTTTCGGATTCCATAAACCTGACCATCCAGGTTATGCCTCCGCGGGCGAATTCAGTGTCCGGATTCAGCAGCAGGACGTACCGGCCGCGGCTGGATTGTATGCCCTGGTTGCAGGCAGCCGAGAAACCCAGATTCCTTTTGTTCTCCAGGAGCCGAACCTGTGGAAACTTCTCCCGGACCATCTCCCTGCTTGTATCCTCAGAATGATTGTCTATGAGAATCACCTCGTAAGTCAAATCCTTTTGGTGCCGGTATATCGACTCCAGGCACTTCCTCAACAGCTTCTTCGCATTATAGTTGACTATGATGACCGAAAGATCCAACTCTGGCTCAAAAGAGAACACCATAAACCGACGATACCATCTCTATCACGTGAATCGACCGGGCAGCAGGATCAACTTCCGTGAGCCAGCCGTTCTGCCGTAAACGTCCCGGTGCCCAAACTTATATGATTGATCAACAGATCACAACCTGCCCAAAAGACTCCAGATCCTGAGTCTCCATACCATCCATATGGCCTCTCTCACGATCTTTTTGGACATTTTGGACTGACCCACCTTTCTATCCTCAAATACGATGGGTATCTCCTTTATTCTGAAACCCTTCTTCCAGGCGCGAAAGCTCATCTCTATCTGAAAGGAATAGCCGTTGGATTTGACCCGGTCCAATTGGATGGCCTCCAGCACCTGGCGACGAAAACATTTGAAGCCCCCGGTGGCATCCTTCACCGGAAGTCCGGTGACTATGCGAGAGTAAAGGTTGGCGTAGTAAGACAAAAGCAGACGGCCCATGGACCAGTTGATCACGTTCACCCCGCTTTTGTACCTTGATCCCAACACCAGATCCGCCTCCTGGATGGCATTCAGAAACTCCGGTATGTACTTGGGATCGTGGGAGAAATCGCAGTCCATCTCGAATATCAGATCGTAGCCTTTCTTTAGTGCATACTTGAAGCCGGTTATGTAGGCGGTTCCCAGTCCGGATTTGCTCTCCCGGTGTATGACGAATATGCGCTGGTTCTTTTCGGACATGGAATCGGCGATCTGCCCGGTGCCGTCCGGAGAGTTATCATCCACGATCAGAACGTGGATGGAGGGATTCTTTTCCAGGACGATGGGAACGATGGCCTCGATGTTTTCCCGTTCGTTATAAGTCGGTATTATGACTAAAGCCTTCATCTTCTCTTAAATCACCTGTTTGCTTGCCGAATTTTTGCGGCGTATGATCCTTCTTCTTATCCCGGATCGAGTGAGTTCATGCAACCTTCTGCGGCGACGCCTTGGCCAGCCTGGCCCGCCGGGTCAGATAGAATATAAACATAGCCAAAAGTACAACACATGTCAATAAGGTAGAGGCTTTCCCCAGACGATAGGGAGCCGACTCGAATACGAACCTGATTTCATGCTCCCCCCGGTCCAGATATACCGCCCGAAACAGATAGTCGGCCCGGTAGATTTGGGCTTCTTTGCCATCCACGTAAGCTTTCCAGGAGGGATAGTAATTTTCGCTTAAGACCAAAAAGCCCGGCTGAGTCAATTCGGCTTTCACCACATGGCTGTCGATTTCATCCCTCTCGACTGTGGCCCTGCTTTGGGCCGTCGACGTATCGGTCCGGTCAAGTCGGACGTCGGGATCCTGCTCCAGGATGATCGAGTTGCGATAGTCGAAATCCGGCTGTGCCATTCTTTCGAGTATCTTTTCCCGGTCTGACATGACCTCGTACCGGAAGACTATGCGGGCTCGCGGAAGGCAGGTTTGGTTCCGGAAAACAAACACCCCGTTCCTCTCAAACACCTGTTTGAGCTTGGGATGATCCAAAGGTCCGGGGCTGAGAAAGTAT
>CAYMNI010000003.1:28623-33989 GCA_964391755.1 uncultured Ignavibacteria bacterium
CTCAAACACCTGTTTGAGCTTGGGATGATCCAAAGGTCCGGGGCTGAGAAAGTATTTCACATTCAGAAGATCGGGTTTGACTCCGAACAGGAATTGGGCATAACGCTGCCCATATTCCTCCTGGGTCCGGGCCGATTCCCTATAGCCTCTCTCGGTGAAATCGTCATATGCTTTGAGCTGGTTGCCGTGATAGCCGAAAACCTGCATGACGTCGAAGAATGCAGGAATGTTCTGACCCTGATAAGTCCTGGGAAGGGTCATTACCCGAAACCGGTCCGGATCATTCTGCAGAAACTCGATGGCGCTGTCTTTGCGGAAATAGCTCTGGTAGTCAAAATCGCGGATGAACTTGAAGTCCACCCTCCACAGATCGAAAACCAGAAGCACCCCTATCCATACGGCAAACCCGGTGGGTTTTATCCTTCCCTTGACCAGAAGATAGATCGCGGTAAAGGCCAATCCCACCACAAGCGTGACCAGCCAGAATCCCCTCACCAGGTTGGGCAGATTCTGGCTCATGCCTCGAATTCTGTTGGAGGCGATGTCCGAGTAGAGTATGCCGGTCCAAACGGAAAGCATTGCGTCGCCGGCGATGGAGAACAGGAAAGAGAGTCCGAAGAACGCGCCGAAGATGATCAACATCATCTTAAACAATCTTTTCTGTTCATCAGGGTTCTTGATTCCCTTAAACAAACGTTCGACGAAGAGCGCCGAAAGAAAGATCACCGAGAAGATCAAAAGGAAGAGGATCAAACCCGGAGCGCGGAAGTTTTTCACCTGCGGAACCAAATGATAGAATAATCTGTAGATGGGAGTATGCCCGCCGAGCGAGTAGACTACGGCCAGCAGGGACAGTCCCAGGAAAAACCATCTCTTCTTGTCCCGGACGAAGAAAAAGGCGAAGACGGCAAAGACTAAGGGTATGATTCCCCCATAATCCGAGTTCTGCTTGAATGGATTTCTTCCCCAATACGTATTCTCGTCCTGGGTATTGTATCCGCAGAACTCCGGCACGACCTGGGCGGCCAGCTCCTCCGGGTGAGCCGACCAGGAGACCGCGTAATCGTACCCCCTTCCTCCCTCTGCCCGGGGAGAATACTTGTTGACGTAGATGTAGGGCGGGAGCAGCTGCACCAGAGACAATGCCAGACCGATGATCACCGCCAGGATGAAGAAGACCACGGGCTTGGTCAGCGGCCTGATCCTCCGGGAAAAGCTTCTCTCCCGGTTTGCCGAAAAGCCGGAAACCAGCGAGAAGATGAAATACAAACCCACGGCCCACAACGCATAGTAGGCCAACTGGGGGTGGTTAGCCAGTATCAGAAGGCCGATGGAGACGCCCAGTCCCATATAATGAATCCACCTGCCGCTCTCCAAAGCCTTTTGCAGAAAGAAAAACAAAAGCGGCAGCAGGCTGGTGACGTACATTCTTCCGTCCTGACCGCCATAGACCCAGGAGACCAAATTGGCGGAGAACATATAGCCCACAGCTGAGATGAGCGAAACCAACCGGGAGAATCTGAAAGCTCGCATGCAGAGGTAGGTAAATATCCCCGCCAGAAAGACGGTCAGAACCAGCTTCCATCCCAAAGCCCGGTGAATGGGGAGGACGAACTGCAGGGCGGCCAAGGGATAGAAGGTGTCGCCGTGCATGGCGTCCACAAAGGGCAGGCCGCCGAAAAGATAAGGGTCCCATTGGGGAACGGCGTGATACTGCTTTACGAATGATGCGTAGAACGAACGGAACATAACGCCGGCTTCGACGGTGTCCGTGCCGAAGAGCATCTGATCGGAGAAGACGAAGCCGGAGAAGAGCACAATGGTCAAAACCAAAAGCAGCCCCACCGGAAGATATCGTAAGATTCTCTCCCGGGCCTTTGGGCTTAAACCAGCGGATTTGTTTTTGACAACTTTCTTGGTCTTCTTATCTTTTTCTCTTTTCATTCTTCAGCCTGAAAAGTACAGGCCAGCTTCAATCGCTTGCCTGGCTTGGGTGAATGCCGGGCTCCATCCGTTGCCAGCCGGCGTCATTTTAAGGGCACGGCGATAAGGAAACACAAAAGCTCCGCTAAGGTTACCCACAGACGGGCAAGCAGGGCGATCAAGGTGGCCACCGGAACGGGAAAGAAGGCCGGAAACAAAGACGACAGCAGAAGAACCAAAAGACCTTCTCTCACCCCCATCCCCCCGGGAACGAAAAGGGCCAAAAAGCCCACGTTCACCGAAAAAGCGAATGCCCCGGTCAAGCCGGGATACATGACGAAAGAAGCCTGGGCCATAGCTTTTATGAACACGAGAAATGCCAGTCCGAACAGAAGCCAGGACACGGAATAACACAACAGGTAGAAAATAACATCCCTGGAGGTTATATCAAGGCTAATTTTTTCCCTCTTTAATATTCTCAACCCCAGATTGACCGCCTTCTGCAGCAATTTGGGATAGCATACCAGCGCCATCATCACCAGAACGAAAACGACCATGATTGCGGTCAGACCGGGATTTCCCGAGAGAAATCGGGAATACAGCTTCACTCCCAAAAATACGAATGCCACCAGAAGGCCGGACATGACCGAGCAGGTCTGAGCCAAAGCCACGGTGGGAAAGGTGTTTTTACTGGGAACACCTCGCTTCTCCAACATATAAACCATTCCCAAAAACTGCCAAATCTTTCCCGGAAGGTATCTGCCTAGGTTGGCGAAAAACCAAACCTTGAAAAGACCGAAATAGGGGATGTTTGAGCCGGTGTGACGAAGTATCCATCGCCATACCTGAACCAACCAGAAAAGCGCTGCCATCTGAAGAAGGAATGAGAGGATGAGGAAAGGATAGTTGAAGTTCCAGTCGAAGTCCTCCACCTGATTCCAGTTGGCGATGACGCTCTTCACCAGAAAGTAGAATATGACCAGAATTACTACAACCTGAGCCGATCTGATCAGGAAGTTTTTCGTTTTCATCTCAGCAATTTCAGATATTCCCGCAAGACCGCATGGGAGGAGAATTTCGCCTTGGCGCTTTCGTATCCGCCCTGGGCCAGGCGGGAAGCCAACTGTTCGTCGGTCAAAACCCTCTCTATGGCGGAAGCCAAGCTTACGTGGTCTTCTGGAGGCACCAAAAGTCCGCTCTTCTCGTCTTCGATGATGTCCGGAATCCCTCCCGATTTAGCTCCGATTACCGGACGTAAACACAATTGCGCCTCCACCAGAACCAATCCGAATCCCTCCTCTATTGCCGGAAGTACAATCACATCGGCTTCCCGATAATATGAGGGCAGTTCTTGTTGGCGGACTTTGTCGAGAAGAAAGACCTTTTGGCTTAAGCCCATTTCCCTTATTTTCTTGTCAAAACGATCCCATTCCGGCCCTCCGCCGATTATCTTAACCTCGAAATCAAGTCCTTTGCTCAGAAGAATGCTCGAGGCATCGATCAGATAATCCAATCCCTTCTGTTGGGTGAACTTCGCCACGCAGAGGATGCTCTTTTTTTCTTTCTTCGAGAGCTTCTGCGGCACGAATTGCCGGTCGTCCACCGGCATGGGCAATACCTTGATTTTGTCTTCACTCACCAGCTCATATTCCATCAGGTGCTCTTTGATAAACGAAGAGACGACGGTCACATGTCTGGCCCGCCTGAAAATGCGCTTGGCCAGCGGTCTCAGAGCTTTCTGTTTTTTCAGTACCCGGTAATCGGCTCCATGCAGAGTCACCAAAAGTGGTTTTCCGGTCCACAAAGATGCCAGCCATCCCACCAAGCCCCCCGGTATCCACCAATGAGCATATAAAATGTCGATCCTTTTCTTTCTTACCAACGACAGGGAGTTTACAAGAAAGAAAAGGAGAAAAAAGAAGAACAGAATCGAGTTCCACAAATTTCCTTTTACCTTCTCGTCCATATTTCCTTCATAAGCAAGCTGCTCCCAAAAGACAGGTGCATACCTGAAACGGTGTATCTCGACCCCGTCAATTATCTCTAAAGTGGCCAATCTTCTCTTGTGAGGTGCCAGAACGTGAACTCTATCACCTATACTAACTAAGTTTTTGGCGACGTTGTGAATGAACGGCCCGGCCAGATCGCCCGAATATCTGATATAGCTGTGAGCTAAGAATAGTATTTTGAGTTGAGGTTTCACCATCGATGAGAGTTGGTAAGGACTCGTTCCCTAAAGAAAGATGCCCTCATTTCCGATCGAGGACGTTATTCGGAGCTTCTAATTATGTTCAAATCCCTTGAATGTGGGTTCGCTCCCAGCCTTTACAGGTCATTCTTCTAATATAACACCCATCGTCAGTTGACAAACCGGTAAACTCAAATCATCCTCAAACCCTTTTCCCGAAACTCCCTGACGTCTTCTTTCTTGGGATAAGAATAGGATTGTTTCAGCATGTCACCCTCCATGGGCCTTCCTCTTTCGCCTTTTTTGATCAGCTCCACTGCTCGGAGCATGAGACCGGCGGAGGCATTCTGCGCCCTTACGAAGAGGGTGTAAAAGGTGTCCTGGGGGAGCATGGGAACGGATTGATCGCAGACGATGGGGCCGGCGTCGACTTTTTTTGCCATGAAATGGACGGTCACCCCGATTTCGGATTCTCCGCTCAACATGGCCCAGAAGACCGGATATATGCCCCTGTACTTGGGAAGGAAACCCGAGTGTTTGTTCAAGATTCCGATGGTCGGAATGTTCAAAATAGAGGGTCTTATTATCTGGGCGAACGAGGAGATTATCAAATCCGGTTTGTGTCCGCGAATGTATTCTATGGTTTCGGCCGAGTGGATGTCGTCGGTTTCGTGCAGAGGCACGTTGAAATGCCCGGCCACCTGCCGGATGGAGATACGTTTGCCGGAAAGCTTTCCCCATGCCAGGGCCATGGCTTTTCGAAAATACTTCCACGTCAACTTGACGGATCCTACCAGGCCAAACATGATGTAATGTCTCTTCAGGTGAACGTAAAGTGATGTTTTCTTCCCTTTGACCGGTGCGGCGATGACGGCCTTGACTTCATCCCCCAGGGGGGGAAGGATCGCCTTCAGAAACTCCGGCTTGAAGAACAGGGAATTGGAAACGAATATGAGTATGTTCATTTTTCTTATTTAAGCATGGCCAGCAGGTCTTTTGCCAGACACGCCAGCCGGTCTCTGGTCGCTTGTACCATATAATCTTTAAGACTCACGCTCCACCTCTCCGGGTGCATCAACAGGTAAACGTCCCGGGGGGATTCTCTTAAGAATCGACACAAATCGTCCGTGCTGCGAAGATCCGGCCGTTTCAGGTTCTTCCCGCCGGCCAAGAAATCTTTGTCGTTGTGTTTCCCCTCCGCCCAGGTGCGGCCCGTGTCGGAAAGATAGATGATCTTTTCGGCATCGAACGAGAT
>CAYMNI010000004.1:0-3908 GCA_964391755.1 uncultured Ignavibacteria bacterium
CTTGGCCGAGCTTCATCCCATGACTTACGCCATAACCAGACAGTGCTTTGCCAAGGACGTGAAGCTTCTGCTATGCTGCCTGCATCAGAACGGCCCCGGAATGGTGGAACAGGTGATAGCAGAGGTGGCCAAAGAATACGGCAAGGTCAACGGGGTGGATTACGTTTACATGGGATACAAGCCCTACCCCGGGATCACCATACTGGCCATGGGGCAGAACTTCCGAATTCCTTTCCCCGAGGATTATTACGGCACCCCTTTGGACTCCCTGCCCATGATGCGAAACCTCACCAACTTCAACAACGTCAAGGCCATAATAAATATATCCGCGGGCAGCGGGACGGAATACTGGATTAACTATGCCAACGGACGTTACAACGCCAAACTGGCCATCGGGGTGACCGGAGTGATGACCTCGGATTACTATCCTTTCCTGCAGTCCAAGCAGATCTTCGGACTGATCGGGGGAATGAAGGGAGCCTCGGAGTACGAGTATCTGGCCGAGAAGGCAGGGTACATCTCCTGGGAGAAGGGCCAACTGATAGCCTCCAAGAGCATGCCCATTCAGACCACCACTCACGTGGTGATAATATTGTTCATAGTGATAGGGAACGTCGGATACTTCATGTCAAAGAAAAAGAAACAGGGATAATCATGGGAACAACAGAACTCATCTGGAACGGAATTGCCGCCTTCCTGGTCCTGAGCATCTACTCGTTTTTGTATAAAGACAATCCATTCTACAAATTCGCCGAGCATCTGGTGGTGGGAGTCTCCGCAGGCTACTTCGCCATGATTCTGTATTACAACGCTTTTCTGCCCAAGCTCATCAACCCGTTGAGATCTGGACAGTACTGGTATATCATTCCCGGAATCCTGGGCCTGTTGATGTGGGCCCGTTTCTCCAGGAAGTGGCAGTGGCTGTCCCGGCCCACTTTGGGTTTTGTCATCGGAAGCGGGGCGGGGGTAGCCATACCACTTTACCTGCAAAACTTCGTGCTCAGGCAATTGAACGCCACCATGCTTCCGGTGGGCGTTTCCACCTGGCCTCAAATCACCAATATATTGATAATCATCATGGTGCTTTCCGCTCTGGCCTACTTCTATTTCTCCAAGGAGCACACCGGAGCTTTCGGGGGTGTGGCCAAATTCGGCATCTGGACTCTGATGGTGGGCTTCGGCGCAGGATTCGGCATGACGGTAATGGGAAGGGTGGCGCTTCTGGCTGAAAGAGTGGTTTTTCTCCGCGACTATTTCGCCGAACTGTGGAGCGCGGTTTTTTAGATCACGCTGATTGCTATTGAGAAGGGAAGTACGTCGCTGGTGTAGTCGAGCCACAGAGAGATCCCGCTTCAATGAGATTCTCCTTTGTCTCTATCAGTTGCAGATCCCGCAGAGTGATTAGCGCTCTGCTCCTATTATCTGTCTTCCTTTTGATATCCCCAGCTCTTTCTTTTGCCCAGGAGGATTTGTCCCAGAGTTGGTTTAATCCTCACCGGGTGAATATGCTGGTTTTTCTGGTCTTCTTCTTTGCGGTGATACTCTACTTCATCGACAGAGCGAAAAAGGGCAAGAGCCTCTTCATACGCAGAATCGCCGGATTGGATGCCATCGAGGAAGCGGTGGGCAGGGCCACCGAGATGGGCAAGCCGGTTCTGTACATATCCGGAATCGAAGACGTGGACAACATTCAGACCGTAGCCTCCATGATAATCCTGGGCAACGTGGCCAAGATGGTAGCGAGCTACGATACACCGCTGTTCGTTCCCATATGCCGACCCTTTGTGGTTCCGGTGGCGGAGGAGAGGGTTAAAGAAGGGTATGCCGCAGCCGGAAGGCCGGATGCCTATAACCGGGACAATGTCCGCTACATTTCCGACGAGCAGTTTGCTTACGCTGCCGGAGTAAGCGGGATAATGCTAAGGGATAGACCGGCTGCCAATTTGATGTTCGGGTCATTCTTTGCAGAATCGTTGATGCTGGCGGAGACCGGATCTCTGACCGGGGCCATCCAGGTAGCGGGCACGGCCAACATTCACCAGCTTCCGTTCTTCATCGTAGCGTGCGACTACACCGTAATTGGTGAAGAGCTTTTTGCCACCAGCGCCTACCTCTCCAGGGAGCCGAAGCTCTTGGGCAGCCTCAAGGGATCGGATTTGGCCAAGGCAGTTATCATCGGGCTTATGGCCCTGGGAGCGATTCTGGTGAGCTTGGGAGTGATCGAATTCAGAAGCCTGTTCTTCATTGAATGAGTCTATGTGTTGTGAACCTAATTGACAATTCTCAGCAACGGTTGAACTATGCGGCGTGAGATACCGATAGCAATCTGTTTTCTGGCCGGGATATCTTTCATCCTGGAGTACTTCATACCCCATCAGAGGGTTCTGTCCATCTTTGAAACCATCCGTCAGTGGGCCATAATCGTAATCGCCTTTGCGTACGTCCTGGGTCTGTCCAATATCGTCAGGGTCAACTATCACGTCATTCAGAAACAGGGGAGAGACTGGCCCTACAAGCTGGTGCTGATTCTGTGCCTCTTTTTCATGATCGCCGTGGGTGTGTTTGGAGGCATCGAGGAGGGAACGATTTTCGGTTGGATTTACTACAACGCCCAGTATCCTTTGCAGGCCACCATGTTTTCCCTGCTGGCATTCTTCATCGCTTCTGCGGCGTTCAGAGCTTTCAGAATAAGAACCTTTCAGGCTTCGCTTCTGGCGATTACTGCCATTCTGGTGATGATCGGAAGGGTGCCGGTGGGGGAGAGCTTGTGGGGCGGTTTTCCAGACTTCACCGAATGGATCATGAACGTGCCTCAATTGGCAGGGAAGAGAGCCATCATGATAGGAGCTGCTTTGGGAGCCATCTCCACCGCTCTGAAGGTGTTGACCGGATTGGAGAGGACTTACCTGGGTGGGGAGTAGGACAAGCGGACAGGAGCAGTTGTGAGGAAGTTACTTGAAAAGCTGGAGAGACTGGACCGGAGGATAATTTTCATCTTCATCGGTCTGTCCATTGCCGTGCCTCTACTCTTTCCGGTGTATATGGACTTCTCCGTGACGCCACCGGTTCAGAGTCTGTACGATGCTATTGAAGAATTGCCACCCGGATCGAAGGTTTTGGTCTCCTGTGATTACGATCCCGGCTCCATGCCGGAGCTCTACCCCATGAACGTGGCCGTGTTCTATCATCTTCTTTCGCGCGGTCACAAGGTGATTACCTTCCAGTTGTGGGCCACCGGCACGCTTCTGGCGGAACGCGCCATGTCCGAGGTCGTAGAGGAGCTCCCAGATAAGAAATACGGCGTGGACTGGGTCAACCTGGGATTTAAGGAGGGCCGAGAGGTGGTTATGGTCTCCATGGGTACCAGCATACCCAAGACCTTCCCGGCTGATTCCCGGGGAAACAAGCTGGAGGATCTACCCGTCATGCAGGGAGTGACCACATTCGACGACGTTGCCATGTTGATGAACGTCTCCGGGGGGCTTCCGGGAACCAAAGAATGGGTGCTTCAGGTTCAGTCCAGATACCATGTGATGCTGGGCTCCGGCTGCACTGCGGTGAGCGCCCCGGAGTTCTATCCCTACGTGCAATCTGGTCAACTGGTGGGGCTTTTGGGGGGCATGAAGGGAGCCGCGGAGTATGAGAAGCTGGTGGGAAGATTAGGCACGGCCCAGAGAGGCATGGATGCTCAGTCGGTTTCGCACATCGTGGTTTTCCTTTTCATCCTGATCGGCAACATCGCCTATTTCTCGATCAGAGGGGTGAAGAAGAAACTGAGTGTATCGAGGTAAGCGATTCGATGGAGGGAAGGAGTTAGATTAATGCCGCTGTGGGACACCATAGGAATCTGGTTGGGCGCATTCTTGACTTTGTGTATATTCTCCTTTCTGTACAAGGACAATCCCTTC
>CAYMNI010000004.1:3918-26711 GCA_964391755.1 uncultured Ignavibacteria bacterium
AACCGTCGCTGCGCTTTTGACCTTGTGCATCTACAGCTTCCTGTACAAGGACAACCCCTTCTACAAACTGGCCGAGCACCTTTTCGTGGGCATATCTGCGGGATACTGGGCCACCCTGGAGTACCAAAACGTCTTCAGACCCAACCTGTGGGATCCGCTGACCCAAGAGGGCAGGCTCCTGCTTCTGGTTCCCTTTGTATTCGGCATCTTGCTTTTTTCTAGGTTCATCAAGAGATTCAGCTGGCTTTCTCGATGGCCGATGGCGCTGATCATCGGAATCTACGCCGGAATAACCATTGTAGGCTACGGCTCAGGAGATCTGATCCTGCAGATTCATGCCAATCTGCTGCCTCTCTGGACGGATCATTGGCTTACCTCGGTCAATAATATCCTTCTGACCGTCGGAGTCATCACCGGGCTTATCTATTTCTTCTTCTCCAAGGAACACAAGGGGGCATTGGGTGTGGGGGCAAAAGTCGGCGTCTGGTTTCTGATGATCTCCTTCGGTGCATCCTTCGGCTACACAGTCATGTCCCGTATGTCGCTTCTGATCGGAAGGGTGTACTTCCTTCTGGGGAATTGGCTGCACCTGATAGAATAATCGAAAATTCTCCAATCTCGATCTATCCGAATGAGTTCATTTACTCAAAGAACTCAATTTGTGTCTTTTGTAGACCAGAAATCGAAAACCCTCACTTTGGAATCGCAATTCCTAACGAATTGACCTAATACGTTTGGTTCTTGGCAGTTACGCTTTTTGACAACCTCAGCTTGCGCCCCAGCTTCGCCGTAATCTGCGAATGACTACCATGGACGGGACGTGCACTGGATGCAGCGGTTTCCTTATTGCCTTGTTAACTAATCAGTTGACGCGTCACAATGGGGCAGAAAGAACTCGGCATGATGTTTGTTCTGTATATCACCTGCCGAAACTTGTTGACAATTGCTGCTCTGGTTGGTTAATTGGCAGTACTATAACCCAGAATAAGACAGGAGGACAAGATGAATAGGAAGCTGACTCTGATCGGAGTTCTGCTCATTGCCATTGTCTTCGTGCACTGTACGACCAAAAATCCTGTGACCGATAATCCAGCAGATCCTCACGGTTCAGGCTGGTATGCTAAGGGTCTGGTGGAATCCGATAACAGGTTCGGGATCAAACTCTTCAAAGAAATCGTCGAAGAGGAAGGGGATACGAATATCTTCATCTCCCCTTTAAGTGTTTCGATGGCGCTGGGCATGACTTACAACGGCGCCGATGGAACCACCAAAGAGGCCATGGAGAAGACCTTGGAGCTCTCCGGCCTCACCATAGAGGAAATCAACGAGTCCTACCAGAACTTGATCAATCTGCTAACCCAGCTTGATCCCAAGGTGCAGTTTGATATAGCAAATTCGATATGGTACTGTAATATTTGGACGCCTAAAGAGGAATTCCTGGATCTATGTGCCCAGTACTTCTACGCCCAGGTCACTGGGATGAACTTCAGTGCTTTCGATGCAGCAGACATCATCAATGCGTGGGTGGATGAAAACACCAATGGAAGGATCAAAGAGATCGTTGAGAAGCCCATCGATGATGACATAGTAATGTTTCTGATCAACGCCATTTACTTCAAAGCTGCTTGGACTTATCAATTCGACAAGGAGTTGACTACAGACGATAAGTTCTATCTGGAGGACGGTTCTGCGGTGAACTGCAGGATGATGGAGCAGCGGGCGATCTACGATTATTACTTAGACGATGATTTTGTCGCTGTGGACCTGCCTTACGGGGACGGAAAGTTCAGCATGACCATCTTCCTTCCCAACGGGGACAAGGACGTAGATGATTTAATTGAGCGGCTGAATCAGGAGAACTACGATGCGTGGATCGGTTCATTATCCACGCCCGAAGACTCGTTCGACGTGTACATCCCCAAGTTCAAGCTGGAATACGGTTTAGAGCTGGACGATGCCTTGAAAGCTTTGGGCATGAGAATTGCCTTCAGTTATAGTGCCGATTTCAGCAAGATGTACTCGGGTGGGGGAGTGTGGATAAGCAAAGTGATACACAAGACGTTTGTGGAGGTGAACGAGGAGGGAACCGAGGCGGCTGCAGCGATCTCTGTACCCATTTGGTGTTCCCTGCCACCGGGCTTGGGTAGCTTTAAGGTGAACCGACCATTTGTATTCGTGATCCGGGAAAGCGATTCCGGAACCATACTCTTCATCGGCAAGATCGTGAACCCCAGCTTAGATTAGGTGAAGCACAGAGTAAGCACAGCATGTCTGCTTGCGGACATGTCAGAAGAAAAAGGAGGTCGAAATGTTGAGAAGGATGACTCTCCTGGTTTTGTTGCTCTCCTCCATTACCATACTGCAATGTACGTCCAAGAATCCCGTGGATTCCAATGGGGAAATTCCTCACGGATCGAGTTGGTACGCCAAGGGACTGGTAGAATCCGACAACAAGTTTGGCATAAAGCTCTTCAAGGAAATCGTCGAAGAGGAGGGGGACACGAACATTTTCGTTTCCCCTTTGAGCGTCTCCATGGCACTGGGTATGACATACAACGGCGCAGACGGCACCACCAAAGAGGCTATGGAGAAGACCCTGGAGCTCTCCGGCCTTACCGTGGAGGAAATCAACGAGTCGTACAAGAACTTGATCAATCTGCTAACCCAGCTTGATCCCAAGGTGCAGTTCGATATAGCAAATTCGATATGGTATCGGGACATTTGGACGCCTGAAAAGGAATTCCTGGATCTGTGTGCGAAGTACTTCTATGCCCAGGTGACCGGGATGGATTTCAACGCACCAGATGCAGTGGACATTATCAACGCCTGGGTGGAAGAGAACACAAATGGAAAGATAAAAGATATCGTGAAGGGACCCATCAGTCGGGATACAGTCATGTTTCTGATCAACGCCATTTATTTCAAAGGAGCCTGGACCTACCAGTTCGACAAGGAACTGACCGAAGATGATTGGTTCTATCTTGACGATGGTTCCAGGGTTCCATGTGAGATGATGGAGCAACGAGCGCTACACAAGTATTACTCCAACGATATTTTCGAAGCGGTGGATCTGCCTTATGGCGAAGGCGATTTCAGCATGACCATATTCCTCCCGCACTTAAGCAAGCATGTGGATGACGTCATTGCCCAACTGAGTCAGGAGAACTATGATCTATGGATCAGCTCTCTTTCCGTTCCGGAAGATTCATTTGACGTTTACATTCCCAAATTCAAACTCGAATATGAACTTAAACTGAACGAAGTTCTTCAGACCCTGGGAATGGGTATCGCCTTCTCTAAAGTAGCTGATTTCCGAAAGATGTATCGAGAAGGAGGCGTCTGGATCGACGAGGTATTACATAAAACTTTTTTAGAAGTGAACGAAGAGGGAACCACAGCAGCTGCGGTAACCGTAGTCGTAATGACCTGCTCTTTGCCACCAAGCTTTCGGGTTGATCGGCCGTTTGTGTTCGTGATCAGGGAGAATCGGTCCGGCACGATACTGTTCATCGGCAAGATCGTGAACCCCAGCTCAGGTTAGGTGAAGCACAGAGTGAGCAAAGCATGTCTGCTTACGGACATGTCAGAAGAAAAAGGAGGTCGGAATGTTAAAAAGAATAAACCTCCTGGTTCTATTGATTCTTATTGTTGCCTTACTTCAATGTACCACGAAGAACCCTGTGACGCCCGATGAGGAAACGCCCCACGGATCGAGTTGGTACGCTAAGGGTCTGGTCGACTCCGACAACAGATTCGGGATCAAACTCTTCAAAGAAATCGTCGAAGAGGAAGAGAACACGAATATCTTCATCTCCCCTTTGAGCGTCTCCATGGCACTGGGTATGACCTACAACGGTGCAGACGGTGCCACTAAAGAGGCGATGGAGAAAACCCTGGAGCTCTCCGGGTTGACCGTCGAAGAGATCAATCTATCCTACGAGAATCTGATTAGACTGCTGACGGAGCTCGATCCGAAGGTGCAGTTTCGGATCGCAAATTCCATCTGGCATAGAAATTCTAAAGACCTTCCCGAGCAGGAGTTTTTGGATGTGTGCGTTGAATACTTCGACGCGCTGGTGAAAGGACTGGATTTCAACGACCCTTTTGCTGCCGACACCATCAATGCTTGGATCGATGAGAAAACCGATGGAAAGATTCAGAAGATGGTAAATGCTCCGATTAGTCCCCTAACGATGATGTTCCTGATCAATGCCATCTACTTCAAAGGAACCTGGACCTACGAGTTTGACCCGAACGACACCCAGGATGACTTTTTTAGGCAGCCAAATGGCACCAGCGTAACATGTAAGATGATGGAACAGCGAGGATTTTTTAAGTATTATGCCGGCGGAGGTTTCCATGCCGTAGACCTTCCATATGGAGACGGTGCTTTCAGCATGACGGTTTTCCTTCCATACTGGGGAAGAGACGTGGACGATCTCGTAGCAAGACTTGACCCGGACAGTCTTGATTATTGGCTGGATTGTTTCTCCAGCGACTCCGGTGATGTCTACCTGCCGAGATTCAAATTAGAATATGAATCGACCATGAACCGTGTTCTCACTGCATTGGGCATGGGAATCGCCTTTTATCCCGCAGCCGATTTCAGTAAGATGTATAAAAGCGTCGATGTGTGGATAGATTCTGTGAAGCACAAGACGTTTGTAGAGGTGAATGAAGAGGGCACAGAAGCCGCTGCGGTCACAGTAGTGCAGATGACTTTGGGACCCCAACCACCCGGCTTCTGGTTCCGGGTGGATCGCCCGTTCATATTTATGATCAGGGAGAACGAATCGGGAACCATACTCTTCATAGGCAAAATAGTGAATCCGGGAATTGAATAACGGTTTGGATGACATTTCTTCATCGTTGCCAAATCATGGTAAGCAGTAGCGTCGCAACTTCGTGTGCGACGCTTTTTATATTGCACGAAGATTTCGGTTGACAGACCCCCTCATCAGATCTATTCTGGTGTCACAACAGATAAAGACGCCAATCCGCCACCACGATGTGTGTCGGAATCGTGGTGAGAGCGGCAAATTGCGATTAGTTGGCATATTTTGACCACAAAGAGAGGAGGATCTCATGCTTCAGGTTAAAAATCTGTTTTCTGGCACTTCTTTGATGGGACTTGGTCTCTTCTTGTTGGTGAATCTCATCTGTGTTGGGTCTGTGTCAGCCGATGACATCACTTACGTCTCCAGCGTTCATTGGACGGAGGTGAAGGACGTTCAGGTAGTCGGTGACTACGCCTATTGCGCTTTCGTCAACGGACTGGTCGTTCTGGACGTGTCGAATCCGGACAATCCATCTTTTGTCGGCAAGCTGTACTTCCCCGGAGGAGGAGAGGGACTCTTCGTTCGGGACGATACCGTCTATCTGGCCGACGGGCATTCCAGCTTGATCATAATCGACGTCAGCAATCCAGCCAATCCTGAATCTGTCGGAAGCTGCGTCACCTCGGGCATCGCCCAAGACGTTTTCGTAGAGGATACGGTGGCCTACCTGGCGGATTATGGCAATGGTCTGCAAATGATCGGGATAAGCGATCCTTCCAGCCCGAATTTTCTCGGCAATTACAACAGCCCCTCCATGGTCTTGGAGGTCATTGTGAAAGACAGCCTGGCATACCTGGCCGATTATGCTTCCGGCCTGCAGATAGTCAACGTTAAGGACCCTGCCAATCCAGATTGGCTGGGCTCCCACGATACTCCGGGATTTGCGTGGGGCCTGTTCGTCGAGGACAGCCTGGCTTATATAGCCGACTATACCGGCGGTCTTCAGATAGTCAACGTGAAAGACCCACAGAACCCGGATTCTGTGGGAGCTCGAGCTACCCCGGATTGGGCTCTGGGGGTTGTGGTGTTGGACACTCTGGCCTACGTGGCCGACGCCTACAGCGGTTTACAGATAATAGATGTGAGCGATCCTACCACGCCTGATTCGGT
Source organism: uncultured Ignavibacteria bacterium (assembly GCA_964391755.1). Lineage (GTDB taxonomy): Bacteria > Zixibacteria > MSB-5A5 > MSB-5A5 > SM1-73 > SM23-73-3. Next base: position 9,867 of record CAYMNI010000004.1, read on the forward strand.
AGGTGCTTACAACACCCCGTATCTGGCATACGGCGTCTGCATCTTGGACAGCTTGGCCTTCGTGGCGGATGGCTATAGTGGCCTGCAGGTGGTACACGTGGGCGATCCAGCCAACCCGGCCTTGCTCGGTAGCTTCGATACTCCTCAGTACGCCTACGACGTCTACGTCCAAGACAATGTGGCCTACGTAGGCAACGGTAAAGGATTGCAAATCGTTGGAGTAACCGATCCGGCCAATCCAGAGACAGTCTCAACTTGCGAGGATGTGGGTACTGCTTATGGTGTTTTTGCTCAAGACACCTTAGTCTATGTAGCTGCAGGTGGTAACAACCTGCAGATAGTAGGGACGAGCGATCCGAATCACCCCAGCTTGCTCGGGGGCTTCAACACGTCCGGCAATGCTTACGGCGTTTTCGTTCTGGATGATTTCGCCTACCTCGCGGACGGTAACGCCGGTCTGCACATATTTCAGGTGGACGATCCAGCCCACCCAGACTCGATCGGAAACTACCCCGCTCCCAGTTATGTCTATGACGTGTTCGTGCGGGACAGTTTAGCATACGTAGCGGATAGAGACAGCGGGCTGTATGTGGTGAACGTCCGCGATCCATCTGATCCGACCCTGATGGGAAGGCTGGATACACCCGGAAAGGCGTACGGTCTTTTTATCCAAGACACCTTAGCCTACGTAGCCGATGGAAACAGCGGCCTGCAGATATTGGGAATCACCGATCCGGCCCACCCAAGTTCCGTGGGCAGCTTTGGCTTAAGCAATGCCAAGGAAGTGTTCGTCCGCGACAGCCTGGCGTTTGTGGTCGATTACAACTGGGGCTTGAGGGTCATCCGGGTGACCGACCCGACAAATCCTGCTTTAGTCAGCTACTACAATACTCCCGGCAGCGGCAATGCCGTGTTCGTAGACGGAGAATACGTGTATCTGGCCGACAAGTGCTCTTTTCTGATCCTGTCCAATCCTTACTACTCGGCCGTACAGGATATAGACGACGGAGAGACTCGACCTTCCGATTTCGTCTTGTTCCAGAACTATCCCAATCCCTTCAACCCAACCACCACCATTGAATTTCTGCTTTCCAGATCGGGGCAGGTGAGAATTGACGTATTCAATGTCCTGGGCCAAAAGGTAAGGACGCTGGTGGACCAACACCTCAAAGCAGGACACAAGATGGTAGATTGGGATGGAAGCGACGATTCGGGAGAAGAAGTAGCCAGCGGCATCTACTTCTACCGAATCGAGACCGCCGCTTTTTCCCAGACCAGGAAGATGCTGCTTATCAAATAGACAAAAAGCATGATAGGAGTGAACCAGAACCTAACTTTAGTTAGATTCGGGTTCTTTTACATGGAAAGCTGAAGTTTTCCGCTACGTTCTATTTTGATCTTCTTTCTTCTGGGGCAACCCGGGCTTGACCGCGATGCTCTTTTCCGAGGCCGCCGGGATTGTATTCCGGCGGCCTTGTTCGGGATACAATCCCAAACACCTCCAAAAGGCGGGGGAACCTAACAGGCTTGGGAATGCCCCTTATGGCTAACCGAAAAAAACCCCGCCACAAGGCGTGGCGGGGTCCGTCGCAAAGGAGGTGTTGAGGGGGGAGTTTGAAGAATAGTCTTGAGTTAGATTATATCTCCTTTTGCATGCTTCTGATTCTGCACAATGTAAACAGATAAGATCCCTTAGCCTCCGTTCTGTTTTCTGAGGAAGGTGGGAACCTCCCAATCATCCGCCTGAAAAGCTTCGACTTTGCTCCTGCCGGAAACCCTGAGGGGTTCGGCCACAGGTTCCGGATGCTTATCCGGCTTATGCTCGAAAACGACCTTGCGCGAAGAAAACAGATCCGCGCCGGAATCGGATTCGATGTCTCGGTGGCCGTTGCCGAACCCGGTGGCGATGACCGTCACTCTCAATTCATCCTGCAGGGACTCGTCTACCACCGCTCCGAAGATGATGTTGGCGTCGGCTCCGGCCGCTTCGGTTATGAGGCTGGCGGCCTCGTTAACCTCCAGCAGGCTCATGTTGCTGTTGCCGGTGACGTTGATCAGCAGGGCCTTGGCTCCGTTTATGGAGATGTTGTCCAGAAGCGGGCTGGATATGGCCTGGGTGGCGGCCTCCCTGGCCCGGTTCTCCCCGATCCCGCATCCGATGCCCATGAGTGCGTCGCCCATCTCCGACATCACCGTCTTCACGTCGGCGAAATCGAGGTTAATCAGACCGGGGACGGAGATTAGATCGGAAATCCCCTTGGTAGCCTGAAGCAGCACGTCGTCCGCCATTCTAAAGGCCTCGGTGAGCTTGGTATCCGGCGTGGCCAGGTTAAGAAGCTTCTGATTGGGAATTACGATGAGGGTGTCCACCCTGTCCTTCAACTCCTCTATTCCCATCACGGCGCGGTTCATCCTCTTTCTTCCCTCGAAGTCGAAGGGCTTGGTGATTATGCCGATGGTAAGCGCGCCCTGATCTTTGGCGATTTCCGCCACGATGGGAGCGGCGCCGGTGCCCGTTCCTCCTCCCATTCCACAAGTAACGAACACCATGTCGGATCCCAATAGCGACTCTGCCACCACGTCCCGGTCCTCCTCGATGGCCTTTCTGCCTATCTCCGGACTGGCCCCGGCACCCAATCCCTTGGTCAGCCGCGAGCCTATCTGAACTCTGTGGGTGGCCTTGCAGTTCTCCAGATCCTGCAGATCCGTGTTGAGCGAGATGAAGTCCACGCCGGAGAGCCCTGCGTCTATCATGCGGTTGACAGCGTTTCCACCGGCCCCGCCTACGCCCACCACCTTCATGCGGGCATAATTCTCACAACTGGCGTCGAGCTCGAAGAACATAGAAGTTCCCTCCCTCTTTTGATTGTTATATGTACTGAGTCAATATGTTTCTTATCTTTCTGAAGAGACCTTTGCCTTTCAAACGACCGCCGGATTTACCCTCTTTCATCTGCTCCCATCCGTAGAGAAGCAATCCCACCCCGGTGGAATGAATGGGACTAGAGACTATTTCTTCTAAGCCGTTTATGCCGGCGGGCTTTCCGGTCCTCACCGGAGCGTCGAATATCTTCTCTGCCAGCTCCACTATCCCTTGCATCAATGATCCTCCGCCGGTTAAGACCACACCAGCGGCTAAGGATTCGAAGTAGTTGCTCTTCTGCATCTCCTGCAAGGCCAGACTGAGTATCTCTTCAACCCGCGGTTCGATTATCGACGCCAGCACGTTGCGGGATATCTCCTTGGGCTCTCTTCCACCCACGCCCGGCACCTCTATGGTTTCATCCGAGTCCACCAGCCCGGACATGGCGCAGCCGTAAAGCTTTTTGATCTCCTCCGCCCGATCCACCGGAGTGCGCAGGCCGATGGCTATATCGTTGGTCACGTTCTTTCCCCCCAGGCCGATCACGCCGGTATGCCTGATAGAGCCGTCATAGAAGATGGCGAAATCGGTGGTCCCGCCACCCAGATCCACCAAAGCCACGCCCAGTTCCTCCTCATCTGGAGTAAGAAGGGCATAACTGGAGGCCAGCGGTTGAAGCACCAGATCCCATACCTCCAATCCGGCCTTCTTCACGCTACGGTAAACGTTCTGAGCCGAGGTGACCGCCCCGGTGACTATGTGTACCTCGGTTTCCAATCTGACGCCCACCATTCCCACGGGGTCTTTTATGCCCGATTGATCGTCCACGGTGAACTCCTGGGGCAAAACGTGTATGATCTCCCGATCCATGGGCAAAGCCACAGTCTTGGCAGCTTCCACTACCTTTTCCACGTCTGCGGATGTTATCTCGTGATCGGAGCGGGAGACGGCCAGCACCCCCCGGCTGTTAATGCTGCGGATATGATCCCCGGCTATGCCGGCATAGACCGAGTCCACCTTCTGGCCGGCCATCATCTCCGCATCCTCCACTGCCGAGGCGATCGATTCCACCGTCTTTTCCAGATTTATCACCACCCCTTTTTTCAACCCTTCGGACGGACTGATTCCGATGCCGATTATCCTGAGCTGCTCGGATTCATCGATTTCCGCGATGATGGCGGCTATTTTGGTGGTCCCGATATCTAAACCTACGATTTTGCGCTCATCTGCCATGCTTGCCTCTTATTCTTTTTCAGAAGATTCCGCCCGCTCCCCGGTAACCAGGCTCAACCGGTAAGAGGAGCATTCGGTCAGCAACACCTGATGGTCGAATCTGAGATCCAAACACCCCCAGGATGTGAAGTCCTCTCCCTGGTTGAGGATGCTCCGTACCCTCTTCCACTTCCTCTCGAAATGGCCCTGGCCCATCATCACCTTGATGCCCGGCAGAAGATAGAGCACCGGACTGGAAAGATCTTTTAGATTTATCTCGGACAGCAGTTCTGCCGAGCCGGGGTCGATGTCGGTTAGAGTTCGGTATACCTCCAATGCCCTTTGCGCCCGGATATCAGTCCATTTCCGGTATGGCTGTGGCGCGCCGTCGGAGGTCGAATCTGCCGCCGTCACCGGGATCCCGGTCACCATGGGCAGATCCCGGCACAAATCGTCCCGATCCAGGGGCACGATCTCCTGATCCGCCGAAAGGCCGCAGAAACCGCAGTCTCCGAGTCTGGTTAGCCCGACAGGAAGGCTTATCCACAAGACCGGTCTTTTCTCTTCCACCTCGATCAGAAGTGATCCGGGGAGTCTCCTTTTGATCCGGACGTGCTTGGTTCGGATGTCCTGTCTTAAGGTTTCCTCGATTCTCTTCACGTTCAGACCAAGTATGTTTTTGTTCAGACAAGGCCGGATCTGGTTTATGATCTCCTCTTCGGTGATCTTCTGGTTTCCTCGGAGCGTGAGTTGGGTGACGTTGAATGTGGGAGATTGGCAGGCATAGATGTAAATCCCCCCCGTAACCAGTATTACTATAGAGAAAACCACGAAAATCCGGTTGATCTTCATGCCGTCAACCTTTCAACAGCTTAAGAAGCTCAGTGCCCACCCGATGCACGTCGCCGGCGCCCAGCGTGATCACCATGTCGTTTGGCCGGACCATCTTCAGCAGCATGGATGCAGCCTCTTCAATGCGGGGGACGTAGTAGGCGTTTTTATGCCCCAGTTTTCTGGCGGACTCCCATACCAACTCGCCGGTCACACCGGGAATGGGTTCCTCCCTGGCGGGAAATACGTCGGTCACTATCAACACGTCCGCCAAAGAGAGCACCCTGCCGAACTCCTGATGGAAATCCCTGGTACGGGAAAACAAGTGTGGTTGAAACACGGCCACGATCCTGCGCTGCCAGCCTGTTTTGGCACCCTCCAACGTAGCCTCTATCTCGGTGGGATGATGGGCATAATCGTCCACCACCAGTACCTCTGCCTCTTCCCCTTTGATCTCGAATCTCCTGTGCACTCCCTTGAACTTCTTCAAGCCGGCTCGAATCTTATCCCAGGGAATGTCTAATTCCAGACCCACTCCGATCGCCGCCAGAGAGTTCTTCACATTGTGAGCCCCGGGAACCTCCAGGCCTACGTCACCGATCCTTGTGCCTTTGAGATGTACTTCGAACCTGCTGCGATTTTCCTCGAACTGCAGCGAATCGGCCACCAGGTCGGCCTGGTAAGAGAGGCCGTAGGTGGTCAGGGGTCGGTCGATTTCGCCGACGATCTCTCGTAGATTCCTCTCATCCCAGCACAAGATGACTCTCCCGTAGAAGGGGACTTTGTTCAAAAACTCCAAGAAGGCCGATTTGATCTCCGCGAAATCTTTGTAGTAGTCTAAGTGCTCGGGCTCTAAGGTGGTCACCACGGCAATGGTGGGCGTCAGCCGGAGAAAGGATCGGTCGTACTCGTCCGCTTCGGTCACCATGAACTGCCCGTTTCCCAGTCGGGCATGCGATCCTAAGTTGACCACCCTTCCTCCTACCACGATGGTGGGGTCCAGTCCCCCCTCGGAAAGGATTTCACCCACCATCGAGGTAGTGGTTGTCTTGCCGTGGGTGCCGGCGATGCCGATCCCGTATCTCATCCTCATCAACTCTCCCAGCATCTCCGATCTTCTTATAACCGGAATTCTCCTCTCCCGGGCACAAACCACCTCTTTGTTGTCATCCTTGACCGCAGAAGATATAACCACCACATCGGCATTCCGGACGTTCTCTGCGGCGTGCCGGTATTTGACTTCTATGCCCAGATTCTCCAACCTATGGGTGGTCTCCGATGGTCTGATATCCGAGCCGGTGACTCGATACCCCAGGGTGACCAGCACCTCGGCAATGCCGGACATCCCCGCTCCACCGATGCCGACCAAGTGAATGTTTCTTATCTTGCTGAATTTCATATTCTACTGCACTTTCTTTGTCTGGCACAGATTGCGTTGACTGAGTCAGGATCTGAACGTACCTGGCTTCTTATCTCTCAGCAGACCTTCCATTTCATCCACCAGACGCTCAGAGGCGTGCGGCCTGCCCAGTTTTCTGCTTTTCTCCGCCATCTGGCTGAGCTTGCTCTCATCCGACAGAAGGGAGAGGATCTCGCCGGTCAGTTTTTCAAGAGTCAATTCCCTCTCCAATATGACCGAGGCTGCGCCTGCCTTCTGCAAAGTTTCGGCGTTGTGTCTTTGATGATCCGCAGCGGCGAAAGGGTAGGGGATGAGTACGGACGGTTTTCCGCAAGCGGTGATCTCGGCCAAGGTCAAAGCGCCGGCCCGGCATATTACCAGATCCGCGACCGCATAGGCCGATCCCATGTCCTGGATAAAGGAATAAACTGTACATTTGAGCAGGCTCTCTTTCACTTTTCGGGATACCTGGGCAAAATCATGCTCGCCGGTCTGCCACAAAACCTGCCATCCCGGTTTGAAGGAATCGAGGCATTCCAGCATCACCCGGTTAATGGAACCTGCTCCCTGGCTTCCGCCGAAGACGAATATGGTCTTCTTATCCTGGTCCAGCTCAAATGCTCTCAGAGCCTCCTCCCGATTCCCACCGGTTACATCCTGCCTCACCGGATTGCCGATCACCTTGAATTTTTCGCCGGCAGGGAAGTATCCCATCGAATCACGGTACGATAGGCAAACTCTGTTCGCAAAGCGGGCCAGAAATCTGGTGGAGATTCCGGGATAACTGTTCTGTTCCTGGATCATGGTGGGGACGTTCTTCAGGCCGGACAGCAAAACCACCGGAAAACTGACGTATCCTCCGGTTCCCACCACCAAATCGGGTTTTCTTCGATTCAAAATCCTTAGTGATTGTAGCAGGCCGATCAACAGGTAGCACCCCAGCATGATGTTGGCCAGATAGGACTTTCGGGAGAGCCCTCGGGTTCGAATGAATAGCAGTTCGAAGCCGCGCTGGGGCACGATCTTCTGCTCCAATCCCTCTTCGGTGCCCACAAAGGATATCCGGCTTGTGGGAAATCTGTTTTTGAACTCCGTGGCCATGGCAATCGCCGGGAAAATGTGTCCTCCGGTCTTTCCTCCTGCGAAGATGACTTTTATCATAATCCCATCTGGTTTAGTATCCTGTGAGACGGAACGTACTTGGTCTGCCTGGATATGTTCAGAAGAACTCCGATGGCCCCGGCGGTGAACACCAGAGACGAGCCCCCATAGCTTAAGAAGGGCATGGGCAAACCGGTGGTGGGAAGGAGCCCCACCACCACTCCCGCGTTGATCAGAAAACCGACGAAGAAAGCTAAGGTTATGCCTATGGCCAAAAGGTAGCCGAAATCATCCGGTGCTCTTCGGGCTATGGACATACCACGGGCCGACAGAATCAAAAACAGAATCAGGATAATCGAGGCACCTGCGAATCCTAATTCCTCGCCGGTGGTGGCAAAGATGAAATCCGTGTGCGGCTCGGGCAGATAGAAGAGCTTGGCTTTGCCCTCGCCCGGCCCGGCCCCCAGAACCTCTCCCGACCCCAGCGCCAAAACCGACTGTCTCATCTGATAGCTGCCGTTCAAAGGATCCTCGATGGAGCTTAAGTAGTCGTCCACCCGGGCCTTCTTATAGCCCACCAGGAAGACTAAAACGAAGGCGATCACCGCCACCGGGGCGATGATCAACAAGATGTGCCTGATTTTGGCTCCGGCCACGAACAGCATGGCCAGCACGATTACCGAAATAAGGAGAACCGCACCCAAGTGGGGCTGGTTTAAGATCAGAAGCGAGGCCGCTCCCAGTATCGCAAAATAAGGCAGAAGTACGTACTTAAGCTCTCTTATGTTTTCTTTTGTTTTGCTCAGCGAATATGCCATGAACAGAACCAGCGAATATTTGAAAAGCTCGGAGGGCTGGAAGGTTGCCGGTCCCAACCTTATCCAGCGACTGGCCCCCCGGGTGGGGGGGAGGAACAAAACCACGATTAAAAGCGCAAACGAGAGCACCAAAAGAAACGGCGATATTTTCTGGAACCTGTGATAGTCCACCTTGGTCAGAATGAAGATCACGCAAAGGGAGACGGCCGCCCAAATGGTCTGTCTTTTGGCAAAGAAAGTACTGCTGCCCATCCGGTCCAAGGCCAGTATGGCGGAGGCGGAGTAGACCATGACTATGCCCACGGCCATCAAGATCAAAACCAATGTCAGCAGAAGGTAATCCGGCCTGGATCTGTCGATCACTTTCCTATCTCCTTAAGTGTTGGCTTCGGGATCGTCGTCAGAGCTTAGGTTCCCGACGCTCTCTTTGAAAACCCGACCCCGGTGTTCGTAGTCTTTGAACATGTCGAAGCTGGCGCATCCCGGGGAGAGCAGCACGGTGTCGCCCTGGCAAGCCTTGTCGAAACTCAGTTGGACCGCCTGTTGCAGACTGTCTACTTCAAGGGTCCGCACCGAAAGGCCCAAAGCATCTTTGATCTTCTGTCTGGCTTCCCCTATCAAGATCAAGGTCTTGACGTTCTCCTGCACCAGTTCCCGCAATTTGGAGAAGTCCCCCCCTTTGTCCTTGCCGCCAGCTATCAGGATGATGGGAGGTCTTACGCTCTGCAGCGCATACCAGACGGATTCCACATTGGTTGCCTTGGAATCGTTGACGAAGGTCACTCCGGATAATGTCTTCACTTTTTCCAGTCGATGTTCGACTCCCTTGAAATTCAATAGGGCCGTCTGCATGGACTCCGCTGCCACCCCCAGGATGCCGCAGACGGCGCATGCCGCACAGGCGTTGGAGAGATTGTGGGGACCTTTGATCCCTATCCGGTCCGCCTCTATGATCTCCTTCTCATCTCCGTTGCGGCGCAGACGGATTTTGCCCTCACGGACAAAAGCCCCCTGACCGACCTCGCTTTTCGTGCTGAAGAAGACATTTCTGCTTCGGGCGTATTGTGCCAGCTTGAGGGCATTCTCGTCGTCCGCATTCAACACCACGAAGTCGTCCTCCGTCTGGTTCTCCACTATGCGCAGTTTGGCTTCCAGGTACGATTCGAAATGGGGATGACGATCCAGATGATCCGGGGTGATATTCAGAACCGAGGAGATGTATGGTCTGAACTCCTCTATTCGCTCCAACTGAAAGCTGGAAAGCTCCAAGACCAGGTAGCCTTCGGAGGAGACCTGCTCAAGTACGGTGGAGAAAGGAACTCCCACGTTTCCGCCCACCCGGTACTCCCTCTGATCCTCCCGCAGCATCTCTCCCAATAAGGTTACGGTGGTGGTCTTGCCGTTGGAGCCGGTGATTCCTATGATTTTGGCGTCGGTCAGCCAAAAGGCCACTTCGATCTCGGAGAAGATGGGAATTCCCATGTCCTGAGCCTGCTTCAGGATGGGAGCATCCGGAAATATCCCCGGGCTGACCACTACGAAATCTTTCCCCGAGAGGACCTGGGAGGTGTGCCCGCCCGTCTCAAAGTTTATGCCCAGATCATCCAGTTCCTTTATCTCCCGGATCAATGCATCTTTGGCTTTGATCTCCGACACCAACACCTCCGCCCCGGTTTTCGTAAGCAGCTTGGCGCAGGCCAAGCCTGATCTGCCCATTCCCAGAACCGAAATTTTTTTCCCTGTTACCCTGTCTTTTCTCATCCTTCAAGCTCGGTTTTGCAGACCTGCCGTGCACATCCGGATATCATCTGATCTTCAGGGTACTCAAAGTCAACAGTGCCAGAATGGCTCCGATGATCCAGAAGCGCACCACCACCTGCGGCTCCTTCCAGCCGCTCAGTTCAAAATGGTGATGCAGAGGCGCCATCTTAAACACCCTTTTTCCCCAAGTCTGATATGAGAACACCTGGATGATGACCGACAGAGCCTCCGCCACAAAGACTCCGCCCACGATCAGCAGCAGCATCTCTTTCTTGATCAGAATGGAGAGGGCGCCGAAAGCTCCCCCCAAAGCCAAAGCTCCGGTGTCGCCCATGAACACCTGAGCCGGGTAAGAGTTGAACCACAGAAAGCCCAGGGCCGCCCCCACCACCGCGCCGCAGAACACGGTCAGTTCCCCGGCCCCCTCCAGATAGATTATGGACAAGTACTGCGAGAAGTCCACCCTGCCGGTCATGTAACACAGGCCGGCGAAGGCAAAGGCGCAGAGGCCGATGAGTCCGATGGCCAGACCGTCCAAGCCGTCAGTCAAGTTGACCGCATTGGACGCTCCGGTGATAACCAATATCACCAGGGGGATGTAGAATATTCCAAAGGGTACCAGATAGTTTTTAAAGAACAGGATATCCGAGTCGGTGCCGAAGTTCGGGGAAGGTGGAAACACGCGCAAAAGAATCCCTAAAAGCAGACCCAAAGCCACCTGGCCTGCCAGCTTTTTCTTCCCCACCATCCCCTTGGGCTGATGCTTCATGGCCTTCAGGTAATCATCCATGAAGCCAATGAGCCCCATCCACACGGTGACCAGTAGTATCAAGCGGATGTAGGCATTGGTCAAATCCGCCCATAAGAGGGTGGGAATCACAACGGCGAACAGGACGATCAGTCCTCCCATGGTGGGGGTTCCTGCCTTGACCTTGTGGGTTGCCGGGCCTTCCTCTCTTATCTTCTCGCACACCTGCTTAGCCCGGAGAAGGCGAATGATACTGGGTCCCAGCACGAGACTGATGAGAAGTGCGGTGAGCAGCGCCCCTGCCGTCCGGAAGGTTATATACCGGAAGAGGTTGAAAAGAATAAAGGTCTCGCTCAATGGAAAAAGCAGATGGTAAAGCATTTCGTCCTTACATGGCTATTCGTGTTCCGATTTACTCATGGATCAAGCTGATCCGCAACGTTTATCCGAATCAGTTCTGCCGCCCATACAGGCTCCTTAAGACCATCACCACCTCTTCGGCCCTCATCTTTCTTGAGCCTTTGACTAAAACCATATCTCCCGGCTTAAGATTTTCCAATAGATAGTGACTGACCTGTTGGTTTGTCTCGAAGGTTTGGACCTGTTCTGCTTGCATTCCCCTCTCCCTGGCCCCCTGCGCAATATGACGGGCAAGTTCTCCCACCACCAGGAGCAAATCGATCCCCAACTCCGCTGCTTTGCGTCCCACCCCCAGATGAAAGTCCGCCGCCTTCTCTCCCAGCTCCAACATGTCCGCCAGCACCGCTATTTTTCTCCCCGGAATTCTTATCTCCTGCAGGGTTTCCAGCGCCTTCGTCACGGAAACCGGATTGGCATTATAGCTGTCGTTGATCACCGTGACGTCCTTGATATGAACCAATTCCATCCTCAACTCGGACGGCGTATATCTGTTCAATCTCTCTTTGGCTCCGGCTGGGTCCACCCCTAAAAGGCTGCTCACCGCCAGGGCAGCCAGGGCGTTATAGACGTTATGCCTGCCCAAAAGCAACAGGTCTATGGTCAGATCCCGGTTCAGCCTGAAGCTGATTAAGCCTTCCGGACCAGACCGGATCTGGTCTGCCCGAAAGTCCGCCTGGTTCTCGATTCCGAAGCTGACGATCCGTTCACCCGACCTCTTCTCTTCGATTCTCTTTTTTAGAATGGGATCGTCTGCGTTGAAGACTAAAGTTCTGGACGAAGCCATGTTGTCCGCAAGCTCGAATTTGGCCTGGGCGATCCTCTCTAAGCTGTGCATGGACTCCAAATGAGCCGGTCCGATATTGGTGATCACCCCGATGTCGGGTTTTGTCGTGCGGGTCAGAATGCCGATCTCCCCGGGCTGGCTCATCCCCAGCTCCACCACCAGCGCCTCCGATCCCGGGTTGAGTCGAAATATGGTGAGCGGAACGCCGATTAAATTGTTGTAACTTCGCGGCGATCGCACCACCCGCAGTTTGGCGGATAGCACCTGGGCTATCATCTCCTTGGTGGTGGTTTTGCCGTTGGTTCCGGTTACGGCCACCGTGGGAATTTCGAATTTTGCCTTGTACCAGCAGGCCATATCTCTCAACGCCTTTTTGGTATCCTGAACCGAGATTACTGCCACTTCACCCAAACCCTTTTGATCTGTCGCCGACCACCTGTTCCCGGCGACAACTGCGGCCTGCGCCCCTCTGTCGACCGCCCCCTTAACGAATTCATGTCCATCGAATCTCTCTCCCGGAACGGCTACGAAGAGGTTCCCCTCTCTTATGCTCCGGGAATCGACGCTTATCCCTCTAATCACTTCATCTCCGGCAAAAGAACCTCTTTGGATAACTCCTCCGGTTACCTTCAGCAGCTGGTCTAGGGTTATCTCAAACACGGCACCAAAGTCTCGTTTGTCGGTTGAGTGTAAAGATCATCCAATTCGTCTTCCTAATGTTTACTCTAAAGGTTATGACTGCCACCTGCGGTTGAATTCTCCTCTGCCGTCTGGGCGTCCGCCACAGCGGAGTCCTGCATGAGTTCCAGAACCGTCTCCTTGTCCGAGAAGTGAATTTTCCGGTCTCCGATAACCTGATAATCCTCGTGTCCCTTTCCCGCCAGGATCAGAGTATCTCCGGCTTTGGCAGTTTCCAGTGCCTGTCGGATGCCCTCCTTCCGGTCGATCACCACCCGGACCTTGTCCTTCTCCTGAATCCCGTGCATGATCTGTTGCACGATCGCCTCAGGGTCTTCCCCGCGGGGATTGTCTTCGGTCAGAAAGACCAAATCCGCCAACTCGGCCGCCACCTTCCCCATCAGAGGCCTTTTTCCCTGATCCCGATCCCCTCCGCATCCGAAGAGGAAAAGCAGCCGCCCCCTGGTCAGCTTCCGGGCCGTCTTCAGAAGCCTCTCGAATGCGTAAGGTGTGTGAGCGTAATCGATCCATACGTTGAAATCCTGTCCGGCCTGGATCCTCTCCATCCTTCCGGGGACTCCGGGCAACGCCTCCAGCCCGGCTTTCACGGTCTGCGGATCCACTCCCAAGGCGAATCCTGTGGCCACGCTGGCCAGAGCATTGTATATGTTCGACTCCCCAATGAGCTTGAACTCCAGCTTCAGTTCTCCGGAAGGGGTGGATATGTCGATTATGGATTTCTCCGCAGTGCAGATGAAGTTGGTGGTGAAGAAATCCGCATGGGGATCGTTGAGGGAGTAAGTCAGGCACCTGGTGTCGACCTGCTGGGAGAAATATCGCCAGTTGGGATCGTCCATATTTATCACCGCGGAGCTGTCCTTCTCTTTCAGTTTGGTGAACAACAAACCCTTGGCGCTTCGATAGACATCCATGGTCTGGTGGAAATCGAGATGTTCGTGGCTTAAGTTGGTGAAGACCGCCACGTCGAACTGGGTGCCGTCGACCCGGTGTAGAGCTAAGGCATGCGAAGAAACTTCCATCACTGCGGTGGAGATCTTCTGCTGTAGCATCTGCCGGAACATCCTCTGCAGATCAAGCGACTCGGGAGTAGTGTTTACGGACTTGGTTTTTTCTTCGTCCATCCAGGAGGCGATGGTACCGATGAGCCCGACCTTTTTGCCTGCCTGCTGAAGAACCGATCGGATCAGATAGGAGATGGTGGTTTTGCCGTTGGTACCGGTGATGCCTACCAGGGTCAGCTTTCTGGAAGGATGTCCGTAGAACTGGCTGGACATAAGGGCCAGAGCCTCTCTGGCATCCGGGACCACTACCTGAGCCCGGCTTCTGTAATCGCCGTCTTTCTCCACCACCACCGCCACCGCACCACTTCTGACGGCGGAATGAACGTACTTATGCCCGTCGTCCGAGAATCCCTTGAGGGCCACGAAGAGATCGCCCAGCTTGACCTGCCGGGAGTCATACTCCATCTTCTTGATCTTTACATCAAGATCGCCCCTGGCCTGCTTGGAGGGGAGGGCGCTCAGGAGCTTCTTCAATGGTTGCGGGTTTTTCATCTCCATAATCAGCAGCGTCTTACAACGATGATTTTCGGTTTAGAACTCTGTAGCTGGTTTTGCCTTAGGTTATGATGTCAGCATTCGACATGTTCACTCCAAAGAGGTGGTTACTCAGGACGGCATTCCAGCAGACACTTTGTTTCTCTGTTCACCGGCGTGTCGGGTTCCGGAATCTGGCTTGCGACTATTCCATTTCCCTCCAGCTCCCATCGCAGATCATGCGACACCAACAGCTTCACAGCTTCCCTTAAGGTCATGCCGCGCACGTCCGGAACCAAAACCTGGCCGTCTACCATCTCATCCGATCGAAGGAAAAGGTCATCGGACCGGATGAGGGAGGGCGCCGATTCTTCTCGGACAGAACTCTGCAGCTTTTGGGACGCCCTTTCCGGCTGCATCACGTTGACCGCACTGGCCAGGATGGATTCGCCCGAGAGGGACAGGATGCGTTGGGTGGCGTTTTTGAAAACCGGGGCCGCGGTAAGTCCACCCAGGTGTTCCTTTTTGGGATTGTCCAGAGTGACCAGCCCCACCATGCGGGGATCCTCGGCCGGGAAAAAACCGATGAAGGAAGCTATGTAATTCCCCTCCTCATACCCTCGCCCGTTGGATTTGGCCTTTTGAGCGGTGCCGGTCTTGCCGCAGATATTCACGCCGTCCATCTTGGCCTTTTGGCCGCTTCCCGATGAGACCACCCCCTGTAGGAAATCGATTAAGTTATGTGCCGTCGTCTCGCTCACCACCCGCCTGACCGGTGTGGGAGCGACCGAGCTTACCACATTCCCCTCTGCATCCAATATGGCCTTGACCACGAAGGGTTTCATCAGCATCCCCTGGTTGGCAACGGCCGAATAGGCGCATGCCAACTGTAGTGAGGTGAGAGAGACCCCCTGACCGAAGCCCATGCAAGCCAGGACCAAGCCCGGCCACCGCCGGGGAGAGGGGATGAAACCTGCGGCCTCCCCGGGCAGGTCGATTCCCGTTTTCCGACCGATCCCGAAATTACGGGCGTATTGGTACAGCCTGTCCTTTCCTACCATCATGGCTATCTTGGCTAAGGCGATGTTCGAGGAGTACATCACGCTTTCCTTGAAACTGAGCCATTTGTACGGCTTGACGTCGTGGATGGTCCGCTTGCCGACCCTGAATTCACCATTTTCCGCAAAGAGGCTGTCCTCGGGAGCCAGTAGCCCTTCCTCCAGGGCGGCGGCGGCGGTTATGATCTTGAAGGTGGAGCCGGGCTCGAAGTTGTCGCTTAAGGTCCGGTTCTTAACCGGCAGTCCATCCGCCTTTCCGCAATAAGCCATGGCCAGGATCTCACCCGTTCTAGGGTCCATGAACACGGCACTTCCACCGTCGGCTTCAGTCAACCGGATTCCCTCTTTCAGTTCCTGCTCCACGATGCTCTGCAGTTCGATGTCGATGGTCAAAACCAGGCTCTTGCCGTCCTCCGGCCGTCGCAGGGGATACCCAGCCATCCGATATGAATTTCTGTGTCCGTCGCGTTGGAAGACCGCTTCTCCGTCCTCTCCTCGGAGGCAGACGTCATACTTCAACTCGACCCCTGCCAGTCCCCGGTTATCGACGTCGGTGAAGCCTAATACCTCCCGGGCCAGATCTCCATATAGGTAGTACCTTTTGGTCTCGTCGATGGTCCAAACGCCCTGCAACTTTCTTTCTCTCAGCCTTTCACTTTCCTCTTTCTCCACCCTTCTTTTCAACCAGACGAAATTTTCTCTTGTCTGTAAATCCTGTTTGAGCAGATGGTAGCCGGAGTTGTTCGAGCAGAACAACCTGGCTACCGCATCCGTGTTCTCCACACTCTCGGGAATGGCGAAGAAGGACTCCACCGGGAGGTTAATCACCAGCTCTTTTCCCCTGCGATCGCGGATTTCGCCTCTTTTAGCTTCCAGCTTGATGTGCCGTTGGTGTTGTCGGGAGGAGATGTCTTTGTATTCGGCCCCCTTGAGAACCTGAATGAAGAAGAGACGAGAGAAGACGAGGGCCCAGACTAAACTTCCCAGGGCGAAGACGGCAGCCGACCTTCTTCGGGAAAGACGGCTCCAGCTTCTTCGACCGCGCCTGCCGGGACTCGGACGGCGCGCTTTTGTCGATCTTCTCCTATGGTTCATGCCTGATCTCTTTGGCGACGGCTTCGTCCCCGGGTAGTAGCTTTCTCCGGAATGCGGTGAGTTTGGCCCAGATGCTTCCGGGCGGATAGGGTTTCTCCAGATAAACCGAATCGGAGGACTCGCGAATCCACTCTATCTTATCCAAAGATGGGTATACCAATCCCATTTGCTTTCCTTTCTCTTCAATCCTCTCGACCGAGCCCAGCCGGGTTACCTCGATCTGGAGGTACGTCAGTACCTCCTGTTTGCTTTCTATCTTGAGTTTGAGCTCCTTGGCGCGTCCGGCCAGAGCAACCACGGTCACTCTTTGCCAGATGTAGAGGCAAGAGACCGATATCAAGGCGAGAAAAACGAAAAGGACGCCGGCATTGAAGCCTTTTTTTCTCCCGGCGACCGAGTGTTTTCTCCTGGTCTTCTTCTTTATCACTTCGGTTCTCCAACTTACGGTCAGCTCCGCCCCAGTGCCAGCCTCTCCGCCAACCACAGCTTGGCGCTCCGGGACTGGGGATTGTCTTGCCTCT
>CAYMNI010000004.1:26721-31524 GCA_964391755.1 uncultured Ignavibacteria bacterium
CTCTCCCGAGTGGAGGGAACGATTGGCTTGGAGGTGATCATCCTCAACTTGGCCCGGGCCTGGCAGGAGCATATGGGGAGATCAGGAGGGCAGGTACATCCTCCACTTTCCCGTCTCAGCTTCTCCCGGATCAGTCTATGCTCCAAGGAGTGATAGGAGATGACCGCCAGCCTTCCTGCCGGAGCCATAGAGTCTATGGCCTGCTCAAGTCCCTGCTTCAGCTCGCTTAATTCGTCGTTGACCTCTATCCTTATGGCCTGGAACACGCGCGCCAAAGATTTCACTCTGTGCCGGGGGTTGAGCACCGATTCGACCGCACTTCTCAACTGCATGGTGGTTCGTATGGCTGCCCGGCTTCTGGATTTGACTATGGCCCGGGCAATCGGTTTGGCCAGCCTCTCTTGACCGAATTTCCAGAGGACGTCGGCCAGTTGAGTCAAGGAGTATTGGTTTACCACCTCCAGGGCGGTCTTTGATTGTGTGGCATCCATTCGCATGTCCAGCGGTCCGTCCAATTGAAAGCTGAAACCTCTCTCTTTTTTCTCCAAGTGAAGCGCGCACAAGCCGGGATCAAACAGAAAGCCTGAGACATAACTTATGTTCGACTCAGAGAGAAAGCCTGTTATCTGGCTGAAACGAAGATGAGCGAACCGGATTCTGTTTTTATGTTTGGCCAGACGGTTTCTGGCGATTGTAAGAGCGTCTTGGTCTCTGTCGGTGCAGATCAATTTTCCCCTGTACGCTGAATGGTCCAGGATGGCCTCAGAATGTCCGCCCGTTCCCACGGTTGCGTCAAAGATGATCTCTGACCTTTCAGTCAAAAGATGGACCAGAACCTCCCTCACCAAAACCGGGTTATGCATGCTTTTCGTCTAACAGCTACACTTCTTTCTTATCCTTGCCGCGTCAACTGCAAGCTCATCGGCCCCAACGGATACAGATGGCGACAGCTTTACCACTAAGTAGAACTTGTCTTGTCAGAGAGACGGGTTATTACCCTTCAACCAGAAAGCCCCATGGGCCGGTCGTTGCGGAGGGTGGAAATCCCATATCCGTCGGAACTAAAAAAGCTCAATTTGCCCAAGAGGAGTCTTTCCGCGGAGTGTGCTTCAAGATCCGAAGATCTTCTCCGCGGCCTCCTCGTACGTTTGCTTGCGCTGCTCCCGGTATTTGCCGTACACGTCTGGAGACCAGAGTTCAATGCGGGACAAAATTCCCAGAATCAGGACATCCTTTTTGATCCGAGTCGAGGATAGAAGCCGCTCCGGTATTATAAGCCTTCCCACCCGGTCGACTCTCACGTCCTCGGACTCCGGAACGAAAACTCTCTCCAGGAAACGATGTTCTGCCAACTCCACTTTCAGGTTCCTCAGCTTCTCCTCCTGCTTGGCCCATTCATCAGTAGGATAAAGGAAGATGCAACCGTCATATCCCGGTCCTATGACGAAATGGTCGTTGGAGGAGGCGGGCACAACCTCCCTGAGCTTCTTGGGAAGCTTGATTCGCCTTTTGGCGTCAACCGTGGAGGTGTATGTGCCTTTGAAAGAAGCCATGAACAGCGGGCTCCTCTGGCTGGACGTGCAGGTACAAAAGATTCTAACGGAAGGAGAGCAGAATCATCCCGGGGAACGTAGATCAGATCCAGGATTCTCTATACCCAAAGCACCCTCCCTCCTTGTGCTTCTAATACTTAACTCAATGTCTCTCATCAGCAAACTTCAGCAGACTTTGAGCCTGTTTCAACTGAACGCCCTAACTCGCTCACTTTTGGCCACTTGCTGAAGGAGATCTCCACTGCGACATCACATTTGGTCCACTTTGGACCAATATCACCCACTTATCGCCCCTATGATACACTTTCTTCCACGCCCTGTCAAGTAAAAAATCAACTTTCTCCGAATTATTTTTCCGACCTTGCAACGATGCCGCAATAGCTCCACAATGTATTGGATCTTTCCCATACTCGCTTCCTGCAATCCAGCAGGAATCTGCCGTTAGCCCGACGATGGAAATATCATCTGGCTCGGATAACTCGTTGGCAGAAGCCTCAGTCCGTGCGAAAAAAACCGGTGCTCCGAAAAATCCTCCCGCCGGCACATATGTTGCAAAATCCCGCGCTGTGGGTATCGTCCCTTGGGACACCGATCAAAAAGGGGGAAAGTGATGGGCCGACGAGTAGCATGTTTTTCGGTGATGTTCATCATCTATCTGGCGGTTGTGGGATTGACCTTTTCCGACGCCGGATTGCCGCTTATCAGTTACCAAGCCCACTTTTCGGAACAAGACCTAGTCATCACCCAGAAGCTGGGCTTCGACGTGATAGGGTTGAAGGGATGTATGGAATCACAAGACTGCGGCCGTCCCGATCTTCCGGTCAAGTTCATCCACCTGCTGCTCCCCCCTAGTTGCACTGTCGTTAGCGCGTCCGCCACGGGTACGGAGGAGATAAAGCTGGGAGGGGGCTTTTTTCTTTTCCCCACCCAGCCCGATCTGAAGACGGACGGAATCTCGGGAAAGCCATGGGTCGAACCGGATCCAGCAGTATACAATAGCAGTTCCTCCTACCCGACCTCCATGGTGGAGATAGTGGGGCAAGGATACTTAGCCGGCAATCATATGGTTACCCTTTCAGTCGTGCCCTTCCAATATCTGCCGGAGTCCGGAGATCTCAGCTTCTACACCAGACTGGACATCGAGATCGGTCTGGACCCGACCGAGACGCCGGCTTCAGCCACTCGGATGCAGACTCGAACGCCTAATGCCGAGCGTCTGTATCAAGGGGCGCTGGATCGGTTGGCCAGCAACGATAACGAGGTTGCCGGTATGAACTTACAAAGGGTCTGGCAGGCTTCGTCGGACATAGGTTCCGGCAGCACAGACTATTACCAATATCTGATAGTCACCTCCGACGAGTTGGCATCGTCATTCCAACCTCTGGTCGAGTGGAAAACCAAAAAGGGCGTCAAGGCCGGTGTGGTGAGCTTAGACAGCATCATGATCAACTACACAGGCAGAGACGACGCAGAGAAGCTGAGGAATTTTCTGATCCAGGCCTATAACCAGGGCACCCTGTGGGTGCTTCTGGGAGGGGACGAGGATGTGGTTCCGGTAAGATATGCTTATCCTACGAATACTTCCTCCAATCCGTCGAAGTCCGATCAGCAGATTTGCGACCTCTATTTCTCCGACGTCGACGGCGAGTGGGATTTGGACGACGATGGCGTCTGGGGGGAGCCTCAGCATGACAGCCCTGATATCTATCCGGACTTGTTCGTGGGAAGGATTCCCGCCAGTACCCCGGATGAGGTAAACGCCTTTGTGGAGAAGTTGCTTGCCTATGAAAAAAACCCGGGAGGGGGGACCTTCGACTATCTCACCCGGGCGTTGTGGATGAGTTCGGATCAGATGAGAGACTGGGATGAGGGAACAGGGCAACATAATCTCTTGGCTCCTTATATACTGCCGAACTTCGATCAGGACCTGACCACCCTGATAGAGTCTCCCAGCGGAGATGCAGGGAGCCCTATCGGTCCCGACGGCGGAACCTGCGTGGATCAGATGAATCAAGGCTGGGGCATCATCGGGGTCTTGGCTCACGGTAAGTCCAGCGGTTTTGTGGCCAAGTCCAACCTGACCAACGGGGATCCCAAGTCGTGGGTTCTGACTTACCCCGGAGATGCTGACGGGCAGGGTCACATGACCAACCTGGGCAACCATCAGGAATACGGGATAATGTATTCCATATCCTGCAGCCAGAGTGCTATAGACGTGGACAAGTATCCATACATGGGCGGAGAACCGTGCGTGGCCGAGTTTTATCCCCTGGTTGCCGAGAAGGGTGGAGTGGCATTCCTGGGATACACCAGATGGGGTTGGGTTGGCGTCTCCTATAAGCTCTTCGAGGTTTTCTTGGAGAGCCTCTTCGACGATGATCTGGATCATCATCTGGGAGTGGCGGAGGCGCTCTCCCGATGCGCCTATCCCGGCTACCGAGACATCAATTACGGACACAATCTGTTCGGCGATCCGGAGATGCCGGTATGGACCCAAGCTCCATCACAGCTTCTGGTGATCCATCCGGAGCAGGTAACCTTGGGGAAACGAAACGTCACCCTGTCGGTGTCGTCCCAGGGGAGTGGAGTTGGTGGAGCTCAGGTGTGCATGACCTTGAGAGGCGAAACCATGTTCCTCGGTGAAACCGATCAGGACGGCCACATCTCCTGTAGTTTGGATTTGGACGACGTAGGGGAGATGAGCCTGGTAGTCACCAAGTCCAATTTTATCCCCTATGAGGATTCCATCACCATCAGCCTGGCAGCGGACGTGGATGATGATGTCGATAACCAAACAGGCATGTGGTCTTTCGAGCTTTGTCAGAATCATCCTAATCCCTTCAACCCCTCCACCAGCATACAGTACACGGTAGGCAGCAGGCAGACCTACACTCCCGCCATTTTGAAAATCTACAACGTGCTGGGACAGAGGGTGAGGACTCTGGTGGACGAAGATAAGAAACCGGGTCAGTACCGGGTGGTCTGGGACGGCAAAGACGATAAGGATAGCGATGTTTCCAGCGGCATTTACTTCTACGTTCTGGAGATCGGCGAAAGCAGGGAGACCAAAAAGATGGTGCTCATCCGGTAAGATTGAATAAGAACAATCCCCGCTTTGGTATCTTGTCACGTTGTTGTAGCAGATTCATCCCCCTTAGTGTTGAGGTTCATTCAATCTACTTACCCTTCTGAGTCGGCATCCGAGTGCACCCCTAGTGACAACTTAGACTTAGGCGTCACTCACCCGATA
>CAYMNI010000005.1:0-31366 GCA_964391755.1 uncultured Ignavibacteria bacterium
CCGGGCCGAAGAGAGGTTCGGAACCATCACCCTTTACTTCGGCCTGCTGGCCATCTTGATTGGGTGCTTGGGGTTGTTCGGCATGTCCTCCTATGCCATCGAGCAGCGCACCAAGGAGATAGGCGTTCGCAAGGTCCTGGGCGCCACCGTAGCCGGAATTGTTCTGCTTCTCTCCAAGGAGTTCACCCGGTGGGTGCTGGTGGCAAACGTCATAGCCTGGCCGGTGGCATATTTGCTGGCCGATCGCTGGTTGGGAAGTTTCGCCTACAGGATAGGCATCGGTTGGACGACATTCGCTCTTGCAGGATCTGTCTCCCTGTTTATAGCCATGATTACAGTGAGCTTCCAGGCCATTAAGGCCGCATTAACCAATCCGGTGGAGACTTTGAGATATGAATGAGCAAAAGCTGAATACAAAAGAGAAAAAGACAAACTCCGAGGAGCTTTCCATAAAGAACGGAGTCTCGCCAATGATAAAAACGACCAACATCACCAAGTCGTACCCCTCCGGCTTCGGCAAGGTTTTCGTGCTGCGCAATATCAACCTGGAGGTAAATGAAGGGGAATTTATCAGCATCATGGGTCCATCCGGCGCCGGCAAGACCACACTTCTCAACATCGTCGGAATGCTGGACGAGGCATCCGAGGGGGAATACAGCTTTTTGGATCAGGACGTCCACAAGTTGAACGAGAGGAAGCGGGCCGAGCTGTACAAGCAGTACATCGGCTTCATCTTCCAGAGCTATCACCTGATCGACGATCTGACCGTGTACGAGAACCTGGAGACGCCTCTTCTCTACAAAAAGATCAAGGGAGCGGAGCGGAAGAGCATGGTCTGCGATACCCTGGACAGGTTTCAGATAGTGGGCAAGAAGGACCTGTTCCCCAGCCAGCTCTCCGGTGGGCAGCAGCAGTTGGTGGGCGTTGCCAGAGCGGTAATCGCCAGACCCAGGCTGCTTCTGGCAGACGAGCCCACCGGCAATTTGCATTCCAGCCAGGGGAAAGAGATCATGCAGTTGCTGGGCAAGTTGAACAAGGAAGGTACAACCATCATCCAGGTGACCCATTCGGAGAGAAATGCATCCTACGGTAACCGCATCATCTACCTGAAGGACGGATGGATCGTGGACAAGCTGTAAGGAGACTGCATTATGATACGCAACTACCTGAAAGTAGCCTTCAGGCACACCGCCAGGAACAAGGTCTATTCTCTGATCAACATCGTCGGTCTGGCCATCGGTATGGCCTGCTGCATTCTGATAGCTCAATATGTAGCCTATGAGTTGAGCTACGACGACTACCACCTCGATGGTGACCGCATATTCCGGGTGGCGGAGGACGGCCAATCCCAGCAGGAGAGAAGAATCGCGGCGGTAACTTCCGCCCCCATGGCTCCGGCGCTCAAGGAAGACTATCCTCAGATAGAGTACGCTGCCCGCATGATGCGGGTCGGCAACCTGCTGGTTAAGCGGGATGAGAAGGTTTTCTACGAAGATCGCAGTTGGTTCGCGGAGACCGATCTCCCCCAGATTCTAACCATCCCATTACTCGAAGGTGATTCCCAGACTGCGCTGGAGAGGCCGATGACCATAGTGATATCTCAACGCCTCGCCGGAAAATACTTCGGAGACGAATCCCCGATAGGCCAAATCCTCTACGTTCAGGGATTCGACTGTGAGGTTACCGGGGTGGCAGCCAATTGCCCGGAGAATACTCATTTCAAGTACGACTTGCTTCTATCCTTCAGCACACTTGAGGAGACGGGCCCTGGTTTGTTGACCAACTGGTTCCTCTGCAATTTCTACACCTATGTCAAGCTTGCTCCAAACACCAACCTGGCCGCATTCTCTGAACAGTTGAAAGATTTTCCTGAAAGGCACGTGGGCGAAGAACTAAAGGCAACTGGCGAGACCTTGATTCTTTTTCTCCAGACGGTCGGAAGCATACACCTGCATTCGCACCTGATAGGGGAGACCGAACCGTCAGGCAGTCCGCTTTATCTCTATATATTTTGCACGGTTGGCTTCTTCATCCTACTCTTGGCTTGCATCAATTTCACCAACCTGACCACGGCCCGATTTGCCGGCAGGGCCAAGGAGGTCGGCTTGAGGAAGACGGTAGGCGCCGGACGATTCCGTCTGGCAGCCCAGTTTTTGGCGGAGTCCGTGCTCCTTTCGGCATTCGCCCTGCTGGTTGCCTTGGTGTTGGTGGAGTTGGTCTCGCCTCTGTTCAATCAACTCACCGGCGTTGGTTTTCATATCGGCGACCTGATTAAGCCCGGCTGGCTGTTGGCTTTGGTTAGCCTGGCTATCGTTGTCGGCATAGCCTCAGGAAGCTATCCCGCCTTTTTCCTGTCAGCCTTTCGTCCTGCGGATATCCTGCGAGGATCATCCGGGCTCGGCCGTCGGGGCACCACCCTAAGAAAGGTATTGGTGGTAGGACAGTTTTCCGTCTCCATCATCTTGGTCATTGGAACCATGCTGGCATATCAACAGATCCATTTCATGAAGAGCAAGGACCTGGGATTCGACAAAGAGCAGAAGCTGGTGATCCCTTTGGGCCGCGCGGCCAGAGCGGTGGAGAGTTTTGAGTCGATCAAGGCCGAGCTATGCAGGCACACGGGAGTGGCCGGTGCCACCGCCACTGCACAGCTGCCGGGCCAGCATCTGTCTTGCTGGACCACCAAGCTGGCTACGGAAAGCGACGAGAAGCTGCGGGCCATGAACTACATGTATGTGGATCACGATTTCATCCCCCAATACGGAATCGAAGTTCTCGCCGGCAGCGCCTTCGGGGAGCAGAATGATGACGATCTTCAGGGAGGCTATATCATTAACCAGACAGCTATGGAGCAACTGGGCTTTTCCTCACCCCAAGAGGCCGTCGGCCAGCGGCTGGTGGGCTGCTACGATGAGAAAGAGATGGAGATCATAGGCGTGGTGGGAGACTTCCATTATCGGGGATTGCAGTCCGTAGTCGAGCCTCTGGTGATGCTGTATCGACCCCGCATGTTCCGAAACCTGACGCTTACCGTCAGAACCGACGGTGTAGAGCAGACCGTTGCTTTCGTAAAGGAAAAATGGCAGGAGCTCTTTCCCGAATATCCTTTCGACTACTACTTCCTCGACGCATCTTTCGACCGGCAGTACCGGGCCGAGGAACGGGTGGGCAAGATCTTCGCCGTGTTCACCTTTCTGGGACTCTTCATCGCCTGCCTGGGGCTTTTGGCATTGGCTTCCTACGCAGCCGAGAGGCGCACCAAGGAGATCGGCATACGCAAGGTGCTGGGCGCTTCGGTGGGCAGTATAGTGCAGCTTCTCTCCAGGGAGTTTCTGCTTCTGGTAGCCCTGGCCAACCTTATTGCCTGGCCGGTTGCCTACTTTGCCATGAGCCGCTGGCTGGAGGAGTTCGCTTACCGGATAACCATCGGTCCTGGGACTTTCCTTCTGGCGGCGCTGTTTGCCCTGATTATCACCCTGATCACGGTAAGCTCGCAGGCGATCAAGGCCGCCCTGACAAATCCGGTTGAGACCCTGAGATACGAGTAAAGCGGAGGGATATTCTTATGCTGAGGAACTATCTTAAATCTGCCATACGAAGCCTGACCAGGCAGAAGCTCTATACAAGCATAAACGTCTTGGGCCTGGCCATCGGCCTGGCGGCATGCCTGCTGATCATCGGATACGTAAACAACGAACTGAGCTTCGAGAATTGCCACCAAAACAAGGATCGCATATACCGAATCGACGGTATGTATTCTCTGGGAAACGCTCAGGTGTCTATGGCCAGCATAATGCCGGCGGTTGGTCCGGCGGCAAGGGAGACGTTTCCCGAGGTCGAGCGTGTGGTACGGATCAGACGGCTCTGGACCGTTCCCATACAGATCACCGATGACGGCTTCTCAGAGGAGAGAGAGGGACTGGCAGCCGAGCCGGATCTTTTTAACGTGTTCACCCTGCCCTTGAAGCAGGGTGATCCCCAAACCGCTTTGGAGGCGCCTTTTTCTATGGTCATATCCGAAGAGTTGGCCAAACTACACTTTGGCGAACAGAACGCCTTGGGCAGGACCATCCGGGCCAGGGACGAGTTTGATTTACAGATTACGGGCGTATTCAAAAAGATTCCCGCGAATACCCAGTTGAGGACCGATTTCGTCATCTCCTACTCGACTCTGGAGAAGATCGGTATGGACACCCAATCATGGACCGAGCTTTTTCAGGACTATACTTACGTTCTTCTACGAGAGGAGGCCAATCCAGCAGAAGTCGAGCAGAGAATACCGGAACTCCTTAAACAAAACCTGGATGAGGATAAAGCAAAAAACTACATATTGCAGCTTCAACCCCTGAAGCGCATTTATCTGTACTCGAACTTAAGTTACGAGCTGTCTCCCAGCGGAGATCCGGTCTATATTTATGTTTTTGGCTGTGTGGCATTCCTGATTCTGCTGATTGCCTGTGTCAACTTCATAAACCTCTCCACGGCCCGCGTTTCTCACCGTCTCAGGGAGGTAGGGGTGAGAAAGGTACTGGGCGCCTTAAGATCCCAACTGGTCAACCAATTCCTGAGTGAATCGATTCTGTTGACCATCGTGGCCATGGTGTTCGGTATAGCCCTTTTTGAAATGGCCAAGCCGCAATTGGAGGCCTTCGTAAGGCATCAGCTGGAGATCAACATCCTGGGTGATCCGGCGCTCTTTTTAGCCATGTTCGTCATGATAGTCGCCGTAGGAGTGCTTTCCGGAAGCTATCCCGCGTTCGTCCTGGCCAGGTATCAACCCTCCTTCATTTTGAGGGGAGAGATCTTAGGTGCTGGATCCAGATCTTTCTTGAGAAGAATCCTGGTTGCCTTTCAGTTCGTGATCGCCATCGCGCTTTTGTGCGTGACCTTCGCCGTCTATCAACAGATCAACTATGCCCTGACATCCGACCTGGGATTTGATAACCGGAATATCCTTTTAATATCCACAGAGGAGGGAGTCTCCCCGGAGAAACAGGACCTAATAAAGGATGAGATCTTAAGAAGCGGCTTGGCCTCATCCGTCACCGTCACCGACTGCGCTCCCGGGGAGCCCAGACACAACCTGTACGGTCTCCGCCCTCAAGATAAACTGGATGAGGAGGCGACCTTCCTGCACGGCATGCGGGTCGATGCGGACTACCTGACGACCTTTGGGATCCAGCTGGTGAAAGGCAGGAACTTTTCCGGCGAGTCTTCGGCCGATGCCGGCAAGTCGATTTTGGTCAACCAGACCGCGGTGGAGGAGTTTCAGATGGACCAGCCCATCGGGTTCAAGTTCTATCTTGGCGATAAAGCATACCAGGTGGTGGGCGTGGTGAAGGATTTCCATGCACTTCCGTTTCACGAGCAAATCACACCCATGGCGCTGTTTGCGGCCACCGAAAAGAGGCGGATGATTGCGGCAAAGCTGCCAGCCGAATTCAACTCCCAAACCATTGCCCAGACAGAAGAAATCTGGAATCGTATTGTCCCCGAGGTCCCCTTTGAGTATTCCTTCTTGGAGGATGTGATGAACGAGAACTACAATGACGACAGAAGACTGGGCACGCTGTTTTCCGTCTTCTCGCTTCTGACGGTGTTCGTGGCCTGTCTGGGTCTCTTCGGGCTTTCAGCTTTCAGCGCCGAGCGGAGAACCAAGGAGATAGGAATCAGAAAGGCATTAGGCGCCTCGGTAGCGAACATAGTTCGTCTCTTGTCCAAAGAGATCGTGATACTGGTTGTGATCGCCGGTGCCATAGCCTTTCCAGTAGCATACCTGACCATAAGTAAGTGGCTGGAGACCTTCGCCTATCGAACCCAAATCACCCTGACCATATTCTTGCTTTCCGGCCTGGTGGTACTGATCATTGCCCTGGCTACTGTGAGTTACCAGGCCATAAAAGCCGCACTCACCAATCCGGTAGAGAGCTTAAGATACGAGTAATGATCGAGTTAATGGCTCAAAGTAGGCATTGAGTCATGTTCTTAGCTACTATAGAGGTGCAGACCGGTGCTGAATTATTATCTTAAATCTGCGATAAGAAGCCTAACCAGGCAGAAGCTTTATACGATCTTAAACGTTCTGGGCTTGACTGTCGGGCTGGCTGCATGCCTGCTGATCGTCGGTTATGTGAACAATGAGCTGAGTTTCGAGAATTGTCACCGGAACCTGGATCGGATCTACCGAATGGAATGCAGGTATGGCAAGGGGAATTCTCAATTTTTAACGACCAGCATAATGCCGGCGGTCGGTCCGGCGGTAGCGCAAGCTTCTCCGGAGATCGAGCATGCGGTGCGGATCAGGAATTTATGGACGGTACCCATAAAATGGATGGATGACGGTATCTCCGAAGAAAGAGAGGTTCTGGCAGCCGAGCCTGATCTTTTGAACATATTCACCTTGCCCTTGAAGGAGGGTAATCCCCAAACCGCTCTAGAGGCGCCTTTCTCCGTGATAATATCGGAGGAGTTGGCCGAGCTTCATTTCGGCGAGCAAAACGCTTTGGGGAAGACAATCAAGGCCAGGGATGAGTTTGATCTACAAATCACGGGAGTTTTCGAGAGGATTCCCGCAAACACCCAGATGAGGACGGATTTGGTTGTCTCATACTCGACTTTGGAAAGAATCGGCATGGATACTCAATCCTGGACCGGGATTTTTCGAGACAACACCTACGTTCTCCTCCAGGCAGGAACCGATCCGACAAAGGTGGAGGGAAAGATACCATCGTTTCTGCAACAACACCTGGGTGAGGAGGAAGCCAAGAACTATTCACTGCAACTTCAACCGTTGGATAAGATTTATCTGCATCCTGATCTCAGCAAGGGTCCCATGTATCTTTACATATTCAGCTTCATTGCCTTTTTGATACTTCTGATCGCGAGCATCAACTTCGTCAACCTCTCCACCGCTCAGGTATCCCACAGGATCAGAGAGGTGGGAATAAGAAAGGTTTTGGGCGCTTTTCGTCCTCAGTTGGTCAAACAGTTTCTGAGTGAATCGGTACTTTTGACCTTAGTGGCCATGGTCTTTGGCATCGCCCTTTTCGAGATGACCAAACCCCTGTTGGAGGCTTACATAGAAAGACAGTTGGAGATCGACCTGTTGGGCGATCCGGGGCTTCTGTTGTCCATGTTGGGCATGATCGTTTTCGTGGGAGTCCTCTCCGGAAGCTATCCGGCTTTCGTTTTGGCCAGGTTTCAGCCTTCCTTCATTCTCAAGGGAGAGATCTTGGGCGTCCGATCCAAATCCCTCTTAAGGAGAATCCTGGTAGTCTTTCAATTCGTTATCGCGGTTGTGCTTTTGTGTGTGACTTTCTCCGTTTACAAACAGATCGACTATGCGATGACCACCGATCTGGGATTTAATCCAGAAAATGTCTTGCTGATAGATGCAGAAGAGGGAATGTCTTCGGAAAAACAGGATTTAATCAAGGATGAAATTTTAGGAAGCGGATTGGTCTCTTCGGTCACTGTCACCGATTGTGCTCCCGGAGAATCCAGGGTGCAGCATTACAGTGTTCGCCCTGAGAACAAGCTGGATTTGGAACCGGTTTTCTTTCATGGTATGCGGGTCGATTCGGACTACCTTTCGACCTTTGGTATGGAGCTGGTCAAGGGAAGGAATTTCTCCGGAGAGTTTGCTGCTGATGTCACAAATAGTATTCTAATAAACCAGGCGGCTATGGAGCAGTTAGAAATGAACGAGCCGATCGGATCAAAGTTGTACATTCGGGACAAAGCTTATCAGGTGGTGGGAGTGGTCAAAAATTTCCACTCCCACTCGTTTCATATGCAGATTATGCCCATGGTCCTCTTCGCCGCCACCAATGACAGGCGCCTGATTGCCGTCAAGCTGCCACCTCATTTCACTTCGCAAACCATAGACGAAGTCGAGAAAAAATGGAACCGCATCGTTCCCGGTGTTTCGTTTAAGTATTCCTTTCTGGAGGATGCGATCGGTAAAAACTACCATGAAGACAGGAAATTGGGTACTCTTTTCGGAATCTTTTCCCTTCTTACCGTGTTCATAGCCTGCCTGGGTTTGTTCGGGTTGGCAGCCTTCAACGCTGGACGGAGGACCAAGGAGATAGGCATCAGAAAGACGCTTGGTGCATCCGTTGCTGGCATACTTCGTCTGCTGTGCAAGGAGATCGTCGTTCTGGTTGCCATTGCCAATGCTGTGGCCTGGCTTGTAGCTTATCTGGTCATAAATCGATGGTTGGAGACCTTCGCTTATCGAACCCAAATTACCCTGACCATATTCCTGCTTCCCGGCTTGGTGGTACTGATCATTGCCCTGGCTACTGTGAGTTACCAGGCCATAAAAGCTGCACTCACCAATCCCGTGGAATCATTGAGATACGAATAGATGAGAGTCTTAGATTACCGAGAACTCAAAGTCCGTAGAAATCTGTAAAGATAATATTCTTTGGACACGAGACTTTCCTGTCAACTATCTTTGCTTTAAACTCTTCTCCGACTCTGGCTTCCTGCAGAACCGCTCCAAAATTCCCAGTTGATATTTCGCTATACTGAAAGTAGAGTCACAGGATATGAATTTGTGAAATCTTACACCGAACTGTCATGGGCTGAGTTCTAATGTTACAGAACATGATTCTGGGACCATCATCAGATCGAAGTCAAGCAAAACTTTTCTTGTGATGGGGGGAGGACAAATATGGGGGTGTGTGAAAACACTCCGGTTCACGCTTTGGCGGGGGAGAAGCTCGATTAAAATGGAAACCTACTATGAGGGTTAGATGCGGATGCTTCGGGTGACCACGAAGCTGGAGATGAATTCCCGCATGATCTTGGTTATCTCTTCTGCGTTTTCGTACCGATCTTCAGGGTTTTTGGCCATGGCTTTGGAGACGATGTGATCGAATACCATAGGTGTCTTGTCGTCCACGCTGGAGGGGGGATCGGGTTGATGGTTTACAATACGGTACATAAGAGAGCTTATATTCTCGCCCTGGAAGGGCTTCTGTCTGGTGAGCAACTCGTATATCACCACCCCCAGGGAGAAGATGTCGGATCTTTTGTCTGCCGGCCTCCCTTCCAGTTGCTCCGGCGATATGTAGTGGGGCGTCCCCAGGGCCACGTTGCTTTTGGTCAGCGAGGTGGCCTCCAATCTGGCTATGCCGAAATCCATGACCTTCACGTGGAAATCGTCCAGCAACATTATGTTGGCCGGCTTGATGTCCCGGTGCACGATGCCGTGCTGGTGAGCGTAGCTTAACGCCTCGCAGGTTTGTAGTATGATCTTGGCGACTATCCTGTAATTCAGCACACCCTTCTTCTTGATGAAATCCTCCAGGGTGTAGCCGGAAAGGTATTCCATGGCGATGTAATGTAGACCACCTTCCTCTCCCACGTCATAGATGGTGACGATGTTCGGATGGGAGAGTCTTCCCGCCGCCTTGGCTTCCTGAATGAGCCTGGCCTTCAGCTCGGAGATCTCCGACGCAGAAAGGCCGAAATCGAGTCTGAGAGTCTTGAGAGCCACGGGCCTGTCTAAAACCGGGTCCAGTCCTTTATACACCGTTCCCATTCCACCTCTGCCCAATACCTCGACTATCTTGTACCGGCCGAATTGCGAGGTGGAAGAACCCTCACCAGCCGGCAAGGGAGTCGGACTGGATTCCCGGATAGGAGGGGGCGTAGGTGTGGAAGGGAGTTCCATGGTCTCCTGGGTTGAAGATCCGGAGGTGGGGCTCAGTACCGGGATATCTTTACTAGCGCTGGTCTCACCGGATTTAACCTCCGACACCGCCGGCGTATCTTCGACGCTCTCCTCACCGACAGGTTGTCTGATAACAACCCGGGAGGACTCATCCTTTATTATCTGGCCTGAATCCTCCAGCGGAGGTTTTGGGTGCACATAGGGCTCCGGGTGCTTTTCTTCGCCCTCAGCTTCGAAGGAGGTCGTCTGAGCAGCACCCTTACGCTGCAGCTTGGGCTTGATGGCGGGTGAAGCGATCAGGAAGAAAACCAGCTCTATGATGGGATAGACCGGCTTGGTCAGTATCCCGAAAGAAGAAAAAAGGATATAACTGAAATTGAAAACCACGATAAGGAATACCAGCAGGATCACGATGCGATAGGTTAAAGAAACATTAGGCAGAACCAGCGCACAGAAGATGCCGATGGATATCAACAACAAGATGTTCCAGAATGCCGGAAGGTGCCTGAGGAAATCACGCTGGATGATGTTTTCGGTGACGGTGGCGATCCTCTCCACCTCGTTTATCTCCCCGTAGGCGGGTATCCGGATCCAGGTCTTGGATTCGGTTGAGGTCAGGCCCACCAGCACTATTTTATCTTTGAATGCTTTTGGATTGACCTCCCCGGTGAAGAGCTTGAGGGCCGAAACTCTCTCAAAGCTTACATTCGGACCCCGGTAATCCACCAGCATCTGCCAACGGTCGTCCGTAGGAATCAGTATCTTCCCCAGGACTAAGCCGGCTTCTCCCTGCAGGCGGATCTGATCGAGCTTTACGCCGAGATAGGCGCTGGCCATTCGCAATCCCAGGGAGGGATACAGGTAACCGTCGTAGTTGATCAGCAAAGGCTCTCTTCTCACCAAACCGTCCGAGTCATAATGGATATTTATATGCCCGAAACCATATGATGCTTCCACCAAGACCGTACCGGGGCAATAGATCTGTGTGGCGTAGAGTAACGAGGCTTTGTTTCTCCTCAGCTCCTTACCGGCGTCAATGGAGAAGCCCTTTATTGGGGCCGGAGCAGGCTCGGAAGCGATCCCCACGTCGGAGAGGCTGAAATAAATGGGAAGGAAGACGTTCCCCGAAGCATAGATTTCATCGGCCAGGATATCGGTGCGGCCGGAAGTGTCCTCATCCACCTGTTCGGGCAGGAAGACGTCCAAGCCTATTGCCTGGGGTGATCCCTGGGAAACGAGATAAACCAGTTGGGCCAAAAGGTCCCTATCCCAGGGCCACCGGGCTATGTTGTCCACGGACCTATCGTCGATGCCCACCACCACGATCTCCGCCGGAGTGGCATCCACCTTTCCCCTAAACTTGAACATCCCATCCTGCGTCTCCGTCGCCAGCTTCTCCAAGAAACCGTATTTTCCGCCGTATAGCGAGAGAACCAGAATGGTTATCAGAACGTAGAGGATCAACCCCGAAAATCTTCCCAGCAGGCTGTGAGGAATCGATTTCAGATAGCGGATGTGTTCGTTTGTCGTCGGGTTCCCCGGTTGATCTTCCTTCTGTGGGCGCAGTCCAAACATTTTGATTTATCTCTCCGCGCTGGTTCCCCGCTGGTTGGTTGGAAGCTGATGAAGATATCCGTCCATTAGTCGTTCACCACTGAGAGTGGATGATTGCACCACTTGTACCCCCGGCAGGATTTCTCGAAATCTAAGACCCCCCATGGCTTGGCTATCGTCCTACGGCCAGCCTCTCGACAAGGAATTGCGGCAGCCCCCTCTTTTTCATTTTCGCCTGGGTCTTCTCGAAATCGTAGTCCAGCCTCTTGAGTTGGGCAACCTGTTTTTGGTCATCGTAGATTAAGTAACAGGCCTGATTGGATCCGTCCCGAGGCTGTCCCACCGATCCTATGTTTATTATGTACCTGAAATCCTTCTGTATTTCGGTACGGCTCTCTTCGTGCAGAAAGCAGTGTCTGCCGTCAAACTTCTTGATGATGGCGGGAAAGTGAGAGTGCCCTATGATGCAGATCCGGCTGCTGAAAAAGTTGAAATTCTCCTCGGCATCGTCCAAATCGAATATGTAGTTCCACTCCCGAGGCTGTTTGGGGGTGGAATGAACCAGGTGCCACTGATCGAACTGATACTCCATGACGAAGCCGGAGATGATTTTCAGGCTTTGCTCGGTGAGGACCTCCCTGGTCCACTCCATAGCTCGCTGAGCGTATTCATTGAACTGGGTGGTATCTATGAGACCCAGGGCGGCATTGTCGTGATTCCCCATCAGCTTGACCTCGGCCAGCTTGTCGATGAGGGAGACGCACTCGTTGGGATCGGGGCCGTACCCCACCGCATCCCCCAGAAAGAACAAGCGATCCAGCTTCTCCTTTCGGAAGTCCTCTGCCACCACCTTCAGCGCTTCCAGATTGGAGTGGACATCTGAAAAGAATCCATATTTCATTAGCTCTGTCCTTGGACGAAACGAAACACTGACTTGCCCACCTCGATTAAGTCGTCGTTTCTCAGACGTTGCCTTTGGACGCCCTCCCCGTTTATCCGCACCTTGCCTTTGCGTCCCAGGTTTACCAGCAGAAAAGCATCCTTCTCCCTGATGATTTTGGCCTGCATCTTGGAGACCAAAAAACCTTTTACCGGCACACTCACGAACTTGGCTTTGCCGAAGGTGGTCACGGGACCCTCAAGGAAATACTGTTTCTGCTTGGCATTCTCCTCGCCCACCAGCACCGAGCCTCCGGCAGTGCTGGCTATTTCTCTGGCTTTCTTGTCCTTCTCCAGAAGCTCGCGCTGCTTGCGGGTCTTGAGCACCATGGTCCCATCCATGTCCACGGCCAGCTGTGCCTCTTTGGGCGTATCCCGGTGGTAAATCAGATCGAACTTTCCGATGGTGATCTGATCGCTGTCCTTCAGGATCTCTTCCGTTATCTTCCTGGCATTGACGAAGGTTCCGTTGAGGCTCTCGTTGTCCATGATCAGCGCCGAATCTCCGTCGAATTCCATCACGGCATGTTTTCTGGAAACCCCCTTATTGTCCAGAACGATGTCGTTGTCCGGAGTTCTTCCGATGCTGATCTTCTTCTTTTCGGTAACCACTCTTTCGATTACCTTATCTTCGTATTTGACCACAATCTCAGGCATGCTACCCCCTTTCTTTACCCGTTCGGGGTAAAACGATAAGGTCTGCTGAGTATTTTGTCAACCCTTTTTATAGGGACGGTTCGTTTCGCGATGCCAAAGGCTCCGCTTTAGTTTTTCCGGAACCGTTTGCATCCCGTTTCGACTCTTGTTATATTGTCGACATGAATATTGGAAACTTGATTTTGCCGGGCAGGGTAGTCCTGGCCCCCTTAGCAGGAATCGCAGATGCCCCTTTTCGTCTCATGGCCAAGCGCTTCGGCGCAGCTTTGGTTTACACGGAAATGGTATCGGCCGAAGGAACGTTGCGGGACAACCTGGGTACCAGAAGACTTCTGGAGTTCACGCCGGAGGAGCAACCCATCGGGGTCCAACTCTTCGGAGCCGATCCCCAGAGGATAGCCTTAGCCTGCAATAAGATCAACCATATCAAGCCCGATCTGATTGACTTAAACTGCGGGTGCCCGGTGAGGAAGGTGGTGAAGAGAAACGGAGGCGCAGCTCTGCTCAAGGATCTTAAGCTTCTCAGGAGCATGGTTTCAAGCATGGTCGACTCGGCTGAGATGCCGGTGACCATAAAGACCAGAAGCGGATGGGATTCAGACAGCCTGGTGGCCATCAGCGTGGCCAGGGCAGCCGAGGAGTGCGGGGCTGCGGCCATCACCGTTCATCCGCGCACCCAGAGTGACGGCTTCTCCAACCGGGCCGACTGGGACGTGATAGCTCGTGTTAAGAAAGAGGTGAAGATCCCGGTGATCGGGTCGGGGGACGTTTTCTCTCCGCAGGATGCAAAGAACATGCTGGACCGCACCGGGTGCGACGCGGTCATGATAGGAAGGGGATCTTTAGGCAATCCATGGATATTTTCCCGCACAAATCATCTCCTGCAACACGGCCAACTGCTTCCGGAACCCCCCTTCCGAGAGAGAATTGAAGTATGTCTGGAGCATGCCGAACTCTCGGTGAGACGATATGGGGAACTGCCCGGTGTGAGAAGGATGAGAAAGCATATGGTCTGGTACACTACAGGCATGCCCGGCTCCAGGGAGCTGAGGAAGAGGCTGTTTGCACTGGAGACGTTAGACCAGGTTGAGCGAACCTTTCACCGGTATCTAACTCAGATTCCAAAGTCACATGAATCTACCCCGGATGAAACTACTCAGTCCGCTATTTGACCTGAAGCGGTCATGGCACACTATCCTCGATCGTGGTACAGAGTGATGCAGGATTCATAAACACCACCAGCATAAGCTCTATCTGGCAGTGGCGAGCTTCTGTGATCTTACAAATTCACGCACAGATTCAAACACTACCCATCCGCGATGATGAGGAGATAACCTGAGAGATCGCCGGAAGTGCTCATGAACAGAGTGGTTCAACAGACCAGGTCAGACATCCAGACAATTTGCCCAGCAAAGTATGAGCAGTTTAGGCGGGCACTACCTTACGTGCTCCCGTTGAATCGAGCGGGTTCTCCAAAAAGGTGAAAAACAACTGCTCGATAGAGATTTTCGTACTTGACAAGGTAAATAGAACTGACTATATTTATATTAAACATCAGACAGACTAGGTGAGCATCGATATCGCTGTTTTGCATCGTCAAGAGGCCAGACGTACACATGGCCCAGCAGATTGATGGTCTGAAGAGGGAGCCTGGATACAACCAACGACGACCTTTATCTACCGCCTCTTGGTCGTGATATTCTGGGCTCCCTTGCCATTATCCGACAGCATGTCAGCAGTAACCACCCAAGCGCGGTTTGTCTACCGTAAATCCGACAAGGACAGCTACAGGAAGATATCACTGACGTTGGCAGGGACTGCAGGTCAGGTATGTCTCTAGTCGTCAGGAACGCTCGCAGGCTGCGCATCCTAGTTTGCGTCTGTTTGCGTAAACCATGGCTGGAGGTAGAAGTCGCCACTGATAGTAACTTAATCCTTTTACAGTGAGCCCAGGATATTGACTTGCGAAGAGAGAAGTTAAGTTAGAGATGTCCCGTAGATATCCCATCCCCACCTTGCCTTGATAGATCATCCACTCCACACAACCGAAAAAACTCGTATATGACCATCCGAACGAGATTCACGGATGATTCCGTCTTCCGCAGGTTTATCATGCTGTCTACTATCCCGTCGGCTTCAGACGTCGGTATCACCAACTAAAGGTCCATGCCCAAAACGGCAAGCGGCTTTTGGGTGAAAACATCAATCAGAAGAATTCCGAACGTTAACAGCACGGATCAGGGAATCAAACGAATCGGGCCTTCCAGACTGCCGATACTGGAAGCCACTCGAAGGTTTTTGCGAACTCTTAATCAGAAGGGGTACATTGGATTATGCGCCAAATCAAAAGCCCGGATTCAGGGGGTATCGCCAATACCTGCGTCCGTGGAGGTCAGCCTCGGCAGTTAGTATTTCGCATCCCGCTGCTAGCCAAAGAATTGAGGCAAACCCAGAGTTATAATGAGTTGGGAACGATATTTGCCCCATCTTTCAATCAGGGAAAACACCATAACAACCAGAGAGCTGCTGAGTGAAAGAAAAGAAGTTGCTTTTAACCGTTACCCTGTTTTTGCTGGTGGTCATTTGCGGTGCACCAGAATCAGTTGCTTTAATGCAGTCGGAAGATGGTTCAACGGCTCGAGCCAAAGACGGTTATGCGGAAACCCGCCTGATTGTGAAGCTGAAGCCGGAGGCAGACAAAGGGGTTTTTCTAAGTCGAGTCCAGGGGCGAGTGACCACCGGTTTGGCTTCACTGGATAGCCTCAATCTCAAATTTAGAGTCGCCAAACAGGAAAAGCTGTTCAGAGAATTCAAACAGGCGAGCCCCCAATCGGAGAACCTGTCTGGTGTCTACATCTTGGAAGTGCCGGTTGGAACAAACCTGGAGCGAATGAGGATTGAGTATCAGACCAGGCCGGAAGTGGACTACGCTGAACCGGACTACAAAGTCAGGCTGTATGAAACCCCCAGCGATCCGCTATTTCCGCACCAGTGGACCCTAAATAACTTGGGGATGGCGCAAAACAACGGTCAGGGATACTACGGCATTGACCGGCAGCAAGGACACCTGCCGGTCATGAAGTTCGGCACTGAAGATGCAGACATAGATGCCCTGGAGGCATTCGAGCGGGGGGACGAAGTGATCGTGCCCCTGGTTGGCATCATAGATACGGGTGTGGACATGCACCATGAGGATCTGGCTGATAACGTTTGGACCAATCCCGGTGAGATTCCGGATAACGGCGTGGATGACGATCATAATGGATTCGTGGATGACTTCTACGGATGGGATTTCTCAGGAGATTTATCCGAAATACAGGAGGATAACGACCCGACGGACACCTACGGTCACGGTACCCACTGCGCTGGGATAGTCGGGGCTGTTAGGGACAATGAAATCGGTATCTCAGGCATCACCACTCCCTGCCGGATAATGGCCGTCAAGTTTTTCCCCAACTCATATAATTCCCTTGCCGCCAAAAGCATAGTCTATGCCGCCGACATGGGATGCGACGTTATCAACATGAGTTGGGGGAGCGCTTACCCGTCCAAATTGTTAGCGGACGCGATAAACTACGTTACGGGTAAAGGGATTTTGCCGGTGGCAGCAGCAGGTAACGACAGCACGGAGACGCTCAACTACCCAGCGGCCTACGACGGGGTTCTCACCGTGGGAGCTTCCGACAGCGATGATCGCGTCTCCACATTCTCCACTTTTGGAGACCACGTAGAGGTGGTTGCTCCAGGTCAAGATATTCTGTCATTGAGAGCCGCAGGTACCGACATGTATGCAGACGACGGATTCCCAGAGAAACACATCGTGGATGAAAAATACTACTTAGCAGACGGCACCAGTATGGCTGCCCCCTGTCTCACAGGAGTGGCGGCGTATATCTTGGCTGCATCCCCGGGAATCAGTGTTCAGACGCTGGTCCACATAATGGAGCAATCAGCGGACGACATAGAGTATCCTTATGGCGGCGACAGTCTGTACTCGCCCGGCAAGGACGTCTACAGCGGCTACGGACGAGTGAACCTCAACTCCGCCCTGCAGCTCATCTCGGGCAGGATGGCGCAGGTAGGCTATCCCCCTGAAAACGCTTTAGTCTCCGGAGATGTGGCTGTGATTGGCACGGCCGCTGGCCCGAATTTCGAAAGCTACCTGCTGGAATATGGAGAGGGGCTTTCGCCTGAGGACTGGACGGTAATTGAGACCTCGGTCGTACCAGTGAAGGAAGATACGCTGGGAGTCTGGAACAGTTCCGGCGTAGCAGGTCCGTCCACTCTGAGGCTAACAGTAGGAGACCAGAATCAAGTCGAGGTTCACGTCATAGCCAATAACCAGACCTACGTCAAGATAACCTCTCCGCAGGAAGGCGACACCGTGATTGGATTCGCCGAGATCAGAGGCTACACCATTACTCCGGATTTCTCTCACTACACGCTGGAGTATGGCTTTGGACAATCCCCGGCGGTCTGGATTCCCATTGCCAGCTCCACCAAAATGGTAAAGAATGGTGTCTTAGGCAATTGGCTGGTGAGCTTCCTGAACGCAACCGACTACACCCTGCGTTTGCTTGTGGAGACTGCTGCTGGAGAGGTCTATGCAGATACGGTGGGGGTCTTTGTTAGGAGCATAGTCTCCGATACTTGGATACAGGAGTTGTCATACAACGGTTCGTTGTCGCCCGGGGTGGGAGACGTAGATGGAGACGGATATGATGAGATAGTTGTTGGAGTTGGCGGTTCATTGACCTCCGGAAGAACCGGAGGCGTGGAGGTTTTCTCTCACGACGGCCAGCGGGAAGCGGGCTGGCCTAAGGATCTTGATAAGAACATGATGTCCTCACCTGCCCTGGGTGATCTGGATCAGGACGGTGTAGCGGACATAGTCATCTGTTCCGATAAAGGTGTTCATGCTTATCTCTCGACTTCTCCCAGTTGGTCGGTCGGTGCCAGCACCAGAGCGAACGACTCTTGGGGTTTGGCCACCCCGGTTATAGCCGACTTGGAGGAAGATGGATATCCAGAGGTGCTAACCGTCAATTCTGGAGGACAGGTGTATGCATGGCGCAAAGACGGGGAGCCGGTTATCCCTGGAGGCGACGGCAAGTTTGCCCTAACGGCTGGCAGCGCCGGAGACATGGATTTCCCCTGCTTGGTGGTGGCTGATCTGGATGGGGACGAGCAAAAGGAGGTGATTGTAGGAACTGCGCACACAATCTCCGGTGAGTATGGCAATTACCAAGGGGTTGGAGGTATCTATATTTGGAATATAGAAGGCCACCCTTTACTTGAGCCTGAAGATTGCTCTTTTCAGTTTATCTACCTATTCGGAATCGCAGTCGCCAATATAGATGACGATGACCAACTGGAGATACTGACTTTCACTGCCGACGGCAGACGGCATGCGCTTTGCGCTTTTAAAAAAAACGGAACCCAAGCTGCCGGGTACCCCGTGGTGTTGGAAGACGTGATTACGGGTTGGTGGTTCGGGAATCATCCCGCAGTCGGAGACTTAGATGGTGACGGGACCCTGGAGATAGTGGTCAGCTTGTGGACATTGGGGGAAGCTCGCATCTATGCTTGGCATCAGGATGGCACCCCTTTAGCTTCGGACGAGCTGCTGGTTTCCCTGAAAAGTCCGCATGCGGACAAGAACAGAGAAATATTATCCCACTTGGGGAGCAGCGTTGGAGAGATCGCTGCCAGGTGTCGGGAGATGAACAGAGACCGACTGGCTGCTCTGGGGGTGACGTCGTTCGAAGAGCCATTCGCATCCCAGGCGGAGACGTTCGGCAGTCCGGTGTTGGCAGATGTGGATGGAGATGAACGAGTGGACGTGCTTGTCCGAGCAGGGCAGTTCCTCAGTTCGGGCTACCAGATGGTGTATGCCTGGGACAATGAGGGAAACCTTCTACCGGGCTTTCCCCTTTATTTGCCAGCTGAGATAAGCCTGGCGACGTATCTCCCCTATACTCCAGTTGTGTCTGATCCGGACCAGGACGGCAAGGTGAACCTGATTATGAGCACTGATTACACCATCTACACCAGGCCCAAACTCATCTGCTGGGAGTTTGACGTCGATTACCATCCGGATTCTCAACCCTGGCCCAAGTATATGCACGATAATTGGAACAGCGGGCGACAGGGATACAACCCTCCTGGGGGAGAGATGGCCAACGTCCCTCCCTTCGGTTTTCACATTAAAAGCTGGAGCGATTCCAGCGTCACCCTGGGCTGGACACCCAGAGCCCCTTGGGCCGTTTCCGGATATAACATCTATCGGGCAACCGTATCCGAACAGCCCGGAGAGAGGATAAATTCCCAGCTGATTCCGCAACCCGACAGCCAGTTCCAGGATGTCGGTTTGAGTCCTGCGACATACTATTATATCATAACCAGCGTAGATCATGAGTTGGTGGAAAGCGCTAAATCTCCGGAGTTAAACGCCATCCCGGGTGGACCCGCGGCTCCGTCTCAACCGTCGGCACAGGTGAGCGAGGGCGTGGTGACTCTATTCTGGACTGCCGATCCGGAGGAGCAGGATTCATTGCAGTATTTGATATACCATCGATCCCCTATCTACGCTCAATATCATCTCTTGGGTTCCGCCTCTGAAACCACTTTTGTCGATTCCTCGGTCAAGGAGGTGGGCAGTCATGGTTATAGAGTGAGTGCGGTGGATCCCATGGGACTTGAAGGTTATCCATCTGACGCCGTGATGGCGGATATCCAGCCGGCGGGGGCGCCGCCTCACAGCCTGGAAGTTTCGATCTGGTCAGGCGGGAACGTTTCTCTGAGCTGGAGAGTGGGCCAACCAGGCCAAGGCTGCTACGTGTATCGTTCCACAATCCCGGAGATATATAGCGACCCCCCGTTGAATGCTCAGCCCATAGACGATCCCCTCGGATGCGACATCAC
Source organism: uncultured Ignavibacteria bacterium (assembly GCA_964391755.1). GTDB lineage: Bacteria > Zixibacteria > MSB-5A5 > MSB-5A5 > SM1-73 > SM23-73-3. The sequence goes on from CAYMNI010000005.1 coordinate 19,760, forward strand.
CTGTCAGGATTCCGGGTTGACTGAGGGAATAACTTACTACTATGTAATTACCCAAGCCCAAGGGAGCATAAGGACCTCCCCCTCCAATCGTGCGGATTTCTTGGCCGGCAGGCCGCAAACGGTGACTGGCCTGACAGCGGGATTAGGCGATAGATGCCAGGTAGTGCTGAATTGGAGGTCTAACGCCGAAGGTGACATCGCCCGGTATAATGTTTATCGTTCCTTTCATTCAGGGGATGAATGGCTCGACTTTCAAGCCATGGACTCGGCCTTTGCTCCTGATACCACCTGCCTGGATAGTGCTTTCACCGTCACTTCCGTAAACCGATATGCCGTAACGGCTGTGGACACGTTCGGGCTGGAAAGTTTTCTTGGGCTGGAGGTATCGATGTATGCGGAACCGCCGGCTATACCGGCTTACTTGGAGATCGCCGAGTTGACCGACAGCAGCGTGACCATACGCTGGCATAGCTCCTCCTGGGACGAGAGTGTGGTTGGATGCAACGTCTACCGATCTCCCGTGTCGGGTTTCTACCTGGGAAAAAAGTCGCTGAATGATACTCTGATTCGTTACGGAAGTGAAGGGTGGGTGGAGTATACGGACTTCACCGTGCAAGTGGGCTTGACCTACTACTATACCGTGACCAACGTGAACTCCTGTGGGTTGGAATCGAAGCGTTATCTCTGTTCGGAACCAGGATGCGAACCTCTTGAGGTAACTGCATTGCCGGGAATGCCGCAGGAACCACATCTGGAAGTGAAAAGCGGCAGGGAAGGCATTCAGCTTCACATGACCACTTCCGAACAGGACGTGGAAGGATATAGGATTCTCCGGAGGGAAGAGGACAGAGAATTCAGGGTGTTGAATGCGCTATGGCCGGATACGTTCTATTTGGATTCGAGAGTCTCGGCTGGATTAGAATATAGCTACCGGATATCTGCTGTGAATTCGCATAACTTGGAAAGTCGTCCATCCCGCGAAATTGCAGGTTGCTGGATGGTTTTTGATCGGGGCATACTGCTGGTGGATCTTACCCGGGGAACTGAGGCTTCCGACGGAGTAAACGGCGACAGCGTCAACGCGTTCTATCAGCGAGCACTGGAAGGTTACGATTACCTCTACCAAGACAGAAGCCAGAACCTTCCTTTGCGGCTGGTTGACCTCAGCCGCCATCCCCTGGCGATTTTACATTTTGAGGGAGAGACGGGAAATGTCTCCGATTCATACCCACTTTTAAAGCAGTATCTCGGCGCCGGCGGAGCCCTCTTGGTTGAGGGTCGGAGAATCCTGTTTTCTCAAAGGTTCGAGTGGTTCGAGGAATATGGAGACTTTGGTCCGGACGACTTCAGGTACGAGTACCTGAATATCGATTCAGTTTGGATCCCCGCAGACTGGAGCGAAGACAGAAAAAACCAGGAGTTTGTCGGGGCCGAACGATCTTCTTTTGTGACAGACTATCCTGAAAAAGCAGAACTGGATACCTTCAGGGTAAATCATGCCCGTGAACCCGATCTACCCGGCTTCGAAGGGAAGCTTCCCGAAGTAGGCTATTTCGTGCCTCGGGATTCCTCCGAGGTGATATATACTTTTAGCTCAGCCTACGATACGTCTACATCCGACGGAAAGGCGGTGGCTCTGAAACACTTCACAAAGAGCTTCGCCGTAATTTACATCGGCTTTCCCCTCTGGTTCGTAAAGGAGGAGATTGCCACCCGCATTCTGGATCAGGCTCTAAGCGAGCTGCTTGAATTCGCCAATCGTCCGACGCCTTACTTCGGCTATTCTGAGGATCTGGCCGGGGCTTCGGTTTTCCCTAATCCGTTTAAGCCTTTCGCAGGACACACACATATGACCTTCGACGGGCTGACAGCTATGGCAAAAATAGAGATATTTACCATCACCGGCGAGAGGGTTTGCACCATTGAGGAGACGGACGGAGATGGGGAGGTCTCCTGGGACGTGACCAATGCTCAAGGCAGGAAACTGGCCAGTGGCGTTTACATATACCGGGTCAGCAACGAGCTGGGACAGGAGAAGACGTCCAAACTTGCAGTAATCCGATAGACCGGTTCGGGAAAGATGAAGAAGACAGCCATCATCCAGACGATTTTGTTTTTGTTGTTTGCCGCTCTGCGCATTTCCGATTGTTCCGCTTCCAACGGCAACACCGGCACCTCCAGCGCTCAGTTTCTCAAACTCGGCCTGGGCGGTCGTGCCTTAGCCATGGGAGGAGCCTTTGTTGGTTTGGCGGATGACGTCACTGCCATTTTCTGGAATCCCGCCGGGTTAGCCAGCCTCGACCACCCGGAGTTATGCTATATGCATCGATCTGTGTTCCAGGATGTCTCCTTCGAGTATGCAGCTTACGCACAAACTGTCGGGGGGATCGGGATTATGGGAGGAAGCATAGCCTGTCTGCACATGGATCCACTCACGGGGAGAGACGAATCCGGGGAGTTAACTTCAGGTTTCACCTCCAACGACATCGCCGTTGCCGTCGGTTGCGCACTTGAGACCCAAAGCAACATTCTTCTTGGTGCCAGCATCAAGTACGTGGATGAGCGAATTGAAGCTTACGATGCACATGCCCTGGCTTTTGATATCGGCTGGCTCTATAGAACCCCCCTGGGCAAGCTTCAACTGGGCGGGACCATCCAGAACTTAGGACAGGATATCAAGTTCGTCTCGGAGTCGTATGAGCTGCCGAGACTCCTCAAGCTCGGAGCTGCGTATAGCGACAGCTTGGGGGGAAGTCCAATCAATGCGGTTTTGGATATCTTCATACCTTCCGACAACAAAAAAAGTCTGCGGCTGGGCGCAGAATATGTTCACAGAAACTTAATCGCCGCTCGGATGGGATACAACGGGAGTTCCGACTTAGGCTCCAGCTCAAGACTGAGCTTCGGTATCGGCTTGATGGTTACGATGATCTATAGTTACCGGTTGGACTACTGCTACCTGCCGCAGGGAGCATTGGGTGAGTCCCACACCATCTCCCTACTGGTGCACTTTCAATGAAACCCGTTTCACCTTTCTTCATAAATCCTGCGTCGCATTATGCCCCTGGAGTGTACGTGGCGATTTGCCGAAGGAGAGTTGGTCGAAAAGACAGAATCGCCCCCAGGAGTAATCCGGCAGAAGAGTCACCACTCGGTTAAGGTATAAATCTACCTTCTCCTTACAAACGCAGGGCATTTTCTGCCGGCAACATAGATAAACCTATGTTGGGTCTCGCAAGGCCTGCCTCTCCGGATTTGCAGACCGACAGATGGAAAGTCAATGGCTGAGGCTCACGTCCTTAATGAAGTCCAAGCGGAAATATCTTAAACTCTTGCGCACTTGTCCCGCCAGGTACCAGCCATCTTTCTTGTACAACAACGCCTTGGGCGTCAATTCCACTGTCTCGGAGGAGAGGGGGGACACATGGTGCAATCTGATCCTCTGCTGGGACCAGAGTGCTTGCCGCATCAGTTCGAAGATGAGCTCCGCTCCCTGATGTGGACGATTCCTTCCGGGCTGAATCGCAACATGCTTCTTGGCGGTTTCGTAGTCGCCGTTGATACTCTCGGACATCAACGATTCGATTTTGGATAATGCTCTTTCAGCGGCTTCCCTGAAGCAGCCGACCGACTGAACCGGATGTGAGTTAAGTCCCACATAAAGACTCAACATCTCCTCCGTGGTCAGATCGAAGTCCGGCCGGGACTCCGAAATACGGAGTCGGTATCCTCCATCGAAACAGACCGCGACCCGGGCATCCGATAGAGCCCGAATGTCCTTCTGAATGGTGCTCTCCGAAACCTTGCATTCCCGGGCAAGATCGGATGCACTCATTGTTCCCCTGCGCCTAAGAAGATCTTTGATCAGAGACAACCGGTTTTGATTTGCCATTTTCAATCAAGTGAGCGCCTTCTCGATACGGATTCGACCAGATGCTCCGACAGGGCATCCGGCATGATTGACTCGTGATCTTTGGTTAACGTTATGGCGCGCTCGATTTCCGTCCGCAGCTCGCACACATTGCTGGGCCAGTCGTGCTGCATCAGGACCTCAAGCGCCTCCGGGGAGACCCCCTCTACTCTCCTTTTGTGTTCCTGGTTAAAGAAATGGACGAACTGCTCCACAAGCTTGGGAATCTCTCGCTTTCTCTCTCTCAGAGGCAGGATTTTTATCCTGAGGCAGAAGAGAATATCAAGGAACCTGTTCAGTTGCAATATGTTGGCCGAGGTTCTGTTTCCATCGGCCAGTATCGATCCGGTGATTCCAAAGCTGAGAAGCTCTTTTCTGCTGAACTCTCCGCTTTCGGCTAGTTCCTCAAAGAAGTCAGAGAGTTGGGCATGCCGGTGCCCCTCCAGAAGATCAAGCCTCCTGACGAAGAAAGTGTCTCTCCTTGTGGATTGCCTAAGTCTCTCGAGAAAGGGCGGCGAAGTAAGCTGCTTCACTATGTCCGACTGCCTCTGACCGGTCTGCTCACAGTCGTACACCACGAATTGCCCCCCCCAGTTCCTCTCCCGATGGATAAGGCGGGCGAAATACTCCTTACCCGCCTCGTTCTCCCCCTCTAACACTAGATTGAAGGGGGAGTGGATGGCTTTGCTGAGCTCGGTGTAAGCTTCTTGAGTGTTGTCGGAGATTCGTGACAAATTTTCTCCTAAGCTGTGACTATAGAATCAAGTCCAACAGAGTCATGATCGTTACCAGTGCTTCGATTCCATCCTCACCTCCGTCGTCTCCACCGGTGTTGATCGGATCCGGGGGCTCATAAGGCCAATCACCCGCTTGGCCATCGGCCTGTGCCGTACTCCCTGCGAAGCACGCGATTAAAACCAGGCAAATCGCAATGGTTAAGATGAAAAGGCTGCGTGAACTATGCCCGAAAACCATGGGGACCTCCGCGTTTAAGGGTTTATGGTCTTTGCGACTGAATGCTATTGCAAAGGGGATGCCCAAACGCGGTCGGTCAGGTTATTTCCAGTATGACAATAAGTTATAGGGGATGTGAGGATTGAATCTAATGCGAGAGTAAGCTTAAATGCGGTCAGAACTGACGAGACTCGGCAGTTGATGACGTAGCCTACATTAAATCAATGAGTTAATGTAGTCGTCATTACTGTCGAGTAGGTATGAGGGTATGTTTGAGTGAGGCTGATTGAACTTGCTTTGTAACAGGGACTTATCTGACGTGCTCGTCACTTATGACGATTGTATCCGGGCAGGCTTCGTTATCCTGTGTTTTTTCATTCTTCTTCTTAAGGTTGTCTCGTTTAGACCCAGTTCTTTGGCCGCCCGGACCTGGTTCCAACGGTATGCATCCAAAGCTTGGACTATTCTTTTCTTCTCCACCCAATCCAGCAGATCCTTGAGTTTGCTGGGTCCGTCGATGTCCCGATATTGTTGTTTCGCATTCAATTCATACAGTAGGTGTTGAGGGAAATCTGCGTTCTCACTCAGCAAGGTGGCCTTTTCGATGAAATGCTGTAGCTCCCTGACGTTGCTGCCTTCCCATGCATGCCCCAGTATCGCAGACATGACCTTACTGGTTATCTTAACCTGAGGCTTTTTATTCTCTTCCGCGTATTTCTGAGTGAAGTAACGAACCAACAAGGGTATGTCATCCTTCCTGTCACGAAGCGGGGGAATGGTGATCACTATGGGATTCAGACGGTAGAAGAGGTCCGTCCGGAAGCTACCGTCCTGCACCTTTTTCTGTAGATCCTGGTTGGTCGCCGATACTATTCTGATGTCCACCTTAATGGACTTTTGTCCTCCCACTCGCTCGAACTCTTTCTCCTGCAGGACGCGGAGGACCTTAGCTTGAAGCGAGAGGCTCATATCTCCGATTTCGTCTAAGAATATGGTCCCCCGATCGGCCAGCTCGAATTTGCCTTTTCTGAAGGCTACGCCGGTGGCGGCCTTCTCCTCGATGCCGAACAGCTCACTCTCCAGCATGGTCTCCGCCAGGGCAGCGCAGTTGACTCGTATGAACGGGCCATCTCTTCTTTGACTTCTTTCGTGTATCAGATGGGCTATCAGTTCTTTGCCGGTGCCCCCTTCGCCGAGAACCAGAACGCTGGTTTTTGAATCGGCTACTTTCTCCACCAGATTGAAAATCTCCTGCATCTTAGCGCTTTTTCCCACGATGTGAGGATACTCATAGTATTGGTGTAAGGTCTCCTTAAGCTGGAACATCTCTTCGTGGGCTTTCACATAAAGCTCGCCTTTCTCTATGGCTGTGGCTATCAAACTGGCAAAGGCTTTGAGAAAATCGACGTCCTCCGAGGAGAACACCGCCGGAAGGCTTCGATGGTCTAAGTATACCGTGCCGATGAGTCGACTCTTGGTCCTCAGCGGCACACAAAGTATGGAAAGGATATTGTACAGCACCACGCTCTTGCTGGCGGCGAACTGCGGATTGTTCGAGGCGTCGTCTACGATCAAGGGGGAGTCGCTTCGAATAACGTCGGTTAATACGCGCCGCGACACGGCGACTGCGTCCTTCGACGTTTCCGGCTCAAGCCCGCGTGAAACCTTGACCTCAAAGCTTTTGTCCTTCTCAGAGTACAGGATGATGGCACCTCTCTCGGCATTCAGCAAATCGATGACCAATTCCAAGGATTTGGTCAACAACTCGTCTGCGTCCCACACGCTGTTGAGCATGTCCGCCAGCCGATAGAATGTCCGGACTCTCTCTCTTTCCAGGTGGGACGTCTCCTTTACCTGTTCCAGCACGGTCTTCGCCTCCTTTCTTCCGCCCTCAACTCCGAGTTTATCGAAAACGCTCAGGGCTTCTTTCAAGAACGCTCTTGCCTCCTTGACCCTCCCTGTCTGCAGCTTGAGCTTTCCCAGCTTAAGATGTATCTTGCCCAGTTCGTATCGGGCCCCCAGAGATTTAAAGATGGCGGCAGCGTGAAGCAGTTGTTCCAGGCAGCCACTCAGATCGCCTTTGGATTCACGGAGGTCGGCCCAGACCCGATCGTAAATTGCCTCCAGCCATCTGTTGCCGGAGGATTCCACAAACGGCCGGACTCCATCCAAGTGTTCTTCGGCTTGAGCCAGATTTTGCATCCCAACCGAAAGCTCCGCTTGAGCCAGATGCGTCTCCGCCTCCCCCAGACGATTCCCGCCCACAGCGAAAAGCTCTGCGGCTCGGCTCAAGTCTTCCCCTGCCCGGGGCAATTCGGACCGCTCCTCATAGAGTTTTCCCGACAAGAGCAGGCAGTCCGCGATCCTGCTCTCTTCTCCGATCTGGGTGGCGATCTTCAGGCTCTTTTCAAGATAGTAGCTCGCCCACTCATACTCCTCCTTGCACCTATGGAGGTCCGCTAAGTTGTAGTAAACCAGGGCGGCACCGCTTCTATCACGAGTTTTCTGGAATAACTGGAGGGCGGAAGTTAGTCGGTCCAGGCTTTTTTCGAAAAGACCTTTTCTGAGATAGACGTGGCCAATGCTGTTGTGTGAATTGGCTACACCCTTAAGGTCATGGAGTTCCATCCTAAGATTCAAGCCTGTCTTGAAATACTCTAAAGCTTGATTCCAGAGGTTCAGATCCATGTGGATTATGCCCATATTGTGCTGTAATATGGACATCCTGTGTGGGTCAGAGAGCTTCTCTAGAAGAGCAAGCGCCCTCTGGGAATCCTCCAGTGCCTCGCCGGCAAGCCCCTTGCTTCTCAGGAGGAGTACCTTGGCGATGTAACAGCCGGCCATCTGCTCGATATCTCCGAGCTTCTGAAAGGCTTCCAAGCTCTCAGATAAGGTCTTTAGAGCATTGGCATAATCCCCCAAGGCATAATAGACACCTGCCAGCCTGTTGAGGCCAATTGCCATCTCTTTCGACGGGTCCCCACCCCGAAGAACTCCTATGGCCTTCTCCAAATGGGAAATAGCTTGGTCGTACTGGCAGCTGAGTCTTTTTTCCCAGGCCAGATCGATGAGAACAGATGCATACTCCGACGGCTGGCTTTCCGAATCCAGCAAGGGCAACGCTTGGCTTAACACATTCATCGCCCTTTCGTGCTGACCGCCCTTGCCGTAGATGCGAGCCATTCTCCGATATATCTGCGCGATACTTGGGTCTTCAACATTCTCACCTTTCACCAAGTTCAAAGCTTTTTCGGAATATTCGATGCCCTCGTCGTAGCGGCCATCCGCCTCGCACTGCTTCGCCAGATTTCGTAAAATTTCCGTCTTAGGTTTTGTGCACGAGGATGACCACCGATCCCAGAGTTCCAAAACCCGGAGGTAGTGAGTTATGGCTTGGGCAGCCTGACCCGAGTCGGCTGCCCTTCCGGCAGCTAAAAGCGCATATCTCAAAGCAGCCTCACCTTGGTCAGCCCGATAGTAGTGCTCGGCCAACTGGTCAAGATGATCCTCCGTCCCGGAAGTTTGTCTCTTCTCCAGGTAACCGGCAATCGCCAGGTGGAGGCTTTTCGCTTTGTCCGGGCCTATTTGCCGATAGAGGATATCTCTGGTGAATCCATTGCTGAAGCGGACCTGCTCATCATCATGGGGATCCGGCGACGGCACCAGAATCCTCTCCGCAAAGATGTTTTGAACCTGTTCTCCAAAAACTTTGGGATCAAGCCCAGAAAGGGTGCTCAGCGCATTGATCTGAAATTGTCCCCCCAGGGCCGAGGCCATATGAAGAATATTCAACTCCTCCCCACTTAAGCGGCTGAGGCGATCTGTCACATCCTCAGCCAACACAGCAGGAGCTCTGGCTTCATCCATCTGATCCAACGCCAGCATCCAGCCATCATCCCGCCTGCGGATATGACGGTTTTCGGCCAAACATTCGAAGAGCTGCCTGATCAATAGGGGATTGCCCTGCGTCTTCTCGTACACCGCAGATGCTATCTGGGCCTCCTTCTCCTTCCATGAAAACAGAGAGCAAGACAGTCTTCTCACTTCATCCTGGGCCAGTTCCTCCAGCCTGAGGACCTTGACCCTTTCCTGAAATTTCGATTTCAGCGTCTTTTCGATTTCGGACGCCTGGGTGTCCTTCTCGGAGCGGGAAAGCCCGTTGGTCACGGTGAGACAAAAGAGTAGCTTATTCGTCTCAGCTTGGGCCACCAGCCGGCAAAGCAGGTCAAGCGAAGAATGGTTGGCTTGCTCCAGGTCATCCACCATCAGCACTCTCAGAGAAGTTCGATTCTGCAGAAGGCGGGAGATGCTCTCCTGATATGCTTCGATCGGCTTTCCCTCTTTCAGACACGGATTGAGCACCAGAGCCCCTTCCAACTCGGCCCAAGCGCTGAACTCGCGCAGAAGCCTGGTTTTCCCGATTCCCGAATCACCCGAGATCAACAACACGGCACAGCCATCATCCGATATCCGGCTAAAAGCCTCCTTCAAAGCGGAAAGCTGATTTTCCCTTCCCACGAAATCGGCCGATGCAATCAGGTGTCCCGCCAGCGAAGAGTCGACATCAAAGGCCTCCAGGCCTGAGGTTTTCCTCAATTCATCCATGACCTCCGCCGCCGAGAAGTACCGATCCATGGGGTCTTTCTCCAGCAGCTTAAGAACGACATTTCTGAGGTCCTCGGGAATCGGGGGCTCTTGAGGAATGATTACCTCTTTTTCCAGATGGCTCCTGGCGAGTTGAGCCAACTCTTCTTCCTGGAAGGGTCTTTTTCCGAAGATGCTCTCGTAAATCACAACGCCCAGGGAGTAAAGGTCCGCTTGATGAGTGCATTTCTCGCCCCTAATGATCTCCGGTGCCAGATAGGAGATGGTTCCCTTCCACCAGGCGGATTCTTCGGGCTTCCCTAGTTCGGCGAAGCCGAAATCGGTGAATATCGGAATCAACTGGCCATCAGGAGAGGCAAAGAGGAGGATGTTGGACGGTTTAAGGTCCCCGTGAATTATACCCTTGGAGTGAAGGAAGTCCAGGGTGCCGCAGATGCGGAAGATCAAAAGCCGAAACTCAGAGTAATCCAGGGGGCGGAGCAGGGAGTTCCAGTCCTGGGCTTCGACATACTCCATGCTGAAATAGGGGAAACTCTCCTCGCTGAAGCCGAAGTCGTAGACCGGCACGATATGGGGATGATTCAATCTCCGCAGAAGTAGGAACTCGTTTTTGAATCTGTCAATGTGCTCCTGATCCGGGTGGGAGAGAACTTTTATGGCGACTGTTTTCCCCGCATGGCGGTCGACGGCCTTATACACTTTTCCGATTCCGCCGGAACCGATTTCACCCGTGATCTGATAACGAGGGCTAATCATGGTTCACTCCGTTGCAGGTCCAACCCGAACGTTTGGTATTCTGCTGCTTCGGTTAAATATAATATAACATAATATAAGGCCAAAATGGCGATTTCAATCATTTTTTCAGTTGGTGAAGGGGAAGATCGGCCGAGCCCGTCCGGGGTTAATCACGAAGACGGTGGAAACCTCTCGTCAATATGCTCTCCCATTGCCCGATTTTTGCGTAGCTGTTTTTAGGGAGAGAGGGGGAAGACGGGGTAGCATAAGAAGGTGGTCATGATTCGCAGGAATATCGTCTTTAGTCTGCTGCTGTCATCAGATGCGTTCTTTTTCGCATACCCACAGGTTCACGCAGAAACGGCTCTGATAAAGGTTGATTCAGTGGAGTCGAACGACTGGTTGCAGGCGAAGAGGTGGGTATGGTCGCTTTTTAGCAGAGTTCGATAAGGTCAACTTGGAAGAGTTGGACGGAGTTGGCTTGAAGTACGAGATTATCGATGAAGGTGCCAGGTTGCAATAGTATTCCCTGGTGTCCGTTATAGAAGCACTGGCTCAAAGTGAGCGTGGATTGATACGGTGACGTCCTCTTGGAGGACCGACAGGGGAGAGGTGGTTTCCTGCGGTACATACTTCTACCGGATAGAGGACAGAGAATTCGCGCAGACCACAAAGATGCTTCTTCTGAAATAAGAACAAGCAGAAGGACGATGACCAGTTGTATCATTTAAGAAAGGCGGTTTTAAGACTTGGATACTGATTTCAGAATAATACCGCTCCTGCTGATCGGGGGCGGTTTGGTCTTTTTCATTTACGCCTGGGCAAAGGGATGGCTTAAAGGCGCCAGAAGAGGATCTTTCACCAGCCAGGTGATCATGCACGACTGGTTGAATCAAGACAAGCGTGAAGCAATGGAATACGTCATGGACGAGGACGAGAAAAAAGACAAGAAAGACGCCCTTTCAGGCGAAGACAAAGAACCGGATGAGGTCGGCGAGAAAGAATCGCCGTAGAAGGTCTCACATCCGGTATTATGAGGAAAGCGGGACAGCTCGCTTCAGTTGAGGGAGAAGGCTTCGATAAGATTCAGGCCGTTCTTCAAGACCTCATATCCGGAGACGTCCGTGGCGCCAACCAAGTCCCCGTTCTGATCCAGGAATTCGACGGTCAGATCGTAAACCCCCGGTTCGATCTCGAAGTCGCCCACGTAGATCTTTCCGGGAAGCAGGCGTGAGCAGCGAAGATCTGCGTTCTCCGAGATGTCGGTTGCTACGTCCACCGCCGCCTTTTTAAGCCAACCTCCCAGTCCGCCCGTGTCCGCCTTCTGTTTGGCCTTGTGAGCTGCCAGGCCCTTGGCGATGGCCCGAGCCACGGTCCGCAGGTAGATGAGCGATTTCTTGGCC
>CAYMNI010000006.1:0-30928 GCA_964391755.1 uncultured Ignavibacteria bacterium
TTTTCATCCAAGGGAACGTTGAAGTCAACTCGAACCAGGACTTTCTTATTCTGCAAGTCCAAATCATCGACAGTAAGTTTGTCCATTCTTCCTCCCCTCGTGTCCGAACATAAGCTTCAGATGCTGGGATAGATATTGTATCCCTATCCTTAGGTTTTCTCCCTGTTCGGGTTGGGGTTGTGCCCCACCCGCACCTTCAGGGCAGGGGTGCAACCCCCGCCCCAGCTCGTGAATTGCTACTTCGCCATCAGCTCCAGCATCTCCACCATCCTGCAGGAGAAGCCCCATTCGTTGTCGTACCAGGAGAACACTTTCACCAAGTTCTTACCCATGACCATGGTGGAGAGCGCATCGAAGATCGACGAATAGGGATTGTGGATCACATCGGCGGAGACTATGGGGTCCTCCATATACTGCAGTATGCCTTTCATGGGTCCGCCGGCCGCCTGCTTCATGGCGCTGTTGATGCCCTCAACCGTGGCTTCCTTGGCAAGCTCGCAGGTCAAGTCTACAATCGAACCGGTGGTGACCGGAACCCTCAAGGCGACTCCGTCCAACTTCCCTGCCATCTCCGGCAGAATCAAAGCCAGAGCTTTTGCGGCTCCGGTGGTGGTGGGAATGATGGCCGCGGCCGCCGCCCTTGCTCTTCTCAAATCCTTATGAGGCGCATCCAGCAGTTTCTGGTCGCTGGTGTAGGCATGAACGGTGGTCATGAAGCCCCGAACGATTCCGAAATTGTCGTTGAGCACCTTGGCAATGGGAGCCAGGCAGTTGGTGGTGCAGGAACCGATGGTCAAAATCTGCGCCTTGGGATCATACTGCTCCTGATTGACGCCAAGCACGATATTTAAAACAGGCCCGCCCTTGCCCTTGGCCGGCGCGGAGATCAAAACCTTCTTGGCTCCAGCGTCGATGTGTTTCTTGACGTCGTCGGCTGAGCGGAACTTGCCGGTGGATTCCACCACCAGCTCTACCCCCAGCTTCTTCCACGGGAGGGAAGAGGGGTCCTTTTCGGAGAGAACCTCGGTCCTATTGCTGTCCACGGATATGGCATTACCTTCCGCCTTCACCTGGGATGCTAAGACGCCGTGAACCGAATCATATTTGAGAAGATGAGCCAATGTCGCGGCGTCGGTGACGTCGTTCACCGCCACGATGTCTATCTTGGGATTGCCCATGGCGGCCCTGTAAACCAGCCTGCCGATTCTTCCGAAACCGTTTATCCCGACCTTTACTGCCATCGGTTCCTCCTTCTTATGACTGTTGGAAATGCAGTTTCATCATCCGTTCTTCGTGCCGAGATCAAATCGGCGACTCAGGAATATAAGAAAGGCAGGTTGGATTTGCAAACAAATTTCGCGGGGAATCTGCCCTGTGCGGATCGCCAGACATATGATTTAGATTTGAGCCGGTAAGAAGGTCGCCGGAGAATCATCCTCGGCCTCATAATCAGCTTTGCGTATGTTTAAGGGGAAGGTTGAATACAAAAGATCGAGCGATGGGACCCGAATTCATCGGGACGAGGTGAATCAGAGACCTTTCACAATGTAGGAAACTCCCAGGGTGGCTTCGGGTCCGCTGTAGTTTTTTATGCCCCCCACGTCGTCACCGAAGCGTACTCCGCGGTATCTGAAATCGAAGCCCAGGACCAAGGAATTGGTCAGGATGAAATCCATACCTGCGCCCCCGTGCCAGCCGAAAGTGAGATAAGAGTTGGTGCCGCTGCTTGAAAGCACAAGGGAGCCAATATACTCACCGATGCGGATGTTCTCCGTTCCGGAAACCAGTCCGCCGCCGCCGTCTAAGTATGGCTGCCATTTGGATTTTGCTACACGGTGAAGCGGATAATACTTCAGTTCTGCGGTGATGGGGTAGACGGTAATCCTTTTCCAGTAGTATCCGTAGGGGTCGTTATATCGAGTCTCTCCGCGAAAGCAGCTGCCCAGGGAGATTCCCACGGCGAATCCTTTTTTCAGTCCCAGCGACACGTGAATCTCTCCGTAAGGCGCAGTGACCTTAGTCAGTATGTCCTCCCCCGGATCGGGCTGGACGTGTTTTGCCTCGGTCGAATTCCATAGGCCGAACCGGACTCCGATCGTCTGCGACCAGCTTAAATCTTTGGCCGAGCAGAGATCGCCGGAGGTTACAACCAACACCAGGCAGCTTAAAATCAGAAATCTTCTCATTAGCATGTATGGTTTAATGTACAAACCGCGCCCCAACCTTGTCCGGTTGGCAAGCCCAACGGCCATTCTGCAAACGATCTCCAAGGGAAATCCGTTTGCCTCTTCAATTGATTATTCCTTAACCGAAGAACACCTCGGCTATCTCATACAGATCGTCGCCGATGTTTTTGGTCTTCGACACGGTGTCTTTTAGGTCGATGGCGCCGATTTCATTTCCTCGCAACGTCACCATTTTACCGAATTCCCCTTTGTGCACCAGATCCACCGCGGCGATGCCGAATCTGGTGCCGAGCATGCGATCGAAGGCGGTGGGGGTTCCGCCTCGTTGAATGTAACCTAAGATGACAAAGCGGCTTTCGAAACCGGTTCGTTTCTGTATCTCGGTGGCCAGTATCTTTCCTATGCCGCCCAGCCTGACGTGTCCGAAGGCGTCCTTCTCCTCGTTCTGCACCACCATAATCTCTTCCTTTTTCTCCCCTTCGCCGCTGGCGATCTTGGCGCCCTCGGCCACCACCACTATGCTGAAATCCCGTCCCCTCTGGTGCCGCTTGCAGATGGCATCGCATACCTTGTCCAAGTCCACCGGCTTCTCCGGGATGAGGATGAAATCCGCGCCCCCGGCGATCCCCGCCTCTATGGCGATCCAACCGGTGTGCCGGCCCATAACCTCGACTATCATCACCCGGTTGTGCGACTCGGCGGTGGTATGCACCCGGTCGATGGCATCCATGGCGATGTTGACCGCCGTGTCGAAGCCGAAGGTGTAATCCGTGCCCCAGATGTCGTTATCGATGGTCTTGGGCACGCCCACCACCTCCACCCCCTCCTCATGCAGCTTGGCGGCGACGCTTAAAGTATCCTCGCCCCCCACGGCGATTATAGCCGAAAGCCCCAGAGAATTCTTTTTCTCGATGATCCTCTTCACGCCGTCCGGCACCTTGAAAGGATTGGTGCGGGATGTCTGCAGAATGGTCCCCCCCCGATGGATGATCCCGGAGACCTTATCTAAGTTGAGCTCTTCGGTCAAACCGTAATCCATCAGACCCCGCCAACCGCGACGGATGCCCAGGACCTGGTAGTTGTACCGGGTCGATTTCCTCACCACCGCGCGGATGACCGCATTCAGTCCGGGACAGTCGCCTCCGCCGGTTAGAATTCCGATTTTCTTGCCCATCAATGCACCTTCCTTTTCGATATTCAGATAATGACTGTCAAGCCGGGCTGATAGCCCGATTCCCCCTTGTTATTGTCGTCAGTTCTTATGTTCACCTTTGCTTTGTTTCAACAAATGAGCCCAGTCCGTAATTCAAGACGCGGCTGCGTCATAAGGTCGCAACTCGTTTCGTCCTATTTAAGCTCTTGCAGCACCCGCTTTAAGTCTGCCAGCCGTCCTATACGGTAATCGGGAAGAATCCGGTCCTCGCAATCCGGCAGAATTTCTTCAAAGCAGTCGTGATTGGGGACAAGATGCACCGCAACCATTCCCACGTTTTTTGCCCCCAAGACGTCGACCTCGACAAGATCTCCAACGTGCAGAGAGTTCCGGGCACTGCCGCCCAGCCGGGTCAAGGTGAAAAGGAAGATTCTCGGATCAGGCTTTCGAATTTTAAGTTCGTTGGAGAAGGTGGTAACGTCAAAATAGTCGATCAACCCCAATCGATCCAGAAGCAGCCTTATGGTACTCCCAGGCGTTGTCCCGGTGTTGCATATTAAGCCTATCTTGTAGTTCTCCCTTTTCAGTTCCATCAGAATATCTTTTGCTCCTGGGACCAGCTCAGGCGATTCATCCAGGATGGGGGATACGTATGCTTCCACCAGCTCGGGCATCACAGGCTGAACCGTATCCCTCAGGTTGTCCTCACCCAAAAATCCAAACAGAGCATCCAGTTGTTCCTCGGTGGAGAGGTCCAGATTTTTCTTCCATGTCTCCTCGCATTTTGCGAAGCCTTTGGAATAAGCATCCAACAATTGGTCGGAACTCACCCGGCGACCATGCCGGTTGAGAATGCGTTTAAGGTTTTCTACCCGTTTTAATCTGTATTTTACCACATCCGTTTGGGCGTTCACCATGAGGGTGTTCCACAAATCGAAAGTGACCGTATCAATCATCAAAGAAGCCTTTCACAATCATATCTTTAGCCTGAGTGAATGCCCGTGCCCGGTGACTGATTCTGTTTTTCTCCTCGGGCGAGAGCTGGGCAAAGGTCTTTTTCAGTTCTGGTACGTAAAAGACGGGATCGTATCCGAAACCGTTTTCACCTTTTTCTTCCAGATGGATCACTCCCTCGACTTCACCCCTCACCGTAAGGATGTGTTCCGGGTCCTTTGCCAAGGCCACCACCGAGACGAATCTGGCATTTCTTTTATCCCAGGGAATGTCCTTTAAGAGTCTCAGCAGCTTTCTGTTGTTGTCCTTATAGCTGCAGTGCTCACCGGCGAAACGAGACGATCTGACGCCCGGCGCTCCGTCCAAGGCATCCACTTCCAGGCCGGAATCGTCGGCCACACAGGGAAGACCGGTGAATCGGCATATGACCCGGGCTTTGAGCACGGCATTTTCTTCCAGGGTCTCTCCGGTCTCCTCCACCCGGGGAAATCCGGGGAAGTCTTCAAGCGTCAGAAGATTTTCCGATATCCCGGTCAGGATTTCCTTAATCTCCCTGATCTTATGTTGGTTGTTGGTGGCCAGGACGATTTTCATGGTTTGGTGTGCAAGGCGCTTTGGTTCAGCAATATACTAATACTGGTCTATGTTGATCTTCTTGACGTTGTGAATGGGGCTTTTTAGAAACCTCTGGCCCACCTGCACAAACCTATCCGGGACGTCGGAGACGTAGAACTTGTGGAAGGCTTCTCCCTTCGAACTTCTGAGAAGCTGGTTGGTCTCCAGGAAGTTTTTCACCTTTTTGGCGGTCTCTTCTGCCGAATCGATCAGACGGACTTTCTTTCCCATTGCCGCCGAGATAACCTTTTTCAGCAGGGGGTAGTGGGTGCAACCCAAAACCAGAGTGTCCACACCCTTTTTGATCAGCGGGTCGAGATACTCCCTGGCGATCAAATACGTGGCTTTACGATCGACGTAACCCTCCTCTGCCAGCGAGACGAATAGGGGACAGGGAACGGAAAAAACCTTGACGCGGTTTGACTGCTTGCGGATGGCCTTTTGATAGGCCCCGGAGGAGATGGTGCCTAGGGTGCCTATGACCCCTACCTTCCGGTTTTTCGTGGCCAAGATGGCGGCGGAGGCTCCCGGCTCGATCACCCCGATGATGGGAATCTGATAATACTTCTGCAGCTCCGGCAGAGCAACGGCCGACGCGGTATTGCACGCTACTACGATGAACTTGACCCTCTGACGGAGAAGGAAATTCACGTTCTGAAAAGAGAACCTTTTGACTATCTGCCGGGACCGGGGGCCATAAGGATATCTGCCGGTGTCGCCGAAGTAGATTACCTTCTCATCGGGCAGAAGCTGGAATATCCTCTTGGCGACGGTCAACCCGCCGACCCCCGAATCAAAAACGCCTATGGGTTTATCGCTCTGTCTGGAGGATGTAGATTTTCGAACAAAGGAGGACATGGTTGAGTTCCGGTATTAAAGGGACAAAGATTTGTCTCTCCTTTAAGCGGAGAGCATGATTCTAACCGTAAACGAAAAAGCTCCTAATCTGCGGATTGGTACTTTTCGATAAATTCCTTTATGCTTTCATACAGCGCCTGGGCGATCCGCTGCCGGAAGGACTCCTTCTTAAGCAGATCCTCTTCTTTTTTGTTGGAGATGAAGGCCGTCTCGACCAGAACGGCGGGCATGTAGGCTTTGTTCAACACCACGAAACCCGCCTGGCTTACGCCCCGGCCGGGGATGGAGAGCTGCTCTTCCAAGCGTTTCTGGATAGTGCCCGCCAAATCCTGAGACTCCCTTAAGTATTCGCTCTGCACCAGATCCATCAGAATGTAGTCCAGATCGTCCGGCTCTTGGGTCACAGGTCCCGAGCGCTCGAATCTTACGGAGGAGTTTTCCAGTGCAGCTACGGCCCTGTCCTCGTCGGTTTTGGCAGCCGACAGGAAGAAAGTCTCGCAGCCGCGGGCAGATCTCTTCTTAGACGCATTGGTGTGGATGCTGATGAACAGATCGGCCTCGTTACGGTTGGCCATTTCGGTTCTCTCCTCCAGAGGCACCAGCACGTCGGTCTCTCTGGTAAGTATGACTTTCAGTCCCGGCTCGTTCTTCAAGAGGACCTTAAGCCTCCTGGCGATGTCCAAAGTGACCTCCTTTTCCACCAGTCCCTTCCTTCCGACCGCCCCGGAATCCGCGCCGCCGTGGCCGGGATCTATCACGATTAAGTCGATCAAATCGTCCGGCAGCTTTTCATCGCCGCTCGATCCGTCGGCAGAAAAGAATTTGGCAGAATCGCCCGGGGATGGAGTCTGTAAAAGAGATATCTGAATCCGATAAGGATCGGTTCTGAACGCGTGAAGGAATCTGACGAATGGACTTTTAAATCTCAGCGAAATCTGAGCCGAGTTGTCGAACTGATAAGCTTTGAGCCACTTGACGAAAGAGGGGAGTCTCTTCCGGTTGAAGTATGAAGGGTTCAGCCTGCCTTTGTAGAAATTTATGTTGAGATCACGATTCTGGTCGGAAAAGACCTCGTAATCTAAAGGCTGGCTGGTAAATACTTCCACCAAAATCCCATTCAATTTCTCTTCGACCTTCAAATCCAGTATTTCGACTTCAGACGGATACGCCTCCGGTCGTTCCGGAGGGATTGTGGGGGAATGAATCAGATCCCAGACTCTCTGAAATCCGGTCAGCGGAACCCATAGCGTACCCTCTTTCAATTTGGTGTCATATGACAGATTATAGACCTCCGAGTCGTAAAGCATGTAAGGAGAAAACCAGGTGAAGGCTATCTGGTGATCGTCGAACTCCAAGGTCACCTTCCGAAGCATTCGGTGCCAGTGGACTTTGGCGTTCAAGACCGACGAGAGATCGTTGACCGAAGCGTAGGGGATGCCCTGAATTTCATTGGTCGCGAGGTAATGACTTTTGCCGTCCGGGGTGACCAGCTGGGCGGTATGCGACGGCACAGACAGCGTAAGCAACAACAGAATTAGCAGGATGCAAACTGAAGGAAGGTTGATTCGGCTTATCATCGTCTTAGCTTGATTCCCCATGACTCCGATTTCGAGGAGAAAGATCGATTCCGGGGGAGCAAGGAATGAGGCAGGGAAGAGGTCCTAGCGCTGCCGCTCCTTCAGCGCCCGGCGCAGCTCCCTTTCGACTTCCCTGTCTTTTATGGCTTTTCGCCTGTCGAAGAGCTTTTTTCCGATGGCCAGCGCCAACTCCACCTTGGCTACCTTGCCCTTGAAGTAAACCTTCAAGGGCACCAAGGTGAATCCTTTTTCCGTGGTCTTGCCCAAAAGCTTTCGGATTTCCGTTCTGTGCAGCAGCAGCTTTCTGGAACGGGTGGGGTCGTGATTGAATCGATTAGCCTGTACGTAATGGCTGATGTGCAAGTTGTGCAGGAAGACTTCCCCTTTCTCCACGGAAGCATAGCTGTCCTGGAAGCTCACCTTTCCCAGCCGGAGAGATTTGACCTCGGTGCCCACCAAAGCCATGCCCGCCTCGAACGTGTCGACCACATGATAAAGATGATGGGCTTTGCGGTTGGTTGCTATGATCTTTATCCGCTCTTTGTCTTTTTGCATCGTTTTCGAATATATTACGGGTGGGTTTACACCGCAAGAGAAATTTAAATTTGTGCTTGCCGATAGCAACAAAAGAGCGTATATTGATTTCGGCCGAAGTGGTGAAACTGGTAGACACGCTGTGTTCAGGGCGCAGTGCCCGAACGGGTGTGTGGGTTCGAATCCCACCTTCGGCATTTTTTTGTCTCCTAACCGTTATGCGGTCCGGAGCGGCCTTGGCTTGCGAGAAAATGTCTTTTGATATCTACCTGCAGTTACGGCCGGGGGATAACCCAGAAAAGCCTGGGGGTTTATCTGCCTCCGTCTGGCTCTATGGGATTTTGGAAAATAACGTACTTGGTCTTGAAGATGACATCGTTGCCGAAGTCCTTCCTCCAGGAGAATAGATTCGACTTTAGGTCGGCCTCCTTTATATCCTCCAACGTCAGTCCCAGCGGCGAGTAATCCTCGGTGCAAAGCAACACGTAAATAAAACGGCGGGATGCCTGGTATATCAGATCTTTCTGGACCAAGGCCCACTCCTCCCGGCGGATATCCAGGTAGTCAAGCTGTCGGGGCCATATGAAGGAGAGCTTGCGCGGGATGTTGGTGATTATCAGGTCATTCGATCCCGCATTCTCTCTTAGGAACCTCAGGCTTCTTCTGTTTAAGTTTCCCGGATGCTCCATGGCCGGGAAAGAGCCGGAACTGACTCCCCGGTAGATGCTCAGGGTGGAGGATAACTGCATTCCCCAAAAGGACATGACGCACAGGATCATCCCGGCCGAAGCCACGCCTTTGATCCTGCTTCGGCTTACCGCCGTGCGGAGATGGGAGAGGATGCTGAACGCCAAGAGCAGGATGAGCGGATACAACGGGGCGGTGAACCTCGAACCGATGGGATCGATGGCCACAGTCGAGCCCACATACAGGAGTATGACGCTGTAGATCGCGAAATAGAGGAGAATCGCAGCTTGTGGCTTGAAGGAGGTCTTCTCCTCCAAAGGAAGAAGCAGACTTTTAAGGAACATGACGAACAAGGCCAGCGCAGCCGTTAGGACCGCCAGCTTGAGCCAGAAAGCGAGAAATCCCCACTGAAGAAAGAAAGAATAACCCCAGAAGTTGAGGTCGAAGGAAAGCAAGTCCCCATAAACGGTTGAGAACAGCTGCGACAGCAACTGCCAGAAGGTATAATTGGACGGGAATTGAGTTTTGCCGGCCAGGCCGTACGACAAAATGCTGGCCAGATAGTGCATACAGATAGGGGCACAGGCGATCACCGTAAAAACGAGCGCCCTCTTGATTCTTCTGGATCGGGGTTGATCACCGCCGTAAAGAAGAATGGATAAAGCCCCGGTGACCACCAGAGAGAAACCGATGAAACGGGTCACGGTCGCCAGCCCCGCACAGATGGCAGCTGCAAAAAGATAGCGGTTTCTCTTCGTGGTCGGGGGCTTGAGAGAAAAGCATGTCAGGGAAAGGAAGAAGAGTACCGAAAACATGGTGTATAACGTCTCTGACCAACAGAAGCAATATACGTAGATGACCGAAGCTAAGGAAAGCACCGATATTGCGCTCAGGTGGGCGGTCAGCCTCCCCTGAAGCCGTAAACCCAAAAGGAAAACGGCCACCACCAATACAGCGTAGGAGAGAACGGATATGATCCTCGCAGCTCCCAAGGGTTCGGCCAATCCCAAGACATTTATGGCGGCAACCGCCAGAGGATAAAGGGGCGGCCAGACTGGATTGAAAGTCTCACCCCACCGCTGTTGGGCAAAGCGCTCCGCCATCACCAGGTAGTTTTCCGAATCGTAACTCACCCCCAACCCGCCCGAGGTCACCAGGCACATTACCGCACAAGCCAAGCCGGCATATAGAACGGAGAAGAAGACTGTATGGCTTCGTTGCTCCATGGTCTGCCTTAAGTTTGATCAGAATGGTCCGGTGGGGACGGCTGCAGATTTGCCGCTGCCGCCTGCCCGCCGAAAATATGGCCCAAGCGAACCCATTATAGCACAAATGAATATCTTGTCAAGCCGACATTTGACGGTATCCAGAAGTCATGCGATGAAAAGACCTGTTTGCAAAGATGTCTAAAAAAACCTTACCCGGCAAGTAAGATTTCGTTTGCACAAACAACACGTCAAGTTATATTAAATCAGGAATGCTGTAGGGTCGGTTCACTACGCCGATAACTTTCACTAATGACTTACCACACTTTGGTTCTTCGAGAAGGAGAGTTGAATGCGCAAAAGCATAACGTTTTGGTCTTGTCTCCTCTTGGTCTTGTTGGTCGGTGACGGCTCATGGGCGTCTGAAGAATGGATTTCTTTTCATTCAGGGAGTGTGGAGGCTTATCCCGAGGTCAACCTGATGCTGTCCACCGCCGACGAATTGATTTTTCAAATCAGGTTTCCGGGAATGACGGTGGCACAGGTGGAAAGGCAGGGGGAAACCTACCGGGCTTTGCGTATTCCGGGAGGGGGACGAACATACAACGTTGGCTGGCCGGAGTTGCCCACCTGGTCGCGTTTCGTGGCAGTTCCCAGGGGAGCTGCTCCCCAGGTGCAAATTCTTAATTACACCAGGGAAGTCCTGCCCGGCTATAACATTTACCCGGCGCAGGAGCTGCGAGTAGACAAGCAGGGCGAGCCTGAGCCGGAGTTCGTCAAAGACCGGCAGTTTTACTCGGGGGATCAGTTTTACCCGGACAGATTGGCCTTCGTATCGGAGCCGAAAACCATTCGCGGATGCGACGTCTCTTCTCTGGCCCTCTTTCCGGTTCAGTACAATCCGGTCAGGGGAGAGGTCAGGGTCGTCTCGGAGATGCAGGTGAAGGTTAGTTTCACTGGAGGGAATGGAACTTACATCGATCCCGCGCTTAGGTCGGTGTATTTCGAGAGCTTCTTCGAAAATCTACTGCTGAACTATTCAGCCTTGGGGACTGCTCCATCACCGCTGGGGAAAAGCGACACCGGATGTGATTTTCTGATCATCACCCATCCGGACTTCCAGGCGGCGGCGGAATCGTTAGCCTGCTGGAAAAACCTCTCGGGGATTCCCACCTGGGTGCGAAACACAACTCAGACCGGCTCCGACACCGGCTCCATCAGGGCTTACCTGCAGAATGCATACGACACCTGGAATCCGCCGCCTTCGTTTTTGCTGCTGATCGGAGACGCCGAGTTCGTTCCTCTTTTCTATCGCAGCTACCATCCCTACGATTGGCTGAAGACCGGCACGGATCTGTATTACAGCACCTTGGACGGATCCGACATCTTTCCCGACGTTTTTCCCGGGAGAATCTCCGTGGACAACGCTTCCCAGGCGGGCACAGTCATAAGTAAAATCTTGGATTACGAAAGATCGCCCATTGAGATTCCGGAGACATTCTACGATGATGCTCTGGCCGCAGGATTCTTCCAGGATCGGGACTTCGACGATTATGCGGACAGATTCTTTCTGCAGACCAGCGAAGCTTTGAGAAACTTCCTTATCAGTCAGCAGGGGAAAAGCGTCGAAAGATGCTACACCAAGACTCCGGGAAGTGAACCATGCTGTTATTATTTCGGAGAGCCCCTTCCTTTTGGTTTGGTGTGGACCGGAGATGCTGCACAGATTAACAGTGCCATAGAGGATGGGGTCTTCTTGGTTACCCACCGGGATCACGGAGGCGTGAGCGGATGGGGTGATCCGGCCTACGACACTTCAGACGTCAATTCGCTGGCCAACGGAAACAGACTGCCGGTGGTGTTGAGCATAAACTGCGAGACCGGCCATTTCGACAACGAGACCGATTCGCCGGATCATGAAACGCCCTCTTCTGCCGTTCCGTTCTGCGAAGCCTTCCTGCGCAATCCTAACGGGGGAGCGGTGGGGGTTTTCGGACACACCCGGGTGAGCTACAGCGGGTTGAACGACGAGCTGGCCAAGGGCTTCTACGACGCCATCTGGCCGGACTTCGATCCCAGCTATCCCAGGGCAGGATCCACCCAACCCATCTACAGCCCCATGCATCGAATGGGGGTCATGCTCAACTTCGGCAAGTTCTGGATGTACGACAAATACTATCTTACCGGGGGATCGGGCTATCCCTGGGGATCGGACTTGGAGTCGACCGAGACCACCTTCGAAATGGGCACCTGGTTCGGTGATCCCACCATGCAGATTTGGACGGAGCTGCCGGAGGATTTGAGCGTCTCCCATCCGGATACGGTTCTTCTCGGAGCATACTCCTTCGCGATCTCGGCCACATCGGATGGATTACCTGTGGAGAGCGTGCTGGTGTGCCTGATGAATGACGAAGTCTATCAGGTGGGACTCACCGATGCATCCGGAGAACTGACCCTGTGCTGCTCGACCACGGTCGAGGCTCAGATACACCTCACCGCGACCAAGCACAACTTCAGGCCTTATCAGGGACTGATGGACGTCGTGATGCGGAACTTCATGCTGGGAGACGTCAACGGAGACCAGATCATCGAACTGGCGGACGTCGTCTTTTTGCTTAACTACCTGTTCAAGGGCGGTTCGGAACCGTTCCCGTATGAAGCCGGTGACGTCAATTGCGATGAATTAGTCGATTTGGAGGATGTGGTTTTCCTGCTGAATTATCTGTTCAAAGCCGGACCCACTCCCGACTGTGGTTAGAAGATAGGCTTTTGGGAAAATCGTACTGATGAAATTGAAAAGAGCAGGACTGAAAGGTCCTGCTCTTCGTATTTACGGACAGTCGGCCGGTTGATTTACACCAGATGCTCGACCCAACGCGAAAAATCGCTTACCCCTTAAAAGCCGGCTCCCTTTTTGAGGGCCTGCTCATTGAGCTTGATCATCTCCTCTTTGGCGCGTTTGAACACCTTGGGCAAAGTCTGAATCACGCTCTCCACGGCCACCGCCCGGGTATGGCTCAACAGCGCTCCCAGCATCACCATGTTGGCGCACTTTACAGTGCCGATCTCCTCTGCGATCTTGTTGGCGTCTATGGTTACCGCGTTGACATCCGTCCTCTTGGGTCGGCTGGTAACTAAAGACTTATTGATCAAGAGCAGGCCGTTGGGCTTAAGAGCAGGCTCAAACTTGAGCAGGGATGGTTCGTTCATGACGATAAGGGAATCGGGCGTGGAAACCACCGGCGATGCGACCTCTTCGCCCGAAACCACCACAGAGCAGTTGGCGGTTCCGCCTCGCATCTCCGCTCCATAGGCCGGGAAGAAGGTGACGTACTTCCCCTCGACCATTCCCGAATACGCCAAGAGTATGCCGGCTGAGATTATTCCCTGCCCGCCGAATCCGGACATTATCACGCCTTGATACATTTAACCTCCGTCCATGTCAATTCCAGCGAGAATCCACCATCTTGAGAAAGTCGAAAACACAAATGACATGCGGAATCGCCGGTTTTGATCTTCTCTCTTCAGCTATTCCTTCTTATCCTGCTGATCCGGGCTTTTGTAAACCCCCAGCGGATAGTACGGAACCATCTCCTCTTCCACCCGCTTAATGGCTTGAAGCGGCGTCATTGCCCAGTCGGTGGGGCACTGGGAGAGAACCTCCACCAGTGAGAATCCCAAACCGTCCATTTGCACCTGGAAGGCCTTCTTGATGGCCTTCTTGGCCTTGACTACGTGGCCGGGACTATCAACCGCCACCCTCTCTAAGAAAGCCGGTCCCTCCAAAGCTGCCAGAAGCTCGCACACGCGTATGGGATTTCCGGCCACCTTGGGATCCCTTCCGAAGGGACAGGTGGTGGACCGCATGCCGGGCAGTGTGGTGGGCGCCATCTGGCCGCCGGTCATTCCGTAGATGGCGTTGTTCACGAAGATGATGGTCACGTTCTCCGATCGGGCGGCACAGTGAATGGTCTCGGCCATGCCGATGGAGGCCAAGTCGCCGTCTCCTTGATAGCTGAACACTATGCAGTCGGGCCTGACCCTCTTCATGCCGGTTGCAACTGCCGGACCCCTCCCGTGCGGAGGTTGGATCATATCGCAGTTGAAATATTCGTCGGCGAAGACCGAGCACCCGACCGGGGCAACACCGATGGTTCTTTGCCTGACTCCGAGCTCCTCAATGGCTTCTCCTACCAGCCGGTGAATAACACCATGCCCGCAGCCAGGGCAGTAACGCATGGGGATGTCTTCCAGTCCCTTGGTTCTTTCAAAGACTTTCTTTTCCATAGTTAAAAGGTCAAAGGGTTCAAAGGTTAAAAGGTAAAAGGGTTCAAAGGTTAAAAGGTCAAAGAGTTCAAAGGTTAAAAGGTCAAAAGGTCAAAGGTTCAAAAGTATAATGGTTCAAGAGTTCAAAGGTTAAAGAGTTAAAAGGTCTGAACGTTTGGAAGCTGAACCGGCTCAACTTCGAGCCGGACAGCGTCACCTGATCTTCTTTATAACCTCCAGCACCTCGCCTTCCGTGGGTATGCCGCCCGCCGGTCGGCCGTGGAAAAACACCTCCGCTTTACCTTCTATGGCCAGCCTGACGTCCTCGATCATCTGACCGGCGCTCATCTCCACGACCAGAATCTTCTTCACCTTAGACGTCAGGTCGCTTAAAACCTTCATGGGAAAAGGCCACAAGGTTATCAATCTCAGCAGCCCGACTTTGATGTTCTGGTTTCGCGCCAGAGACATGGCCGCTTTGGAGATACGAGAAGCGGTCCCGTAGGCCACAATGAGAACGTCCGCATCATCCGCCATAATGGTTTCGTACTTAACCTCGTTCTCCTCCACCTGCTTGTACTTGTCCATGAGCTTCCAGACGTGCTGTTCCATGAATCCCGGCTTCAGATCGTACGATCTCACCACTCTGCGAGGCCTGCCATCCTGTATTCCCAGAGCGTAATCCTTGGGGGGGAGGGTAGCCGGATCGATGGGATCAAAGTCGAAGACGATGGGTTCCATCATTTGTCCCAAAAGCCCATCCGCTAAGATCATGGTACAGATGCGGTACCTCTCGGCCACCTCATAGCACAATCTGGGGAAGTTGCCCATTTCGGACACCGAATTGGGCGCTATCACGAACACCCGGTAGTCGCCATGTCCGCCACCGCGGGTCGACTGGAAATAATCGCCTTGTGAAGGCGCTATGTTGCCCAGTCCGGGGCCTCCTCTTACCACGTTGGCGTAAAATATCGGCAATTCTGCGCTGGAGGTGTAAGAAATTCCCTCCTGCTTCAGGCTTATTCCCGGCCCTGAGGAGGAGGTCATCACCCTGGTTCCGCAGGCGGAGGCGCCGTACAGCATATTTATGGCCGCCACCTCGCTTTCGGCTTGGATGAAGGTTCCGCCCACCTCGGGCAGTCTCCAGGACATGTATTCGGGAACCTCGTTTTGGGGGGTGATGGGGTAGCCTGAAAAGAAGCGGCATCCGGCGCGGACGGCGCCCTCGGCCAGTGCCTCATTCCCCTTCATCAACATTCTCTCAGCCATCATTCACTCCATCGGTTCTGATTGCCCCAGACAGGCTCTCGTCTTAGGTCGGCCTGACTGCGCCTAAAGAGCGCCGGTCCGGAAGCATATGATCAACGGGACTACTTGTAAACCTCAATGGCTACGTCAGGACACACAAAAGCACAGAGCATACAGCCGGTACACTTCTCCGGCTTTACCATGCAAGCCGGATGGAAACCGGTAGAACTGAAATGTTCGGCCAGCCCGATTACGTCATGGGGACAGGCCACGATACAGAGTTCGCAAGCTTTACATCTTTTCTCGTCGACCTCGATTCTCGGCATATTAATTCACTCCCAGGTAGTTTGCAGGATCAGGACTGCCTTGAATGCCCTATGGCAGCAAAAAACTTCTTACTAATTTACGTATCTGCCATAACGAAAGCAAGACAATTCGTTACTTTTTTCACAAGCTCCCGGTCTCCGCAAGGCCACAGGCGCGGGTGGCATCGCCGCCACTGCCGGTTGCTCCGAATGAGAACAAACCACTTTTTGTTTCCGATTGGCGAGAAATCTTGCGATAGACCGATTCACTTCAACGCTTGTCGGGAGGATGGTTCGACCGCTTAAACGGTTCAGGCAGATGGAGGAGAGTTCTCAACCTCAGTTGTCGTCCTCATCCTCTTTCGCAACGGACGCCCGGGCTCATTCATATCCGCATTTCCACTGCGAACAGGACGTTAATGAACAAAACAAAAAACCGCCGAAGGAGATCGGCGGTCTTTATGCGTTTCGAGTGAAAAAATAATGACTCTCTTAAGGGGAGTAGTGCTTACTTATAGATCTCGTCGTGGTTACACTTGCACACCCCGACGTTTTTCTGCCTGAACCTCCAGGTGCCCGAACTTGACTTGACGGAATTGACCACCACCAAGTTCTCGATGACACCTCCACACTTCGGGCAGTAATTCACCTGGGCTTCCTTTTTGACCTTGTCGGCAAAGGTGGTAATCTTACGTGGCATAGTCTGATCTCCCTTCGGTTCGAATTCCTTTTATGGTTTCCTGATTCAGTGTCGAAACGAGGCTGATTGGCACCTCAAGTATTCCCAAAATCTTCAATTCAATGTACAGACGTGTCTGGACAACAGTTTCTTTGAGCCTACACCGAACGAAAATACTCAGCGAAAGGCCTCTGGCGGAAGAGGTGTTCATCTTCCCAACAGGGAGACTCCGATCAGCACCAGAACGATCCCCAGCCACTTAAAGGTGGAGAAAGGCTCTCCGAATATCTGCCAGGAGAAGAGGACTATCATCACGTAGCCCACTCCCATCATCAAGGGGTAGGCATAGGATACGTCCACCTTCGACAGAACCACCATGTACATGGCTACGCTGGAAACGTATGACACGAGTCCCAGAATCACAAAGGGTGTGGTGAATATCCGGGTGAAACCTACCACCAACTGATCTACCGAGATGGCGCCCAGTTTATTCATCCCCGCCTTCAGAAAAAGATGACCGCAGACATTCAAGACTATGGCTAAGAACATCAGAATCATCACCGGCATGATAAACTCCTTCGGGTTGGGGATATCTATCTTCAGTCTTCGACAACCGACACCGGCCAATTTACGACAATTCAAGCCTATGTCAATATCAAATGAATCTGTTCAGAGGAGTCTCTTCCTTAGGATATTGTCTTTATGCGATTGGCGTTCTGGAGAGAAGTTGCTTAGTCGCACGAGAAAAAGCAATTGACAATAAGGGCATTTTGCGTATTTTACGAGTAGACAAAGAATTATGGGCTGTTAAGGCAAATCTAAGATCGAACTTGACGATAAACTTTCATGTGATCCCTCTATTTTCGCATCATCCGGAAAGGAGACTTTAAATGCGTGCGGGATGGTTGATGGTTTGTATCTTCTTGTTGATTTGTGCTTTCGCATGTCAGGATGCCCGGGCAGCGAATCATGAAGAGATCTATGCCCGGATCTGGATAAGCTCGATTGAGGAGAAGGGGAGACTTTTGGCTGAACGGGGATTGAATGTCGATGCCGCCGGAGATGCCTGGGTAGACGTGGTGATAGACTCGGAACGCTTGAACGATCTGATGGCAAAGGGATACAATGTAGAGGTTGTTTACTGGACGGCGGACGAGAGGAACATTTCAATTTTCGGAGCAGACTGGGACCGTCAGTTTCATTCCTACACAGATCAAGTGACGGAGATGCAGCAGGCGGCTGCTGATCATCCGAGTATAATGGTTCTTGATACACTCGGCTATTCGGTTGAGGGAAGGATGATTTTAGGAGCAAAGGTGAGCGACAACCCGAGTACCGAAGAGAACGAACCGGAATTCCGGATCATCGGATGTCATCATGGCAACGAATACATGTCGGTGGAGATGGCCCTTTTGATGTTGGAGTATCTTACGGATAATTACGGATCCGATCCCCAGGTGACACATCTGGTGAACGACCTGGAGACCTGGATCATTCCCATGATGAATCCGGACGGACGCACAGCTGGAAGCAGGCAAAATGCCAACGGAGTTGATCTCAACAGGGATTATGGCTACATGTGGGACCATGACTCGCCCGCGATGTTCTCCCAGCCGGAGACGAAGGTAATAAGAGAACATGGGATGAAACACAACTTCTCTCTCTCGCTCTCCTTCCACACTTCCGGCGACGTCATGAATCATGTGTGGAACTACAAGGATTTCCCGGTGGCCGACAGCGCATTCGTGGTGGACATCTCCGAAGAGTACGGTTCATTCAACGGCTACTGGGTGGTGGAAGGATACGAGTGGTACGTGACCAACGGAGATTGCAACGACTGGAGCTACGGCTCCAGAAGCAGCATAGATGCCACCATCGAGACCGACAACTACGATATCCCCAACGTCTGGAATCTGAACCGACCGGCCATGTTAGCCATGATGGAGAGAACCGAGGACGGGGTGAGAGGTTTGTTGACCGATGCCAGCAGCGGCGATCCGGTGGAAGGAATGGTGCGCTGCACCCAGTTTGGGCTTCCGGTGTACACCGATCCGGTGATGGGCGATTACCAGAAGAACCTTCTTCCCGGAACCTATACTCTCAAATTCTCCGCCAACGGATATCAGGATTCGGTCATCTCCGGTGTGGTGGTGGGCAGCTCCTCGCCCACCATCCTGAACGTGGGACTGAAACGAGGCCTGGATTTGTACGCACTTCACGTTGTCTCGTGTTATTTCTACGACCCTTATTCCTACCCCAACCAGTATCCCAATAATCCCACCAACGCGTCGGCAGCTCTGGGGCTTGCCGACGGCGTTTACGCATCGCTGGGAAAGGGAGGTCACGTGGAACTGGATATGGGAGAGAACGCGTACATAAGCGACGTCGAGGGAGATGACTTCACCGTGCACGAGGTCGGTTCCTCGGACGGTTACGACGTATACTGGAGCGACGTTCCCTACGGGGGGACGTGGAGCTATATCGGCACCGGATATGGCACCAGTTCTTTCGACATCTCATCGCTTCCGGCAGACAGCATAAGATACATCAAGATCGTCGACGACAACGATGGCAGCGCCACCGAGATGTATCCCGGCTGCGACATCGACGCGGTTACCCATCCCCGGCCGATCACCGGAGCCTACCTGTCCCTTTACGGCCATCATGTGGATGACGACAACTCGGGGCAAAGCTCAGGCGACGACGACGATGTGGTCGATTTCGGGGAGACCATCGAGCTTACCATAGTCCTGGAGAACATCGGCGACTCCACGGCTCACGACGTGCAGGCCATCTTAAGAACGGATCATCCGGAGGTCTCCGTGACCAACAGCCAGCAGACCTTCAGCGACATACCCTCCGAGGACACCGCAACCAGTCTGGGGCCCTTCGTCTTCTCGGTCTCTGCCGACGTGACCGACGGTGAGCTGATTCCCTTCGAACTGGACATAAGCGCTGCCAACGGCACCTGGTCGGAAGAAGGCCCCAACCTTTTGGTGCATGCTCCGCTTTTGGTGTACTACTCGGTCGAGGTAAACGAAGTTGTGGGGAACGGGAACGGGGAGGCGGATGCGGGAGAGACGGTGGATTTGACCATCAGCCTCAAAAACGAGGGAGGTCAGGACGGAGAGCAGGTAGAGGCCGATCTCATTTCGAATGATGAGTACGTTACCGTAACCACGGCAACCTCCCTGTATCCGGACATTCCGCCCCAGGATTCTCGTGCTTCGGTGAGTGCCTACCGAATCGACATAGATGAAGAATGCCCGTTGGGCCGATCTGCTTCGTTCACACTAGACATAGCAGCTCAGGGTCCGTATTCCTCGACGGACACCTTCACCCTGGTGATAGGGAAGAAGCCCATACTCTTCGTGGATGACGATGGAGGGGATGCTTACGAGAGTTACTTCCTGTACGCTTTGGACTCCGTGGGAGTGGGATATGAGGTATGGACCTACGAAACCCAGGGATGTCCCGATGACACCATACTGGCTCTGTATCAGGCCGTTGTGTGGAGTACGGGAAGCGATTACGGGAGCCCGGGCAATCCCGTCACTCTGAATGCCGTTGATCAATCTCGGCTGATGGACTATCTGAACGGGGGAGGAAGCCTGTTCCTCTCCAGCCAGGATCTGCTTCTGGACAACGATCCCAACACCTTCATAACCGACTACCTGCACGTGGCCGGGCACGATGATGACGAGGGTTTCTTATCGGTCTCGGGCGAAAGCGACGATACCATCACGGATGGTATGTCTTTCAGCCTGAGCTATCCTTTCTACAATTTCTCGGACCAGATAGTGCCCGGGACTGGAGCAGCCGGGATCTTCCATGCCACCGGGAAGGGCACGGTTGAGCCCAGGGGGGATACACAACTTGATGAATACTCCGGAAAGGGAGACGATTTGGTCGACTATTGTGCACTGCGCTACCCTGCTTCAGGAACGTCATCCTACCAGGTGGTTTATTCCGCCTTCACGTTTGAGGCGGTGCCGCAAACCGGTTCCGATCCCAACAACTCCTACACCCTCATGCGGCGAATTATGAACTGGTTCGGAGTCGGCAGAGGTGGCGAGGAGTATATGCGGGGCGATGCCAACGGCGACTGGACAATAAACGTGGATGATGCCATTTACATACTCAACTACTTATTTAGGGGCGATTCCGCTCCGGTTCCGCTGGAAGCTGGCGACGCTGATTGCGACGGAATAGTTCAACTGAGTGATGCACTCTACCTGCTGAACTACCTTTTCCGGAACGGGCCGCCGCCCGGCTGTTAGCATTAATACCAAT
This sequence comes from uncultured Ignavibacteria bacterium, assembly GCA_964391755.1. Taxonomy (GTDB): domain Bacteria; phylum Zixibacteria; class MSB-5A5; order MSB-5A5; family SM1-73; genus SM23-73-3. The sequence continues at coordinate 20,561 of CAYMNI010000006.1, forward strand.
ATCCCTGTTCAAAAACCGACCACCACCGACCGGCCAGGCAATTCTCCTTCCCAAGCTCCCGCCAAAAAGTTTCCTCTTGCCAATGTGGGGAAACCCATTATCTTATTGGTGAAGACTGATTCTACACACAGACACTATTTGACATGAAGGGCCTTGGTTCTCTTCAACTCAAGCGCCGGAGATTTGATGCGTTCCCTGGTTAGGATTCTGTGCGTCCTCCTCCTCTTTTCTTCTCTGTGCGTCGCAACGGCAATGTCTGTTCTAGCCGGGAGAAGTACTCCCCAGATCCTTTGGTGGTTGGATTTGGATGCTCCCTCTTTCGGCTCGGCGGCGGTAGATGACATCGATAAAGACGGCAAACCGGAGATCGTCTTCGGAACATATTTCGGCGATGAGCACATTTATGCTTTGAATGCCGACAGCGGCACGGTTCTCTGGCAGTACAACACGGGCGGCTGCAACGACGCCTCACCGGCCATAGCCGATGTGGATCTGGACGACACCCTAGAGGTAATTGTGCCTGCATCCTCGCCTTCCAGGGTATACTGCTTCAATGGGGTAACCGGAAGAGTGGAATGGTCCACCTCCACCAGTCCCAACCACATAGACTCGCCTCCGGCGATAGCCGACCTGGATAACGACGGCTGGCCGGAGATCGTATTCGGCACCTTTTACGGTTACGTGTACTGTCTGAATGGGGAAGACGGCAGCCAATGCTGGCGAACCAGCCTGGGAACCAACAGCTACATTCAGTCCGACCCCAGCATCCTGGATGTGGATCAAGACGGGCAGTTGGACATTGTGGTTGCCCAGTGGGCCGGTGATAATCGAATCTATGCTTTAAGCGGCGACTCCGGCACGGTCAAATGGTATTCGGAGGTGCCCACGGATGACATGTATCACGGCGGATCGTTTGCCGACATAGACGAAGACGGAAGGCCGGAAATCGCCATCGGCTGCTACGATAACCGCGTTTACGTCCTGAACGCCGAGGATGGCAGTCTGGAATGGGATTACCCCGCACCCCATTATGTCGGCGCGCCCACCTCCATTGCTGATTTGAACAACGACGAACATTTGGAGATAGTCTTCGCCTCCTGGATCAGAATCGGGGCATTATCACACACAGGCAGCCTGCTGTGGAGTTACACCGCCGGCGAGGGCAATTTCCGCGGGGCGGCTATCGCCGATGTCGACAGCAACGGCGTTCTCGACGTTACCTTCGGTGCGGACGACGGCATCATCCGTGCTCTGACCGGCGACAGCGGTCGGGTGATCTGGACATACAATCTGGGAGCGCATTACGGAAACACATTTGAAATCGATCACGCGCCGGTGATCGCTGATTTCGATAATGACGGCAAGCTGGACGTCTTCATCATAGGCGGCTATGGGAACTCGTCTGAGCCGGAACTCAGTCACGGACGAGCTTACGCTTTGACTGCCGGCGACGGTACCGGTCCCGGCTGGCCCATGTTTCGGCATGACTTGAGGCACAGCGCCTGCTTTGGCTACGCTCCGGAATTTGCGCGGGGCGACGCCAACGGCGACGGGGCGATAGATCTTGGCGATGCGATCTTTCTGCTGAACTACCTGTTCAAAAACGACATTCCGCCCGACCCTCTGGAAGCGGGGGATGCCAATTGCGACGGTGACGTCCAGATAGGCGATGCCATTTACCTGTTGAACTACCTGTTCAGGAACGGACCGCCGCCAGGCTGTTAGCACTAAGGGCAATTCCGGCGATCATAAAAAGCCCTCTGGTTGTCCAAACCAGAGGGCTTTGGTTTCGCGTTGCTGTTCGATTCGGAGTACTACTTCATCAACGTCATCTTCTTGGTTTCCTGGAAGCTTCCGGCCTGCATCCGATAGAAGTAGATTCCACTGGAGAGCTGCATGCCGTCGTCGGTCCTGCCGTCCCATGTCAGCGAATACGTTCCAGCCTCCTGATAGTCCTCGAACAGCCTTCTCACTCTCTGTCCCAGCACGTTATAGATGTTGATGCTCACCTGGCTGGCCTGGGGCAGGAAGTAGCTGATCTTAGTCTCCGGGTTGAAAGGATTGGGCTGATTCTGGAACAAAGCGAAGCTCTGGGGTCGGTTGAAATCGTCCGTCCAGTCGTCCACGTCGCTGTATTCCTCAACCATCAGAATCAACTGGATGCTGTGCTGTACCCCGGTGGGCTTGCCGCCGGGCTGGCTCTGCGCGGTGACGGTGAGAACGTGTCGTCCCTCCGGAGTTTGGGGTGCAGTGTAGACGTTGAAGAGGACGCTTCCCGTTGGAGGATCGAGCCTGGGCGGATCGAACACGGCACTGTCGACCATAGGCAGACCTGATGCGGTCAGAGTGCACGGATCGCTGAATCCGAACAGAGATTCGAATTCCAGAACGAATCCCGCCGTCTGACCCTGGGTGACGTGCAGGGAATCCTCAATTGCGGAGAAGCTGAAGTCCTCCACTACCAGCACAACCAACACCACATCCACATACTCCTGCTCTTTGAAACTTGCCACACCTCGCACATTGATCTCATACCGTCCGGGAGGGGTGGTACCATCCGTGTTGATGGTCAGGATGGAGATGTCGTATGGGTATATCACCGTATCGGAGAATGCGGCCGTGGCTCCCGCTGGCAGGCCGCTTTCGACGGACAGCGTGCAGGGGGCGGTGTAACCTACGTCCGGCAACATGGTGATATCGCAGTTGGCCGGGGTTCCCGCTACCACCTCCAGGCTGTCAGGATCGGCCTCCAGCTCGAATCCCCAGGTGGGCAGCACCACATATATCACCACATCCGTACTGTGTTGCAGAGCTTTAGCTCCGGACATCTCGGTGGCGGTGACGGTCAGGGTGTAGTGTCCGTACGGCGTCGTTCCCTCAGCCGTTATCGCCAAATACGCGGTGCCGGTAGGAACCAAGGTGGCCGGATGGAATTCTCCGCTGGCGTCCGTGGGAAGGCCGGTGACGGAAAGAGTACAGGGGGAGTCGAATCCGAGGATGGAGGTGAGTTCCACGGTGAAGCTGTCGCCGGAAGTCGTCCGCATTATTACCAGAGTATCGGGGGACACGTCTATGGCGAAATCCTCCGACACTATGGAGAAGACTTGATCGCTGACGTCACTGGGAGAGCCGTCGTCGGCATCGCTTACTCTCACCAGGCACTGGTCGGATGGCTCGTCGGGTATGGTCCAGGAGTAAGTTCCCGGGCCGGCCGGAGTGCTGGTAATCTCATCGGTCCAGTTGGAGCCGTTATCGGTGCTGTATTCTATCTTGACGTTATCCAGGCAATCCGAGTTCCAGGTGATATTGTAAGAGTCTCCCACAATCCAGCTTTCGCCACCATTGGGATCGGTAACGGTAACCGCCTCGGGTTGTACGGTTCCGTCGTCGCAGCTGGGGCTGGATTCGCCGCACTCGTTCAAGGCGGTCACGCAGTATTCGTAGGTGACTCCAGGGGAGGCGGTGAGATCATCGTAGCACTCGATGTTGGCTTCAACGCTGTCCACCAGAACCGCATCCCGGTATAGGTAAAACCTGATTTCGTCACCGGAGTTGTCGGTCCAGCAGACGTGAACGCTGTCACATAGATCGTCGCTGGCGACGCAGTCCGAGGGTTGCATGGGCGCGTCTTTTCTGGTGCCGTTATCACAGGACTGGCTGGACTCGCCACAATCTTTGTAGGCGCTGACACAGTACTCGTAAGTGGCACCAGGTGTGGCGGTAGCATCATCGTACAGCTCGACGTCGGCGTCCACGCTGTCCAGCACGGTACTCTCCCGATAGATCACGAAGCCCGATTCGTCGTCCGAGGCGTCCGTCCAGGTTATCTGTACCTTGTCACAGAGATCGTCGGTGGCGGCAACGTCCGTGGGAGCATCCGGAGGTGCTTCCCTGGTACCGTCGTCACAGCACGAGTCGGACACGCCACACGCATTGAAGGCACTCACACAGTAGCGATAGGTGGCTCCGGGAGAGGCGGTAGGATCGTCATAGGACTCGATACCTGCAGCCAACGTGTCGAACTCGACGCCATCCCGGTAAATGTAAAATCCCGTCTCGTTGTCCGAGTTATCCGTCCAGGTGAACTGCACTTTGTCACAGAGGTCGTCGGTGGCAGCGCAATCGGTGGGGGCGGACGGAATGGTCTGCCTGATGCCGTTATCACAGCACTGCCCGGACTCGCCACATTCGTTTAAGGCGCTCACACAGTACTCATAGGTGGTTCCGCCCGTGGCGGTGAGATCGTCGTAGGATTCGACGTCGGCGTCCACGCTGTCGAACAGAGCGGCATCCCGGTAAATGTAGAATTTGGTTTCGTTGTCCGAGTTATCCGTCCAGGAGAACTGAACCTTGTCACAGAGGTCGTCGCTGGCGGCACAGTCTGAAGGAGCAGTCGGCGAAGACAACCTGGTGCCATTATCACAGCACTGTCCGGACTCACCGCACTCGTTGTAGGCAGCCACGCAGTATTCATAGGTAGCCCCGGCCGTGGCGGTGAGGTCGTCGTAAGATTCGACGTCAGCGTCTACGCTGTCCAACAGAGCGGCATCTCTATAGATGTAGAACTTAATCTCATCTGCTGAGTTGTCCGTCCAGGAGAAGCTGACCTTGTCACAGAGATCGTCGCTGGCCACGCAATCGGACGGGGCAACCGGCGGAGACAACCTGGTGCCATTATCACAGGACTGAGTCGATTCGCCGCACTGGTTACGGGCAGCCACGCAGTACTCGTAGGTGGTTCCGCCTGTAGCCGTGAGGTCATCGTAGGATTCGACATCGGCGTCTACGCTGTCGAACAGGGCAGCATCCCGATAGATGTAGAATTTGGTCTCATTACTCGAGTTGTCGGTCCAGGAGAGTTCAATTTTGTCACAGAGATCGTCGCTGGCAGCGCAATCTGTGGGGGCGGACGGAATGGTCTGCCTGATGCCGTTATCACAGCACTGCCCGGACTCGCCACATTCGTTTAAGGCGCTCACACAGTACTCATAGGTGGTTCCGCCCGTGGCGGTGAGATCGTCGTAGGATTCGACGTCGGCGTCCACGCTGTCGAACAGAGCGGCATCCCGGTAAATGTAGAATTTGGTTTCGTTGTCCGAGTTATCCGTCCAGGAGAACTGAACCTTGTCACAGAGGTCGTCGCTGGCGGCACAGTCAGAAGGAGCAGCCGGAGTATCCTGGATGGTGAATGCCGCATCGCTCTCGTCGCAGGGATCCTGATCATCTGAGTCGCATATTCTCACCAGACAATCCGTAGACGATGCATCGGGAACGGTCCAGGGGTAACTCCCCGATGCAGCCGAAACCGTCCCCACCGAGGTCCAGTTTGAGCCTCCGTTTGTGGAGTACTCGATTTGAACCGACTCTATGCCGCTGGAGGTCCAGGTGATGTTCTGGCTGCTTCCCACGCACCACTCCTCACCCCCGTTGGGAGAGGTGACGGCAACGGCTGCCGGTTGCGGAGGTCCTACCCAGAAGCAGGCTGGCATGTTGCTTCTGGGCACGTAACTGACGGCATCCCATCGACTGAAGCTCATGGATGTGGCCGGCGGCCAGAAGGTGCTGTCGAAGCAAACGTGCATGGTGTCCTCGATCATCAAGCTTATGGTGGCCAGCAAGACTCTATCGCCTTCCCACCACCCCTGATTCGAAGCATTGATGGGCACAATGGTAAACCAGAAGTTGGCCGTGTCGTCCAAGGTCAACTGAACGAAATCCCATCCCCGGTTGCTGAAATCCCCCTCTAGCAAGGCCATCCGGTTACGATAAAGCTCGCCCGATGTGTCGGGATAATCGGTCTCGAACATATGCCTGAAGACGCTTCTGCCGAAAGTGGGGAACCACCACCCCATCTCGGTGCCGTTCCAATAAGCGCTCACACTGCAAAAAGCAGCAGGATTGGTGTGGGTGAAGGTCAAAGGTACGGTGAATCCCCCTATGCTGTCGTCAGGCTCCGTCTGATCATGTGTAACCAAAAGAGGGAATCGAACCAGCCAGGGTCCGGATTCACCCTCCTCCCTGTCACAGTCTATACAGGTTACGGTGAGGGTGTCACACTCCCCTCGGTCAGTCGGGTCCTCGGGGCAATCTGCCCAGGACATGCCGGCAAGAAATGTCGTCCACAGCATACAGGCCAATGTCAACAGGAGAGCCTTTTTCATCTGCAACTCCTTTGTTTGGGTTCAAGTGAGAATTAGCTCAACGAACTTCTACTTTTTCGTTTTCCGGTTCCGATAATACGTTGTCCAACTTTGTGGTAGCTTCGATAGATTGATCAAAACGGTTTTGCTCTCACCCCCTCGGGAAAGATAACCAATGGTTTGGATCGCGCTTAAATCTCATTTAACATTTCGCAGGCAAGGAACGCAAATAATGTGCCGCAGGATCGGGCTAGGAGCCAGAATCGTGGCACAAGCATCCTCACATTCTAAGCGCATGTGAATCCTGTACATGCGTCGAATCAGCCCGGATACCGGGCAATCCCCACTAAATATCCTGAACCTACCCACCTCCCTCTCCCTGCGACTTGTGCACCGGGGTTTTCAATTGTTGCAAATGGCTGCCCAGTGCTCTAACGGGTCATAAAGCCACCTCAGCCCCTTTTGTACCAATTCAAAGTTAACAAAAAACCCTTTTTTGTCAAGTGAAAAACCATGTCATAATCGTACTTGTGAGGCACTCTGCGCTCTTGCCAACTCATCCGGAGCATCTCCTCAGTGCGGCCTGAATGCCAAGTCCACAGCTTCGGTTTCCCAGCGCGAACGCACGAATATGGTATCAGGATATACCTCAAACGGTTCCATAGGAGAAAACGGCTTGGGCTCCCCCAAGGAGAGGAGGCCATCCTCATTCAGGTCAAGGTAGGCAGCCAAGAAGTATTTCCCCGGCAGCACTCCGTTGAAGCTGAAACGGCCTGGTCCCCTAAGGGAGATGCGGTAAAAGACCCCTTCTCGCTCCAACTCCCACAAGATCAATACCGGCAAAGAGATAGCCATTCCTTCACCGATTTCCACCCGTCCCGAGACCGAGCCTAAAATCTCGCCATCAACCGTGGTGAAAGCCGACGTGAACGTCGAATCGGGTCCGGTTATGTTTCCCGCTAGATTGCGGATCTGACCACCCGGAAGGTTGGCCTGGAATCTGGTGTTGCCTGTCAAAAAGGAATTCGGCTTGAATAGGTATACGTTCGGGCCGATCCAACTCCCTTTTCCCGCGATCTTGACGTTGGCCGGATCAAGCAGGGAAAAGGAGGTTTCTATTCCCTGGGGGTCGGGTGGCTGGCTGAAGATTATGGTGACTCCGGCGTCGAGAGGCACGTTGGCTTCTCCATCCGCAGGATCGATAATTGCGATATGGGGCGCCAGGGTATCCGGCAGCTCCGATCCCCTGAACCGGCAGTCTCTGGCAGATGTATCCACCGCGTTCCCGGCTCTGTCGGAGACGTTCGCCACGGTGAGGTCATACTCTTCCCCCGCTTTCATTTCTTCCGTCAGCAGTGTGATCCTCCCGGTGTGGTCATCTTCAAAGAAAGCAGAGCTGATCTTTACCGATTCGTGGCTTACTGCGGAGGTCAGGCGGTAATTGGCTAAGTCCAGTGCGGATGGGGGGGCAAGCTCCTCATCGAACTCCAGCCTGGCCACGTGTCTGTTGACGGCGTGGCAACTCGACAAGCTGGGACCCTGTTGGTCCTTTTGGCAAAGGATGAAGTTGACCTCACCCACCGAGACGTTCCGGTCGGTCAATTCCGGGTCTAATGTAGTCATGCCTATCGTCTCTTCTTTCCAATTCCAGGACAAATCGCGGCTTTCGTCCTGCACCGCAAAAAGCCTATACGTTCCCAGGCTAAGATTTTTGAAAAGATAGCCTCCCTGTTGGTCGGTCTGCGTGACGTAATCGGGCTTGTCGGTGGCGGGATCAACCTTGCGTCCGGACTGATCCAACAGATAAGCCCAGACGCTGGAGCCGATTTGTCTTTTAAACCCGACCTGCTTTTTGATCCAGACCTGTCCGGAGACGGTTCCGAAGTCCAGTCGATCCCCCGTGGAGAAGGCGAAAGTGTACGTCTGCCCCAGACGATTTCTCCTCAAATCTTGTGCATCCGCGCCAATCGATACAACATAGGTTCTCTCCGGGTACAGAGGCTGTAGGGGTGAGAGTATCAGCTTCTTTCCCTTCCATTCGAAGTCAAACGGCTCTTTGGGCAAAGGAGAGATGAATACGGATTGCTCGGTGATCTCCTTAGTCATACCTTCAGTAAAGACGACCTCAAGCTTGGAATCCAATGCAACTTCGGTGGCACCGTTCGGGGGCCAGACAGATACGATCTCCGGAGGTGTAGTGTCTTCGGGGCCGCCAGGCGGCATTCCCTCTTTGGCACACATAAGGCAACAGGATAGGGCGGCTAAAAACACAACCAGCGCGGTCTTTCGGATCTTCTGGTCCATGGCTAATGAAGAATCCGAGGATAGACCACCTGTCTGGTTCATGCGCGAAGGTTTGGTGGTGGAACGTTCGGCAGGAAGCAGCATCAATCCTAAATTCCCAGTTTCTTCTTCAACTCCTGATTCTCCGGGTCCAACTCCAGTGACTTCTTCCATTCTATCTTGGCCTTGTCGATCTCTCCGGCTGCGTTGTAGACGTCACCTAAGTGTTCGTGGATGATGGGATCAATTTTCATCTCTTCCAGAGCTTTCTTTAGTTGGGCCTCGGCTTCCTTTAACCGACCCAGTCTATACAAAACCCAGCCGTAACTGTCCAGGTAAGCGCCGTTGTTGGGTTCATGCTCCACAGCCCTCTGAATCATCTCCAGCGACTCCTCCAGCCGGATTCCCTTATCCGCCAGCATGTATCCCAGGTAGTTTAAAGCGGTGGCATGATCCGGGTCGATCCTCAGAAGGCGCTCAAATGTAGCTACGGACCGGTCGAAGTCACCGCTTTGCTCATAAACGGAACCTAAGGCGAAGAGTATGTCGGAATCGTGCGGTCTGTTATCGGAGGCTCTTCTTAAGATTGCCAGCGCCGTGTCATACTGGCCCTGATCAGCGTAAACCGATCCCAAACGGAGCAGAAGCTCCGTTTTACTGTTCGTTTTCTGGATTCCCCTCTCGTAGGTTTGAATGGCTTTCTCGGTGCTGTCCTGCCGCAGGTAGACGTAAGCTAAGTTGATCCAGCCGTCGGGCACGGTATCCTCCAGAAGCACAGCGGTCTGAAACTCGAGTTCGGCTTTACTTAAATCCTCATTGGACAAAGCAATCTTACCTAAATGAAAATGTGCCTCTGCATCTTCCGGATTTTCCTTGACATATTCAACTAAAAGGCTTTCCGCCCTGTGTAAGTCACCTTGAACCAGGTACAGTATGGCCAGCCTTTTTTGGACATCCTGGTTCGCGGGGGCGAAGGTGGACGACTTTTCCGCCTCCTTTACCGCCTCATCCACCCTGTCGGCCTTGTAATAGAGCGCGATCAACTGATCTCTCAGCCGCTGGTTATCCGGTTGCAGCTCTAACAGAGAACGATACGACTCGATAGCACTATCCAGATCGCCTTGGACCTCATAACTCTGACCCAGACCGAGCAAAGCTTCTGTTTCTTTCGGACTTATCTGCAGTATCCTTTTGTATTCTGAGATGGCCTCGTCATACCTGGTTGCCTGAAACAGTTGTCCGGCGAGTTGAAGGTGGACCCGAACCGACAAGGTCTGCAAGGAAGCGATTTTCTTGAGATAGAGAATCACCTTCTCGGTATCCCCCTTGATTTGCCACCCCTCTGCCAAACGCCACATGGAGTTGACGTACATGGAGTCCTGTTGGAGCGACTGATCATAAGCCCAGATGGCGCTGTCCGTCTGGCCGAGTCCCCGGTAGGATTCTGCCAGCAGGAAGTACCCTTGGGCATCCTTAGACTCTATCTCCAAAAGTTCCGCCTTGGCAGGCTCCATCCGGTTCATCATCAGATAAGCTTTGGCCAGTGCGATTCTGATTTCCGTGACTTCGGGCTGGAGCGCCTTGGCCCTTTCATACTCCCGAACGGCGCGGTCTAAGTCTCGAGAAAGCTCATACAAGTCTCCGTTGACGAAATGCTCAAACGCGGCCGGGTCGATTTGACCCTCCGCCGAGCCGGTCCGCAAAGCGGAGTGGATGATGCCCGGATGCAACAGTGCGCAGAACAGAAAAGGGAACAGGAGTCTACCGGCAAATCCAGATGCCGATAAGCCCGAATGCTGCCTCCGGGACGGATTTCTTCGGTCGAATTTGGTGGTGCGGTCCGAAAAGAAGCGGGACATAGGGATTCTCAAAGAGTGGCACTCCTTCCGGTCAAGTTTTCTCTTGACACATTCATTTATACATGTTAGTATTAGCGAAAGTTTGC
>CAYMNI010000007.1:0-30429 GCA_964391755.1 uncultured Ignavibacteria bacterium
CCCAGAAAAGCCCAACGAACATGTCGCGAAGGGTGTCATCGCCGATGTTATTCACGGTATATTCTGCGATTATTAAATCGCCGTGATCTTCCCCAGTCCAGGCATAGCTTCTTTGAACGATCTTCACGTTGAGGGGATCGTGCCGTCGGAGGTCAAACGGATCGATGTCAGGGTGTATTGACGTGGTCCAGGCGCTGTCGGTATAGGTGGCCAAAATATCTTGATGCGATGAAGCGCTCGCAGAATAGCACGCGCTTGGTAATCTGCTTCGTTCCTCTATATCACCGACTGGAGGTGGGCCATCCGGAAAAAAATCGAAGTTCCAGTTCCAACCGTCACAGCCAGTGGACACGTAAGGTGTTTCGTCCTTCTTCGCTCCCACCCACAGCCCCCCCCAAAAAAGGTAATCCAGACCGGAATCCCCCGGAAACTCCAGAGAGGGAGCGGGAATCTCGAAATCATAGTTCGGATTGAAGCAGCCGCCTTTGGACTCGTTCAAAACTCTAGCCCAGCTTCCAACAGAGCCCCAGTTGGTCTGACACATTTTGATATTCCCGACTCTCTGGACTCTTTGTTGTGTGTTGGGAAAAGCTGCCGAGTCCTCCGTGGTTGCGGTGACCTTTCCGAAAGAGGATTTGTCATCCTGCCGATCCACGAATGCAGTTGATTCCAAAGATGATCCAGATATGAATAAAGCAGATAAGGCTACCGCGAGGAAGAAAACTTTGCAGTGTCTCATCCTATGCCTCCCATGAAAAGAATTACAGCATTCTCAAATAAAATACGTTGGTGAAAAAAAGAAACTGCAAGAAATGTGCCGGGTCTCGAATCCCGCAAACTCGGTCAGATTTCCAAGTGTTGCCATGAATGCCATAAGGTTAGCAGAAGCTACATTACTGTCGAATCCGGGCAGCTTACGACATTTCGCAGGAGTTTGCGAGTGGCAGGGCAGGAGACCTGCTGGTTTTTGTATACTTCTATGAAATATCGTGGGTTAGTGAATTCGTCAGCTTCTGCGAGTAAAATGAGGCTTTCTATCCTGAGGGTGGGATACGGACGGACCATCGAAGGTCCGTGAATCAAGGATCAACGGGAGACTTAATTCATTTCTCCTTGCTTTTCTCTATGATCTCCTCAGCCAAAGACAAAGCCACGCCCGAGAGCATAACTTCCACACCCAGCTTGGTGAAATCTCCGGAGAGAAGCTCTCTTTTCACGTTGGCGTAAAGCGAGCAGGCCGCCTGGCTTTCCACCACCAGACCGGATATCTTTCCGGAAGACTCACCCACAAAGGTCACTTCCCCCAACTCTTTGCTTACTACGTACCCGGAACAGTTGTGCAACTGCAGGTGCGCGTTGGAGGTGTAGACTACCACCATGGGACCTTTGCCCTTTCCCAAAGCAACCTCCGGATAGATCTGAAGAATAAGCGTTCTCCGTTCTTCCTCGGCAGTCACCTTTATGCGATAGCTGTCCTTCTCCTTGCGCACGTTTTCCGCATCCAGACAGGCGCAGATTTTGTCTATGTCCTTCTTGGCGAAAATGGGCATGATTTCTTCCCCTTCTTCAACCTTCTTGAGTCTCCATAATCGGCATGGGCAGACTGATCCCTCCGACTTGAGCCGCTATTTCTTCTCTTCCGAGTCGGTCTTTTTCTCCTGAGAATCCGACTTCTTCTCGTCACCGGAGGATTGGGGTTTGGTCAACTCGTCCTGGGTCTCCTTCATGGCCTTTCGGAACTCCCGCATTCCTTTGCCCAAGCCCTGGGCCATTTCCGGTATCTTTTTGGCGCCGAACAGAAGCAGGATCACCAGCAGTATCAAAAGTAACTCCTGCGCGCCTATTCCTCCCAACATGGATTACCTCCGTTCAGATAGAAGCGATCCAATGTCTGATACGTCGACGTCGGACCTATGGTTCTGTTTTCTCCGTCACAGCGGGCATATGACCTTTACAAAAACCACCACCGGAAATAGACCACCACCAGGATGAGAAACAGTATGCTCACGAAATTGATCTTCACCATCAGGCCGATGGTGAAGCTGAGGGCAAAGAGCTCCACGGTGAGCGGTCTGAACCCGATGGGGATGTTTTTCTGAAACAGGGTTTTGACCGCTCCCTCCGGCAAAAAGGTGCCGACGATGTCGCCGATAAGCCCGCCCACCACAGCGGCCAGAACCAGAGCCACCAGCAGAAATGTGACCTCACGTGATTTCAAATGTTCTTACCGTCGTCGTTTGTTTTCGAAGAAATCGACTATCGAGCCGAAGACGTGTTTTCCGTCCTGCGAGCCCAAAATCGACTCGGACGCTCTTTCCGGGTGGGGCATCATCCCCAGAACGTTTTTGCTTTCGTTACAGATTCCGGCGATGTTCTCCAGAGACCCGTTGGGATTTGCCTCAGACTTCACTTCTCCGTCTTTGTCGCAGTATCGAAACACTATCTGTCCGTTGTCCTTCAGCTTGTGCAAACCTTCAGGGGGTATGAAATAGTTGCCGTCGGAGTGGGCTATAGGTATCTTCAGAGCTTGTCCCTCTCCGCACCGATTGCTGAAGGGCGTGTCTTGATTCTCTGCCCGGATGTTAACGAATCTGCATATGAAACGGAGCGAGCGGTTCTTGAGCATGGCCCCCGGCAGCAGACCGGACTCCAGAAGAATCTGAAATCCGTTGCAGATGCCGATTACCAGACCGCCGTCGTGAGCAAACCGGATTACCCTTTGCATGATAGGAGAGAAGCGGGCGATGGCTCCGGTTCTTAAGTAGTCGCCGTAAGAGAAGCCGCCGGGAAGGATGACGCAGTCGCAATCATGCAGTGAGGTATCCTGGTGCCACAAAAACTCCACCTCCCGTTTCATTATGGTTTTAATGGCCATGTATGCGTCGTAATCGCAGTTGGAGCCGGGGAAGACTATTACGCCGAATTTCATTGGGATATCTCGAATGTGTATTTTTCGATTACCGGATTGGTCAGAAGCTTCCTACATATCTCGTCGATCAATTTCTCCGGCTGGGTTTTCCCATCCGGCAGGAAGGTTATTTCGAAGGTTTTGCCGGAACGGACCTCCTTGATCCCGGGATACCCCATGTTTTCCAAAGCGTTTTTGATGGTCAAGCCCTGAGGATCCAAAACCCCATCCTTCAGTTTGACGTAAACCACTGCCGACTGTTTTTGATTTTCGTCGTTCATTGTATCATGTACTCCTTGAATAGATTCCTTTGTCTTGCGCAAATGTTTTCATCCGAGTCCAGTGAAGACGGTTTGTATCACTTCTCTTTTCCGGCTTGGGCTCTGTGTTCCTGTCTTTCAGCCTGGAACAGCCCGTAGATGCCTTTTCCCAGCCCCGACAGGATGTAGAGCAATCCGAAGGGGAACAGGGCCAACCTGGGATTTATCACCAGGGCAATGAGGAATACGAAAACATATAGAAGTTTGATTTTGTTTTTTCTGTCGCTGAAGGAGAACCTGGGCAGAGTCTCGTATTCGATTCCGCTGACCATCAGGCCCGAGAAGGCGATGATCATGGTGATCAGAACTTTGGGAAACCTGAGGTGTCCCCAGATCTCGTTGCAGAAGAAGATGTAACTGACCAGAGTTACCGCCGCCGTGGGAATGGGCAAACCCATGTAGGGAAGCTTTTCCTCCAGTTTGAACTGCTGGATGTTAAACCGTGCCAGCCGGAATACGCCGCACAGCACGAACACCAAACCCAATATGCCGCCCCATTTCCCCAATGGGTAGACGTCCAGCGTGTAAAACAACACTGCCGGCGCGATTCCGAACGACACCAGATCCGCGAATGAATCCAGCTCCACCCCGAAGCGCGAGGCAGATCCGGCGAACCGGGCCACCTTGCCGTCCAAAGCATCGAAGAAGGCTGCCAGGATTATCATCCAGGCGGCATAGACCGATTCCCCGTCGAAGCTGGAAAGAATCGACACGAAACCGCAGAACATGTTGCCTACGGTGAAAACTCCAGGGAATATTCCTTTGATGTTTTTCATTCTCTAAAGACGCCTATGACGGTTTCTCCGGCCCTGACCTTCTGGTTGAGCTGCACTCTGATATCCACGTTCTCCGGCAGGAAAAGGTCCACCCGGGAACCGAACTGGATCATCCCAAACCGTTGCCCTTTCTCCACAAAGTCTCCCGGCTTGATCCGGCACACGATTCGTCGGGCGATCACTCCAGCGATCTGCTTTAAGATCACCTGTCCGTGTTCGCTCTCCAATCCCACCCGGGTCTGTTCGTTTTCCAGAGAAGCTTTGTCCTTGAAGGCCGGAAAGAACTTACCCGGATTGTAATCACAGAATCGCACCTTCCCGGAGAGGGGAGCACGGTTTACGTGCACGTTGAAGACGGACATGAATACGCTGATTAAGGTTCCCTTTCCCTCTATGAAATCCAGCCCATCGAAGGGCTTTATGGCGATGACCTTTCCATCCGCCGAGGAAACCACCGAATATTTACCTTGGGGAACCTGACGCTCCGGGTCCCTAAAGAAGAAGAGGATAAACAGCGACACCAGAAAAAAGAAGACAGCCAAAAGCAAAATAACCAATACGGCACTCCCAGCCCAGATGGCGAACAGAACCAGCGAAATAACCAGAGCCGGCAAAAGAAACTTGTAACCCTCTTTGGTCATCTGAAGACTCTTTTAAAAATGTAGTCCACGTGCCTTAAATAGTGGTCAAGACTAAAACACTCTTCAACTTCTTTTGGTCGAAGATAACGTGCGACTGCCTTATCGCTCCGAATAAGTTCCTTGAAATCCCGACCTTCGGTCCAAGCCCGCATGGCATTGTCCTGGACTATCTTATAGGCTTCCTCTTTAGACTCAGTCTTCCTGGATAGTTCCAGCAGCAGGCGCCCGGAAAAGATCATGCCTTTGGTTCTGTTTAGATTGTCCATCATGTTTTGGGGGTAGACTAAAAGATTCTGCATGATGCGGTCGAACTGAATCAGCATGTAATCGACTATGGTGGTCGAATCCGGGATCACCACCCTTTCCACCGAGGAATGGGATATGTCCCTTTCGTGCCACAGCGCGATGTTTTCCAGCGAGGCCTGTGCATTGGTTCTGACCAATCTGGCCATGCCGCACAGCCTCTCGCAGGTGATGGGATTCCTTTTGTGGGGCATGGCCGAAGAGCCTTTCTGTCCCTTGCTGAAACCTTCCTCCAACTCCAAAATCTCGGTTCTCTGAAGGCTTCTTATCTCGGTGGCGAACTTCTCGATGGAGCTGGCGATCAGGGCCAGCGCACATAGGAACTCCGCATGCCTGTCCCTCTGGACTATCTGGTTGGAGATAGGAGCCGGTTTGAGCTTGAGTTTTCTGCAAACGTACTCCTCGACCTTGGGATTTAAATTGGAAAAGGTGCCCACCGCACCGGAGATCTTTCCGACGGAAATGGATTCAATGGCAGCCTCGAGTCGTTTCTTATGCCTTTGCAGTTCTGCGTACCAGAGTGCGAACTTCAAGCCCAGAGTTATGGGTTCAGCATGCACCCCATGCGTTCTGCCGATCATAGGTGTACGTTTGAACCGGTATGCCTTCTTCTTAATGGAGCGGATCAACCCCTCCAAGTGCTTCAAAATCATCTGGCCGGCTTCCCTGGTTTGAAGAGAAAGGGAAGTGTCCAGGATATCCGAAGAGGTCAGGCCGAAATGAACGTATTTCGATTCGGGACCCACGTTTTCCGCCAGATTGGTGAGGAAGGCCACCACGTCGTGTTTGGTTTTCTCTTCGATTTTGGAAATCCTCTTAACGTCGAATTTAGCCTTCTTCCTGATTTTGCTCGGAGCAGACTTGGGGATGATCCCCAGTTGAGCCATGGCCTCGCAGGCCAAAATCTCGATTTCCAGCCATTTCTGGAATTTGTTCTGCTCGGACCACAGGGATTTCATTTCCGGCGTTGAGTATCTTTCTATCATCTGTTCTCCGCCGTTTCCTCCGAACCGATTAAGTCAAATTCAAATGATGGAACCCGAAGGTTTTGTCTGCCCGGCTTCGATTCGGACATAGCGGAAAGCTTCAGTTTTCCACCAAACCGGTTACTTGTCTACTTTTTCCCAGTCCTGCAGGAATTTCTTTATTCCCACGTCCGTCAAGGGATGTTTGATTAGCTGCTCGATCACCTTAAACGGAATGGTAGCGATGTCCGCTCCCATCACGGCCGCCTCCACCACGTGAAGCGGATTTCTAACGCTGGCTACGATGATCTCCGTCTCCAACTCATAATTCTCGAAGATGGTCACGATGTCCGCCACCAGCTCCATCCCCACGTGGCTGGCATCGTCCAGCCTTCCCACAAACGGGCTGACGAAGCTCGCACCCGCTTTAGCGGCCAGAAGAGCCTGAATAGGGGAGAAGACCAAGGTGCAATTGGTTCGGATTCCCTTCGAATTAAGTATCCGTATGGCTTTCAGACCCTCCTTGCACATGGGAATCTTGACCACTATATTTTCGTGTATCTTGGCCAAGTCCTGCGCCTCACGAACCATTCCCTCCGCCTCCATGGCCACCACCTCGCCCGAAACCGGGCCGTCTACCACCTCGCAAATCTTTCTGAGAATGGTTTTGAAATCCCCCTTGCCCTTCTCTTTGGCCAACAGCGAGGGATTGGTGGTCACACCGTCCAATATGCCGATGCTGGCTGCCTCTTTTATCTCATCCAAGTTGGCGGTATCGATGAAGAATTTCATTCTGCTTCCTCCAGAGCTTCTGCGGAGTGTGAAGCTTGGGTCGTGTGCCGTCTCTTTGGGGCAGACGAGTCAAAGCCGGACACTCCAGGTGTCATTTTCAGTATTTCACTTCAACCAGGCACAGTCCGCAGGCTGGAGCGGTCGGACCTGCCTTCCTTCTATCCTTTGCTCTCATTATACTCATGAAATCCGCAACCGAAAAATATCCCCTTCCCACTTCAACCAAAGTACCCACCAAAATCCTCACCATAGAATGAAGAAATCTGTCGGCCTCTATGGTAAACTCCAATTCGTTCTCCGCATGCCGCCAGAGGGCTGAGTCCACCCGGCACAAGCTGTTTTCCTTGGCCGATTGCACTACACAGAAGGAGGAGAAATCGTGCTCTCCACAGATCAGTGCGGCAGCCTGTGACATTCTTTCCACACTGAGAGAATATGGAACCTCCCACATATACCGCCTTAGAAGGGCGGTTCTCCCCAGGAAGATCCGATATCGGTATACCCGGCTTTTTGCGCTGAATCTGGCGTTGAATCCGGGGCTTACTTCCTCCACTCGCTTAATGACAATATCGCGGGGCAGAACGCTGCTTAGAGCTTTCAGTATAGTCTCTTGGTCCAGCCCGCTTTCGGTTTCGAAATTAGCCAACTGCCTGAGAGCGTGAACGCCCACGTCGGTTCGGCCCGATCCGATCAGCTTGACGTCCTGGTTCAAGATCTTCTGGAGACTGAGTTCCAACTCTCCCTGTACGGTACGAAGTTCGGGCTGCGTTTGCCAGCCGTGGAAGTCCGATCCATCGTACTCAATTTCCAGCTTTATGTTCCTTGGCATTAGCCGTGTTTTTCATGCCCTCTTAATCAGATAAGATAGGGCCGCCACCGCGAAAATCAAGAATAAAAAGAAAAAGTCGCTGGAGGAAAAAGCAAGTTTCTGATAGGAGGTTCTCTCTTGTCCACTTCTAAAGCCTCGGGCATCCAAGGCCAAGGCTAATTCGTCCGCCTTACGGAAGGAGGAGACAAATAACGGCACCAACAACGGTAAGGTTTTCTTGGCCTTTCTGATCAGGCTGCCCTCGAACGAAGCTCCCCGCGACATTTGTGCTTTCTTCAAATTAACGGCTTCCTCCAGCAGTAGGGGTATGTATCTTAAAGAAATCATGGTAATCAGAGATATTTCTTCTAAGGGGAACTTGAGTTTCTTCAAAAAAGAGAGAGATTTGAAAACAGCATCGGTGAGCTCAACCGCTTGGGTGGTGAGACTTAAAAAAGCGGCGGCAAAGATGAAAACAGCGATCCGCCAGCTATACATGGCGCCATTTAATGCTCCTTCGTGGCTGATTTTTATGAAACCCAGATTCCAGAATCCTCCGGAGTTCGTGGGCACGAAAATGATGTGCAGGATGAAGGTCAGCACGAACAACCAGAAGAACGATCTTAAGTTTCGAAGGAAATGGAAAACGGGAATCTTGGACAGCCAGGCCATAAGCAGCAGGAAGAACGATATCAGAAGATATATCCTGAAGTCGATGGTGGCCACCGCCAGGATCATTACTACCAGGATCAGAACCAGTTTGGTCCTGGGATCCAAACGGTGTATCACCGAATCGGTAGGGACGTATTGACCGATGGTAACGTTTTCCAGAAAGGCCATGATGATCTACCCAGCTTCTGACTTTGTACGTTTTCAGCTTACTAACATATCAGGATCAGCGGCATTTGTCAAACGTAAACTGAATGGGCCGGTGAAGCAAGGAAAGAAGAGAAACGGATACCACCAGGTACAAAAAAGGTGGAACCGGGTGCTTTGGCCATTTTCAGGTAAGTTCGCAGAAGCGCAGGTCGAACTCCGATTGACGCTTGTTTGGCGGTTCTTTTATGACCCCGCTTGATGATTCGACTGCGATTGGGGCACCACCACTACAGAGTCGTCGCTTCCCCACACGTTGGGAACGTACCTGTGAGCTTCCAGATCATTGTGCCAGAATCCGTCGACTAAATATTTGAATCGATACTCACCGGGAGACAACTTCAGAGTCAACTGCCAGATGCCACCGAAGTTCTCCATAGGGTGAGATCGTTCATTCCAGTGATTGAAATCACCGACCAGAAAAACCTGGCCGGCGGAGGCTGCCCGGAATTTGAACGTACACCAGCAGTTTCTGTCGTCGAATTCTATCATAACGGAGGTTCACCTTCACCGCGTCAAAGGAGATTTGGACTGGCACGAATCAAAAATGATGTGTGAATCGTCACTTCAGTTTAGCTTCAAGAGAAATAAAAGTCAAGATGAATCTGAAGAGGTCAAATGCAAGTCTGACGACTGCGGAGAGGAGTTAGAGGTGGCAGCATCCGATACGGGACCTTACCTGGGGACTCATAAGCTTTTTTCTTAGGATGGTTATCTTTGTTCTTTAATCAGCTTGGTCGTCTGCCCGGGTCTTTGAGATGGTGATCCTTTTCTGATAATAATGAAGGTGGCAGCAAGCAAAGTCAAGAGGATCGCCAGGATGAACAAGCCTGCCCGGCTCATGCTCGGTATTTCGTGGGTTCGAGCGTATTTGATGGTGACATAGTCAGCCTGGGACGCAGATCCCTGGCAGTATCCGGTGACATAGACGTTACCCCCTGCATCCACCACCACAGCCAAGGCCCCGTCATCAAAAGCGGCGTCTCCGTCGTAGCTTTTCACCCAAAGCGTATCACCGCCGGGAGAGTAACCTATGGTAACATAGTCTTGACCGGTCCCATTTCCCTGGCTCGATCCGGTCACATAAACATTGCCGCAGGCATGGGTAGCCACAGCCCGTCCATAATCTCCCGCGTCGGCAGGACCATTGTATCTTCTTACCCAGGCGGCATCACCGTTCGGCAGGTACTTTACGGTGGCACAATCCAGATTGGTGCCGTAGTCCCAACTGTATCCGGTCACGTAAATGTTGCCCGAGCCATCGACGGTCAAAGCTTTGGCTTCATCCCGGTCGCTGGCCGGTCCGTCGTACCTTCTTGACCAGACGGTATCTCCATGGGCATAGTACTTTATGGTGAGATAATCCCTTAAGCTGCCAATGCCTGTGCTATATCCGGTCACATACACGTAACCTGAGTCGTCGAGTGCGATACCGCTGGCTCTATCCTGACCATCGGCAGGGCCATTGTATCTTTCTGCCCATACCTGATTCCCGGTCGAGTCGTACTTGACTGTGGCGTAGTCGAGATTGGTCAATCCTCCCCAACTGCATCCGCTCACGTAAACGTTACGAAAATGGTCTACGGCCAAGGCAAGGGCTTGATCCGGATTGTTCCCGGTACCGTTGTATCTGCTAATCCAGCCGGTGTCTCCATCCGGCTGATATCTTATTGTGGCATAATCGTCGGACGTCCCGTCGCCTGCACTCTTGCCTGTAACGTAGACAGCGCCGTATCCATCTGCCACAATCGCATAGGCTTTGTCTTCGCCACCGGCGGGTCCGTCGTACCTTCTTGCCCATAGCTCGTTTCCATCGAGGTCATACTTGATGGTGACGTAATCGTAGTCCGTAACGCCGCCCCAACTGAATCCGGTCACAAGCACGTTGCCGAAACCGTCCAAGACTATTGCAGTCGCTTGGTCTTCACCGTCGGAGGTTCCGTTGTACCTTCTTGCCCAGGCGGTATCACCGTTGGGCAGGTACTTGACGGTGGTATAGTCTAAGGAAGTGCTGGTCCCGGAACTGGAACCGGTGACGTAAACGTTGCCGGAACCGTCTACCGCTAATGCAACCGCCTTGTCCTGGCCATTTGCCTGGCCGTTGTATTTCCTGACCCAAGCGGTATCAACCTCGCCGAAAGCAGGAGGAAGCAACATATACAGACAAATCGCAAGGGAGGCCGTATTGATAAAAAGAATTTTATTAACAACCATGACGTCTCTTATTCATCAGAAATCGCAATCCCGGAGTGTTGGCTTACAGTTTCTCTATCTCCAATTTAGCGATTCTTTCGGTGAAGTCAAAGATGTCTTCAGCCGGTACTATCTTGATCGGCGGGAACGGAGTAAGGCGTTAATGCAGATTCCGGTTTAGCGGCAGAGGAAAAACCGTCCTGTCGGCCATTGGGCAATGAATACGGGGGGATCATCCTGGCTGCAGGCACATTGACTGCGGACGGAGAGCGGTCAAATTTCCGGTTGCCAATCCTCCCATTTGTTCGTAACTTCACAACGATATGAGCAAGTTCGTCGAAGAGATTGTCCGGATCATCTCCCGAGGGACCGATCTTTCTCCGCACGAAATCCGGAGCCTGATAGAGGTGCCGCCGGATCGGAAGCTGGGGGATTATGCCTTTCCCTGCTTTGTCCTAGGCAAGAAGTTGAAAAAAGCCCCAAACCAAATCGCCACAGAACTCGCTTCGAAGATTAGGGCGACGGAATTGATACGAGAAATACGATCCGTGGGACCCTATCTCAACTTCAAAGTGGACCAAAGCAAGCTGGCGGAGTTGGTGCTCAACCAGGTGATCGAGCAGGATGAGAATTACGGTTCCGGCGACCAGGGCAAAGGCAAAACCATCTTAATCGATTTTTCATCTCCCAATATAGCCAAGCCGTTTGGAGTCGGGCATCTCCGAACCACGGTAATCGGCAACTCCCTGTATCACATCTTCAGCCGGTTGGGATATAAGGTGGTTCGAATTAATCACCTGGGCGACTGGGGAACCCAATTCGGCAAGGTGATATTATCCTACAAGATGTGGGGAGACGAGAAGGAGTTTGAACAGGATCCCATATCCACCCTCTACGACCTTTATGTCAGATTCCACCAGGAGGCGGAGAAGCAGCCGGAGCTGGAGGCAGAGGCTCGCGCGTGGTTCAAGAAACTGGAAGATGGAGATGATGAGGCGACGCAGTTGTGGAGGAGGTTCAGAGAGACAAGCATTAAAGAATTCAAGCGGGTGTATGAGATGTTGGACATCGAGTTCGACACCTATCCCGGAGAGAGCTTCTATAACAAATACATGGATCAAACCATAGAGGAAATCAAAACCAAAGGTTTGGCCCAGATCAGCCAGGATGCCCTGGTGGTTAATCTGGACAAATTTGATCTTCCGCCCTGCCTGCTGAAGAAGAGTGATGAAGCTACCTTGTATGCAACGCGGGATATAGCTGCAGCGATCTACAGACGAAACACCTATAATTTCCATAGAAACCTGTACGTGGTGGGGAATGCCCAAAGTCTTCATTTCCGACAAGTATTCAAAGTGTTGGAGTTAATGGGATACCAGTGGGCCAAAGACTGCGTGCACGTTGATTTCGGCTGGATCAAATTCAAACAGGAGATGATGTCCACCCGAAAGGGGAACATCGTTTTCCTGGAGGACGTTTTGAACAAGTCCATCCGGTTGGCCGAACGGATCATCCAGGAGAAAAATCCCGAACTGGAGAACAAGGAAGGGGTGGCCAGGGAGGTGGGCATAGGTGCGGTAATCTTCGCCGATCTTTCCACCCGTCGGAACAAGGATATAAACTTCGACTGGGATCAGGTCCTTTCCTTCGAAGGGGAGACCGCCCCTTACGTGCAATATACCCACGCCCGGCTGTGCAGCCTGATGCGCAAGTACGGGAAAACTGTTTCACCGGACTTAGACCACAGCGTCTTGTCTACTGAAGAGGAAAGTGTCCTGATCAAGCTGCTGGAGGATTTTCCGGGGAGGGTGAAGTCGGCGGCAGACAATTATGAACCTGCCGGCATTTGTTCCTTCCTGATCGACCTTTGTTCCGCTTTCAATCGTTTCTACCAACAACAGAGAATCATAACGGAAGACCGGAATTTGACCTCTGCCCGCATGCTGCTGGTCAAAGCCATTCAGGTCACCGTGAAAAGCGGGCTTTCTCTTCTGGGCATCAAAGCTCCGGAACGAATGTGATCTATGAGATTATTATTCAGCCTCAATCCTTTGAAATAATGGCAATTACCTATTGACAAATGGAGAGGGAGCGTATATTACTTATAACCATAAGATAATGTCCGAAGATCACGAATGAAAAGGAATCCCCAAAAGTGACGAAGCTCAAATTCCTTTCGATACTTATGCTGGCTTTGATTGCGGCGATTATCTGCAACTGCAAAAACGACTACCCCACCCAAAGCCTGCCTCCGTTTTCGGCTGAGTCCATCCACAGTGAATGTAAGGATGGAACTCAGAGATTAGAGAAAATCCTGGGAAGCGGATCGATAGTTTTAAGCACCTTCAACGACACCATCCGGGTGTTACACGCCAACGCCCATTACAACTGTTGTGCCGACATCAAGACGGAAGTCGAGAAAACCAACTATGGCTTCGACGTCCGGGAGAAAGACGAGGGATTCGATTGCAGGTGCACGTGCGATTTCGACGTAACTACGTTCATATACGGTCTAACGAAGGGTACGTATCTGGTCAAGATCTATGACATAAACGGCAACCACCTGGACCAGGGATACGTTATAGTCCGACCCAAAGATCCGGACGGCCCCTCCCAGTGAGATGGTTTCAAAGCGGAACGAAGCTAAGCCCCGGCATGGTCTGAACGTATCCGCCATAGGTTATTCCTCACAGGCATTAGCATAAATCCGATCACAGAGTGCTCAGTTGATCCTCCCCGGACCCCTGACCGAATAGGTGGGTGTTCCAACTGCCCCTGCTGCTTGCATTCGTTAACTGAACGAGGTTGTTAAGAGAAGAACCGGGGGAAATGTTGCTGGTGCTCATAATTCTTGTAACGAGAAGACGGCTGCAATCACCGGCTGGTGTGAAAGAAACATCCGGATGCACATACAAAAAGCAGCTTGACACCGATGGAGAAACGCCTTATCCTGTTTTGGTGTGGGAATACAACATCGATTTTCAGCATGATGGTAAGCCCGCCACCGGACTCTCTGCCGCTTCAAGAGAGACTGCGCGTATAGGAGCAACCGATGACGACCCCATCTAAGGATACCGGTAGCTTCTGGGAATGTCTGATTTACGGAATCCTGGCCGCAGTGGCCATTTGGCTTCTAACCAGAGGTGGGATCACCCTGAGTCCGGATTCGATAAATTACCTCTCCATAGCTAACGCCATCCAGAGGGGGCTGTGGACCGAATCACTGGTTGCCACCTGGCCCCCTTTTTTCCCGATCATAGTTGCCATGACCAACAGTCTGGGATCTTACGGCGAGCAGTCTGCGCGCATCGTCTCAATGGTTTCCTACGCCATCCTGGTGATGAGCACATTCCTGGTAGCCAGAGGATCCGGCGGCAGATTGGTGGCACACCTGACTTCTTTCTCGATCTTGTTCTTGGCCCCTCTTCTATTTGTCTACGGTTTCTGCTGGTCAGAGACGGTTTACATTGCCCTTTCAGGGCTGGCGGTGCTGATCCTGGCGAGATTGAAGCAGGACAAAAGCGGCGGGGGCATTGTATGGCCGGTGTTGGCCGGTTTGGTTGTCGGACTCGCTCTGCTTACTCGTTACCTGGGAGTGTCCTTGCTTCTTGCCGGCCTGGTGATCGTTCTCTTCCACGACAACAAGAGGGGGGTACTCGAGAGGATAAGAACCTCGGTGGTCTTCGCTGGTGTCGCGTGCGCGCCGGTGTTGTTCTATCTCACTGCCTGCTCACATTACAGGGAGCGACTTCCAGAATACGGGCACCATACCATGCCTTCTCTATGGCACAATATCATCTCCTTCCTTGGCACGGTCTATCGTGATCTTCTGACGCTTGATCTGAGCTTCGCTAACCGCACCCTGTTTCCCTATGAGGCCGGCTGGAACCTCGGCTTACCAGTCAAAATCTTGGGATTGATCGCGGGGGTGTTATTGTTGGCTTTGATCGCGATCTTCCTCCTGAGTGGACGAAGCAAAACATGGATCAAGGGCATGGACATATCCGTCGTCTACGTGGCATCCTACACCTTATCCTTTGTCGTGATTACCAGTTACTGGGCACCGATTTCGACAGCCACCAGGTTCTGCGCCCCCATCTACCCGTTCGTGACAATCCTAGCGTTTGTCGGTATCGTCGGAGCTTGCAGATCCGTAGCCGGAGGAAGACTCAGAGCCCTTGTCTGGGCAGGCACCATCCTTGCCGTACTCTGTTTCTGGTGCATCCAAGCCATCTCAAGCGCCAACCTGTGGAGGACAAAGAAGTCTGCCGAAACGGTCACCACAGTTGCAGAAGGGGATATCACAGGCGACGGCATTTTCGATGTTTGCGATCTTCTTTACCTGTCCAACTACCTTTTCGGAGGCGGGCCGCAGCCTCGGCCTTTGCAAAATGCCAACGTCAACTGCGACCAAACCATAAACATGGCTGACGTGCTTTACCTGGTCAATTACATCTACAAGAACGGTCCTCCCCCTTGCAGTCTCCAAAATCCGTAGGGGCTGCCACCAGCCCTTGGGGTATCGCATGACAGCCGAATTGACTTGTGTGCCCAGGTGATGAAGTCAGACCCTGTCCGGCCGATAGTTAACTATAGTTCGGACTCCCAGGCTGTCGGGGGCAAACGAGATAACGGTGGGCAATCCCGTAACTTGGGGGGATCAATCAGAGGCATCTCCGGTACCAAGTGCTGACAGGAAGCTCTAAGGACTGAACCAGGGATCAGGAAGGTTACATTCGGATGAAGCTCTCGGAGAAGCCTTACGGTTCCGGCCAGGCTTTCGAAATAACGCTTGACAGCGAACTGAAAGATCGATTATTCTATCTGTTGAATATTATTCGGAACTGAAAACTCACCAGAACTGGCGCGCAGATTATGAATTCGGAGATCAAATCTACTGAAGTGAAGTTGCCGGACCTTTTGCCGGTGCTTCCACTGATGAGCACCGTGGTATTCCCGCTGGGAATCTCTACCCTCCAAGTGGGCTACCAGAGGAACCTGCGGTTGCTTGAGGATTACGGCAAGCCCGGCCGGATCATCGCGGTAACCTGGGCGGGGAATGCCGTTACCAATAACGTATCTCCCCAGCAGCTTTCCACGGTGGGAGTGGCGGCGAAAATAGTGATGGTCGAGGAGTCCGGCGAAGGTGCGAAGCAACTGACCTTGGAAGGCATAATCAGAGTGCGCGTGGGTGAGATGACCCAAGTTGACCCTTACTTCATGGCTCAAATCGAAACCTTACAGGGGCGAAGCGGCAATCCCGAAACCGAAAGACATCTGGTCGATACGACCATGGGGCTGATCAAGAGGTTGGTGGAGTTGGACTCCAGTTATCCGGCGGAGCTATATCACATTCTCAGCATGACCAGAGACCGGCCGGGCAGATTTGCCGACACGGTAGCATCCTCCCTCCATTTTGACTTAGCCTCCAAACAGAAGGTCTTGGAGGAACTTTTCTCCGAAGCTCGTTTGAGGGATTTGATTGGATTGCTGGAAACCGAAATCAAACGCGCGGAACTGGGAAAGAATGTGACCTTTGACGTCAAACTGGATCTGGAGAGGAAGATAAAAGAACAAATCCTGAAAGAAGAGCTGAAGACCATAAAGGAGGAACTAGGAGAGACCGGACTTCAGGAGAAGGAAATAGAGGAGCTCAAAGCAAGGGTTAAAGCATCTTCTCTTCCCGCTTACGTCGAGAGGCAAGCTCTCCTGGAAGTGGACAGATTGAGGCTTATCTCCACGGCCTCGGCCGAGTATGGCATGGTCAGAACGCACATCGATTGGCTTTTTTCTTTGCCCTGGACTAAAGAGAAGTGTGGTCAAGTGGACATAGATAAGCTGGAGGCTATCCTGAACCGGGAACATTTCGGCCAGGATAAAGTCAAGGAGGACATTTTACAGCTATTCAGCGTCCGGAAGCTCAAAGGCGATTACCGGGGGATTGCCATTTGCTTTGCGGGTCCCGCCGGCACAGGAAAAACGTCACTGGCCCAGTCGATCGCCAAAGCCCTGGGAAGGAAATTCGTGCGAATCAGCGTGGCCGGAATGAGGGATGAATCTGAGATCAAGGGAAGCCGGTCCACCTATGCCGAGGCATCTCCGGGCAAGATTTTGGCTGCCATCAGGGAAGTGGGTTGTTCAAATCCCCTGGTCATGATAGAACAAGTGGACAAGATGGCCACCGAACATCTGAGAGGCGACCCGGCCGGCGCCTTGGCGGAGGCTCTGGACGTCGACAAAAACACCCGTTTTGTGGACAACTACCTGGGTGTGCCTTTCGATCTCTCGGATGTGTTATTCGTCACCACAGCCTTGGTCGGCGGAGACATTCCCGGTCCGGTATATGATCTGGTGGATGTGGTGGAATTCTCCGGATTCATCGAGGAGGAGAAACTGGAGATTGCAAAGAAGTTCATCGTGCCCATGCAGCTGAAAAAACACGGACTTTCGGAGGTGGATATCCGGTTTTCGGACGAAGCTCTCAAGAAGATCATTCGTCAGTATACGATAGAGGCAGGCATAAAGGGTCTGCAGAGGGAGGTGGAAAGCATCTGTCGGAGATGCGCCCGGGCCAAGGCTTCCCAGAGTTTTGCCCCATGCAGCGTCGCCGCCGGTAATTTGGAGGAGTATCTGGGCGTTCCGGTGTACATCCCGGACAAGATACCCAAATTTCCGGAGATCGGGGTGGCCGTGGGGCTGGCATGGACAGAGGCAGGGGGCGATCTGATGCTGATCGAGGCGCTGAAGATGAAGGGAAACGGGCAGGTGATTTTCACCGGCCAGCTGGGCGACGTCATGAAAGAGTCCATACAGGCGGCGCACAGCTACGTTCGCTCCAAAGCGGAGATGCTGGGAATCAACTACGACGATTTCACCGGTTACGACATCCACATTCATTTCCCCTCCGGATCCATACCCAAGGACGGACCCTCCGCCGGGATTACGGTTTCCCTGGTTATCGCTTCGGTGATGAGTGACAGGCCCATACGGAACGACGTGGCCATGTCCGGCGAGATATCTCTCAGAGGCCGGGTGATTCCGGTGGCAGGGGTGAGGGAGAAGACCTCCGCCGCCCATCGGGTGGGCATTCGGACGGTGATCCTGCCCAAGGGAAACGAAAAAAACCTTTTGGAACTGCCGAAAAAGATAAAAGAGGAAACCAAGTTTGTCTTCGTGGAGAGGATTGAAGAGGTTTTCCAGCATGCGCTTTTGGAGCAGGATGAAACCCAGAGAAGCATAGAGGACATACTGAGAAGAGAGATAACCAAGGTAGTCAAAGGTAACAAAAGGAAGGCGAATAAAAGCCGGGGATTGAAGAAGAAAGCAGCCAAGAAGCGTTAGATACAAAATTCTGCTTTTCGCGCCGGAACGCAGGTCGGTCGAGCGTTTTTGGTAACGCCAAACGGCGATTCAAGAACGGGAGAAGTTTGGCGATAAATATAGTGTAAACTGAGCCAGGTTGGATGGTGAGGTGTTGGGAGAATCCCAAGTTGGGTTTGTATGGGCACCAGTTCATAACCCGGGCAGCGTTCAGTGGGAGGAAGCTTGACCACGACAGACAGAATACTGGTAGCGGATGACGAGCTGTTCGTAAGGGAACTCCTACTGGAATTCTTAAGCAGCCAGGGCTACGAAGTGGCTTTAGCCGATTCCGGAGAAAAGGCTCTGGAGCTGGCCCTAGCTGACCCGCCCAACGTGGCCCTGGTGGATTTGAAAATGCCGGGCATGGACGGAATCCAGACCCTCAAAGGATTGAGCAAAATAGCCCCGAATACTCTGGCCATCATCATGACCGGATATCCCACCATCGATAGTTCTATCGAGGCGCTGCGTCAGGGGGCTCACGATTACGTAATCAAGCCCTTCAAACTGAATGATCTAAAGAACTCCATAGAAAGGGCTTTGGGAGAACAGAAGCTGAAGGTGGAAATAAACCAACTGAGGGGCAGAGTCAAACAGTTGGAGACGGAGCTGGAAGAACTGTCAGATCTTCAAAGCAGAACCTGAGAGACGTCCTCTCTGCAATTCCCCGGCACTGTTCGAAATCCCGACACAACGGTGCTGCATATCGACACTTGCCAATGGCAGAGTTTTTCCCTTACCGATTTACGCCTCGGACGAATCCCTGGTTCAGCGCTTGGAATGGTCGCAGTCTTTAGAGGATATGGCCCGCTCCATTCGGCCGAGCGTCCCCTGGTCAGAAAGAGAACATGAGTCTGTTGGAGAGATACAGAAGATTATCGGATCTGTTCGATCAGGTTCTGAGCCTGTCCAACATGATAATGTTCGAACTGGAGAGGGAAGGGAAGGATGAAGACCTGAAATCCCTCCTGAAGAGAAAAGATGCAACAGGCAGAAGTATAGCAGAGATTACCCAGGAGATCGCCTCGTCTGGGGTAGACGTCGATTTTCAATCCAATCTGAGAACTTTAGCCGAGGTGAAGCCCATTCTCAGGCAGATCGAAAAACAGGCCAGCCTTCTTGAGGTAGTGGAGAAAAGAATACAAACTCTGGTGAAGCAAAGAGACAAAAGCTGATTTATCTGTTACTCTTTCCTCGATTCGGTTAGTCCTTCGAGGTACCCTGATCCCCGAAGATACGCTCCTACGCTATCCCTGAACGATTCCAGCTTATGTTCTGGGCGAAATTAGACGAGTACCCGCCTTTTTTCACTGATGGTCGACTAAATTAATTCTTTCAGGTACGAGTTTTTGTACATACGGCTTAAGCTGAAGCCCCGATCGGGCAGAAAAAAGGACTTGCCATAACCTGACAGGGGGCTTAAATTGACCAATTGGGCGATCCTACGAAGTTTCCAGGGAAGGCGTTAATGGGGATATCGAAACTCAGAGCGATCGGATGAAAGAGAAAAGAAGGTCGGAAATCCCGCTGGGCGGGATGCCAGGGGAGAGCGGGTCCGTTCCCGCGTTCCACCTCGTGGCGCAGCAGCTCAATATCGCCTATCAAGATCTGCAAACACAAATCGAGAACCTGAACCGTCAACTGGCGCAAACCAACCTAGAGCTAAGGCAAAGTCTGGCGGAAAAGGACCGGATGTGCTGCTATCTTCGAAGCATCCTGGAGAGTCTGAGTCAGGGGGTGATAGCGGTCGACTTGAGTGGTCGGGTAGCCGCGTTCAACCGAGCAGCAGAGGAGATTCTGGGGAGGACAGCGGAAGAGGTGATGGGAAAATCCTATACCCAGGTATGGAAACAGAGAACCGATGAGGAGTTCAGCTTGCCTGGCATATTGAAGACCGGAGAAACGCACAAGGCAGGAGAAAAAGACATCGAGACGAAGGATGGAGAGAGGATCACCGTGAGCATCTCCCAAGCCCTTCTGAAAGATGCCCAGGGAGAACCCTTCGGGGCAGTGGAGGTCTTCTCCAGGAAGAACGATCCGGAATCTGCGGATGATGAGATGACGCGGGTAAAAACCCTTGCCGCTTTGGGCGAGATGACCGCCGTGGTGGCACACGAGATAAAGAATCCTTTGGGAGGGATACGCGGCTTCGCCGAGCTTCTGGATAGAGATCTTGAGCAGGGAGATCCCCGGAAGAAATCCGTACAGAAGATCATACAGGGGGTGGAGGCTTTGAACAAAATAGTGGGGAGCCTGCTGGCTCAATCCAGGCCGATCAAACTTAACCTGCGCAGGGTGGAAATGGCGGGCTTCACCGAAGAGGCCATAAGCTTTTTCCAGATGGACTCCTCCAATCAAAAGCCCGATGTCCGCATGGTTAAGGTTTTTCCCCGCGAGAAGCTCCACTGTGATCTGGATACGGAGCAGTTTCGGCAGGCAGTGCTTAACTTGCTGCGGAACGCGGTCCAGGCCATGCCCGAAGGGGGCGAGATCAAAGTTCAGCTAAGCCGGATGGCTGAGGATGCCGGGTTTCGTACCAAGGTAGATGAGCAACTGGTGGTTTTGAGCATATCCGACACCGGAATGGGGATGAACCGGCAGGTACAAGAAAAAGCCTTTGCCCCGTTCTTCACGACAAAAGAGGGTGGGACGGGTTTGGGAATGTTCACCGTCAAGAAAACGGTGGAGGCGCACGGAGGGCAAATACGGTTGGAAAGCCAGCCGGGAAAAGGGACCACAATCAGGTTAGGATTGCCCATGGTCGGCTGACAGTCGTATCATTTGGATATTCGTCGGTTTCACATCAAAATTGACATGTCTGAACCTGAAAAGATCAATACAAGAGAGCTTTTGATGAAGAACAGGGTTCTGGTGGTGGACGACGATCCTTTGTTGAGGGACTTTCTATCGGAGACCCTCAACCGCACCGGCTGTGTTGTAGATTTGGCAGCCACCGGAGAGGAGGCCCTGGAGAGAATGAAGGAGGAGGATTACGACATCGTCCTCTCCGACGTTCGCATGCCCAGCATGGACGGCATGGAGCTGCTCAAGGCTGCCAGGGGTTCCCAGCCGGATGCCGAAGTGGTGATAATGACCGCCTACGGCACGGTGCAGAACGCGGTGGAGGCCATGAAATTGGGAGCGTTCGATTACGTGCTTAAACCCTTTTCCATAGATGAAATCGAGCTGGTGGTGAAAAGAGCGATCGAGCACAAGAACCTGGTGGAAGAAAACAGGCTTCTTCGAACAGAGGTCACTTCGAAATACGGCTTTGACAACATCGTGGGAAAAAGCCCCCATATGCGGCAGATATTCGAGCTGGTACAGACCGTGGCGGGCAGAAAAGCCACCGTTCTCATCACCGGCGAATCGGGAACCGGAAAAGAGCTTATCGCCAAGGCTATTCACTACAACAGCCCCCGACGGGAGGGACCCTTCATCCGCATCAACTGCGCCGCGCTTCCCGAAGGCCTGGTGGAAAGTGAGCTGTTCGGCCATGAAAAAGGCTCTTTCACCGGCGCCATCAGGCAGTCACGGGGACGCTTCGAGCTAGCTGACGGCGGCACTCTGCTTTTGGACGAGATAAGCGAGATAAACCTTCACCTGCAGGGGAAGATGCTTCGGGTTCTGCAGGAGAGGGAGTTCGAAAGGGTGGGATCGGGGATTCCCATTCAGGTGGACGTGAGAATCATCGCCACGTCCAACCGGAATTTGAAGAAGCGAATCAAGGACGGGAAATTCAGAGAGGATTTGTATTACAGGCTGAATGTGGTTCCCATCCACATAGCACCGTTGAGGGAGAGAAGGGAAGACATTCCATCGCTGGCCGAGCATTTCCTCAAGAAATACAACCAGGAGAACAACTGCTGCATTCAGGGCATCTCTCCCAAGGTGTTTCAGATGTTCATAGAGTACGCCTGGCCGGGAAACGTGAGAGAACTGGAGAACTACATAGAAAGAGCGGTGGTGACCGCCAAAAGCAGAATCCTCACCCCCAAGGATTTCCCCAAGGAGCTGAGCTTCGGAAAAATAGAGGTGCCTACCGACGAGATCAAGGTAGGCACAACGGTGCAAGATGCCGAACGCAAGCTGATACTGAAGACCCTGAAAGCCCAGGGTGGAAACCGCACCAAGACGGCGGAAGTTCTCGGAATCTCCACTCGCACCCTGCGAAACAAACTGCATGAATATGGCGTGAAGGATTCTGCCAGCGATAAAGATTGAAACTTGTACGTCAGGAACCTTTAGTTCCTTACACAATCTTGGTAGCATGAGACCGAAATCACTTCCCAAGCTTATAACCGAAGTTGCAGGGGAGGAGAGGAACCTGACCAGGTTCAAGGAAATCCCCTGCAAAGATATGGATTTGGACTGCTTTGCGCTGGATGGGAAAGTCCCCTTCGGAAGCTATAAGAGATGCTATGAGTATGCTCCGGAACTGGGAAGGTGCATATTCTATGAGTGGCACAAAGAAGGGTCATTGGCCGAAGATTAGTTTGTTTTAGGGATATTTGGTCTGTTCTTGTCACCCTCTCCTTAATCCTCTCCCATCGAGGGAGAGGAGTCCCACTCTTCCCTCCCTTCATAGGAGTGAATTAAAGGGAGGGTGAGCAGGTCGTAGATCGGATATGGCCAATAGGCCTGTCCGACATTCTGTGTCCGAAAGTCCTAAAGGACATTTCGGACCTACAGACCGGGTGAGGAGCTATGTGTAAAGGTATGCTTGAGGAATACAACACCTTGCGCGAAGAGCTTCTTCTCCACATCAAACTGGAGAGGCAGGTACTTGCTCTCTCGGGAACTGTGGCCTTTGTTGCATTCACCTTTTGCGCGAAATTCGCCACAGTCGTCCCTTACGACCTTTACGGGGTGATATTGTTGTTGCTGTTGACGCCGATCTTCCTGGTCTATCGTGCTGAGTCCTTCACCATCGCAAAGATCGCAAGCTACATCGAAAACTGCATTGAGTCAAAAGTCGATGGTCTGAATTGGACAGGACACAATATCAACAAACCTGCACGGCGAAGCTGGAGGGTCCTTGATCTCAGCTCTACCGCGACCGGTGCCATATACTTCTTGATCTTGCTTTTACTGTCATGGGGCTTGCCGCTGTACTTGAAGGGCAAATATCTGTCCATACCTGCAACTGTGGCAATGGCTGCACTCTCGGCAGTCTACCTGGTAAATGCGGTGTTGTTGTTGAGCTATCGACATTATCGGCGATACTGGGACAGCATTTGGCATCGGAAGTCGCACGCGATAGTGGACGACTGACTTACCAGAGCCCGACCAAGTGAGTAGATCAGAAGCCTGATGCTCCTGGCACTTCGCAGATAGCAGTAAATCAGCTTCCCCGAGTTGGGATGCACGCATAGAATTCAGGACGGGGAGCGTGGTGTCCGAAAGTCCTAACGGACATCTCGGACCTACTTTCATAGGAAGGAGTTTTGAAATGACGCGACGCATCCAACCCGGGTTGAATACCATGTCAGCCTCGTTCTCGAATGGGGGCGGTGGCTCCAACTCTAAGAAAACAGATGTTGCAGCAGAAAAAGCCAAAGTCGCGCAGGCTGTTCGTGACAGCATAGAATGGCCCTACCCGGAGAAGAATCCCGAGCGGTTGTACGCAACAATCACCAAGGACTCTTCTTTTTTCATCTTTCACCCGGATTCAAAATCCACCATCACCGGCTTTGATGCCTTCCGGAACTTGGTCGAGAAGGTGTTTATGAATCCGACTTTTAAGGCTACGGGCAGCGACATCAGAGATCTGAAAATCAACCTGTCACGTTCCGGTGAGGTGGCCTGGTTTTCAGCTATTCTGGATGACTTCGGTGAATCCGACGGCAAGCCCTACGCATGGATGAACACCAGATGGACAGGCGTTCTGGAAAAACGTGACGGGAAATGGCTGATCGTTCAGATGCACTTCTCGTTTGCCTCTGATGAGAAAGCAAGCGATAGTTCTTAGGTCGAATGTGGCTGACAGACCTATCCGACATTTTGTGTTCGAAAGTCCTAACGGCATTTCTTACCTACAAACTGAAGGATAGTTTGTTTTAAGGATATTTGGTGTGAACTTATCACCCTCACCTAGATCCTCTCCCATCAAGGGAGAGGAGTCCCATCCCCCCCTTTTTCCCCAGAGTGCAAAACCTTGCAGATTCCTCTTAACTTGCTGTCTCTTCTGCCGATGATACCATAATGGAAGGTGGGGCATGGTCCCACCTTGTCCTGGTCGTCGGGGTGTCCCCTTCGGCACATCCGTGTAGACCGGGAATGCCTTACGAAATCCGATGTCCCATTATGGCCTATGTCTGATCTTCATAGCTTTCCGGATTGTCCGAATCCATCGGACACACAGGTGAGAAGAAGGATTCAAGAATCAGTCGATCTCCTCAAGAAGGTAATGGAGGACAAGGTTGGTCGACTGACACAGGCCAACAAGCGCCTGAAACAGAAGATATTCGATCTTTACACCATCTTCGAACTCTCACGAAAGCTCAATTCAGTTTTGGATTTGGAGACTTTGCTTAACGAGGCGCTGGCCACAGTGTCGGATCAATTGGGCATAGAGAAGATCGCCATTTTGCTCAAGAGAAGTCCCAAACACGATAGACTTTCGCTGCTTAAGCTAACCGATTGTCAAGCTAAGGCTTCCGATAAGTTCAGCCTGGTGGAAATCAGCCCGGAAGGGGAGTTATTCAAACTGCTTCTCTGTGCACGAGAACCACTGTTTTTAGAGGAGATTCAGTCGCAGATAGAGGGTAGCAGTTCAGAACGACAGATTCTAGAGGATTTGAGCTGCAGGCTGTGTGTGCCCCTGGTAAGCAGAGACGATCTGGTGGGCTTGCTGATTCTGGGTCCGAAAAAGATAAATCTGCGATTCGTAGACAACGATATCGAGTTTATCTCCGTCCTTGCGGACCAGCTTACCGTGGCCATCCAGAACGCCATGCTTTACGAAAATCAGAAGGAGATGTATGCGGAGCTAAAGAGGACACAAAGACAGCTAATCCGGAGCGAAAAACTGGCCGCTTTGGGCCAACTCTCCGCATCGTTAGCCCACGAGATAAATAATCCACTGGGGATCATCAAAAACTACCTTCTGATCGCCTCTCAGAGCTTCGAAGCTGCCGACCCTAACCGTCAGAACCTGGAAGCGGTTAAGGGAGAGGTTGATCGCATTGCCCGTATCGTCAAGAGTCTGTTGGATTTCGCCCGCCCGGAGAAGAGCCGGATGACGGAGCTGAATCTGATTTCGATCCTCCAGCAAACCCTCTCTCTTGTGGACAAAGAGTTCCTTAACAAGAACATTAAGATCGAAACCGAGCTGGCACAGGACCTGGCTACAATCCACGGCTCTGAGGATCAATTAAAGCAGGTATTTCTCAATCTGCTGGTCAATGCCCGGGATTCCATGCCTCA
Source organism: uncultured Ignavibacteria bacterium (assembly GCA_964391755.1). GTDB lineage: Bacteria > Zixibacteria > MSB-5A5 > MSB-5A5 > SM1-73 > SM23-73-3. Next base: position 25,373 of record CAYMNI010000007.1, read on the forward strand.
GGGTGGAAAGATCGACATCACAGCGCGTAATACGGAGCAAGGCGTGGAACTGGAGTTCTCCGACACCGGCTGCGGCATACCGGAGGACATCGTGTCCCATTTATTCGAGCCGTTCTTCACCACCAAAGAGGGGGGAAAGGGGACCGGGTTGGGCCTATGGATATGCTCCGGCATAATGGAGAGGCATGGCGGAGAGATACAGGTGAAGAGAAGAGAAAAGGGAACCAGTTTTGTTCTGAGCCTGCCCCGGGCTTCGGACTGATGATAACGGATCGTACAGGAAATCATCGCGGGTCTATAGCAAAGTTGGGTCGGCTGTAGCACCGCGTTCTTCGGACACACGATGATGAGGCAATGACTTTTAGCACGCTTGGCTCAGACAGCAGGGCCGGTTGCGGATAACGAGGAAAATATGTTGGAACAAAACACGAGAATACTGGTGGTAGACGACGAGAAGGGGATGTGCGAAAGCCTTCGTACGCTGCTCACCAAGGCCGGGTACGAGGTGACCACTGCAGACCAGGGTGAAGAGGCCTTGAAGAAGATCAGCGGAGACAGCTTCGATCTGGTGCTGACCGACATAAAAATGCCTCGAATCGGCGGGTTGGATATCCTGAAGGCGGCACGGAGCAAAGACGAAGACGCATTGGTGATCCTGATGACCGGGTATGCCTCGCTGGAATCAGCCATCAGCGCCATCAGCCAGGGGGCATACGATTATCTGATGAAGCCGCTGGAGTTCTCCGATCTCAAACTCACCATAGAGAGAGCGCTGGATAAACGGAAGGCAGATCGGGAGAAGAACGAGCTGCTGACAGAACTGAAGATGAAGAACCTGGAGTTGAAAAAGCGGGTGGCCGAACTGAACGCCCTGCACAAGGCAGGGACCTCCCTGAGTACCACCGAGGACCTTAGAGTTCTGTTGGGTAAGATAGTCTCTCTGGCCACCAAAGTGATGGAGGCCGAGTCCGGCTCGATAATGCTTATTCAGGAGTCGGACAACGTTTTGACCATCGAGGCGGCCATAGGCCTTGAACATGATATTGTGAAGAGTACCAGGCTGGAGTTGGGTTCGAGCATAGCCGGGCACGTGGCCCAGACCGGCACTCCCCTGGTGGTGAAAAACATAGAAAAAGACTCCCGATTCAGACATTTAAGGAAGAAGCATTACGCCACCAAATCGCTCTTATGTGTTCCTTTAAGGGTTAAGGATAAGGTGTTGGGAGTTATTAATTTGAGCGACAAGGAAGGTGGGGAGGCGTTCACCCAGGGGGACTTAAAACTTCTGACCACGTTCGCCTCTCAGGCGGCCATTGCCATAGACGACGCGGAGCAGTTCACCGAGAACTTAAGAAAGATCGAAGAGTTGGAGGTGCTGCACGACATAGCCGGCAGGCTGTCGTCGGTGGACGACTTGGAGGAGATATGCAGCTTGATATTCGAGCAGATACGGAAGATGACTCCCGTGGAATTCGCCTTGTGGTTCAGCTGGAACGAGAAAGCAAGTGAGTTGGTAGCCAGTCTGTTTCGGGGGTGTCAGAACGGGCAGAAGCATATCAGCATCTCGGCGGACAAGGATGACGTCCTAGACGCAGAAAAGGTGAACGCCAAGATCAAGCTGGCAGTGAAAAATCATCCGGATCTGGCTGGGCACGCGGATTCGATGACCTCCTTTCCCATCGTAGCGGAGAGATGCGTTCACGGCGTGCTCTCGGTAGGGAACCGACAGGGACGTAGTCTGACCCAAGAGCAAAAGCGTCTCATCTCCATAATAGTATCTCAGTCTGCGTCCGTCTACGAAAAACAGAAGTCTCTGATGAACGCCACACGTCTGGTGACCATGGGCAATCTGGTCTCGGAGATAACTCACGATCTGAAAAAGCCCTTGACTAACATAAAAGGCACCCTGCAGTTGCTGAGAGAGAAATGGTCGAACGCCAAGGACAAGGAAAAATACTTCAATCTGGTGGAGGAAGAGATATTCCATCTGGACGGCCTGGTGAAGGAGATCGTCAGCTTCTCCAATCCATACAAGTACGAGATGGAGAGAAAAGACATAGTCAGCATTTTAAGCCGGGCGCTCAAATTGGTAGAAAGGGACTTAGGGAATGGAAACATCACCTTGAAGAAGGATCTGATAGAGGGCTACCACGTCTTGGTAGACAAAAATCAGATCATGGAAGTATTCTTAAACATCGTCTTAAACGCCATAGAGGCCATGCCGCAGGGGGGAGAGTTGAGGGTGGCAAACAACCGGTACAAAGCCCCGCAGAACGGCACCGATTACATCCGTGTGTGCATAGCCGACACCGGATGCGGCATCGCTCCGGAGAATCTCAGCCGACTGTTCGACCGTTATTATACGACTAAAAAGGAGGGCACGGGATTGGGATTGGCGGTGGTGGATCGGGTGATAAAAGCTCACGGAGGCAACATCTCGGTGGAAAGCGAATTGAAGAAAGGCACCACCTTCTTCGTGGACCTGCCCGTGGCATGACACGAAGCATCGCCTGCGGTCGATTGGAATTGTCCGTAACCAGACTCTGAGAACCGGAGAAGTCTGGACTGCCACACCTGTATGATTCCGAATTTCTGCCGATAATAAAAAGAGCGATGGAAACAGAATACGTAAAGTCAACTTCTATCGACAGGCAGCAGGAGATGGACAGAGATAGAGTGCGGATATTGGTAATTGACGACGATCCGAAGGTCTCCTGGATCCTAAGCGAAGGGTTGGGGGAGAGCTATGACGTCCTGTCCGCCAAAGACGGGCTGGAGGGGATACAGATGGTCTCCAAAGCCCATCCCAATCTGGTGCTGTTGGACATCAAGATGCCCGGCATGGAAGGTTTGGAGGTTTTGGACAAGATCAAGTCCATGGAGCGGCCCACCGAGGTGATTATGCTCTCCGGTCACGGGGAAACCAAGAACGTGGTGGAGTCCATAAAAAGGGGGGCTTCGGAATTCATAAACAAGCCCTTTGACGTCAAAGAGGTGGAGCTCCACATTCAGAGCGTGCTGGAGAAGAATCGCTTAAGGCAGGAGCTGGATCATCTAAGGCAGGAACTCAAGGCCAAATCCCAATACGAGAGATTAATCGGCGACAGCCCGGGCATGCTTCAGATCAAGGCGGTGATAGAGCAGGTGGCCGACAGCGAGCTGACGATTCTGATCCGGGGCGAATCCGGAACCGGCAAGGAGATAGTAGCCCGGATGCTTCATACCCTCTCCAGTCGTAAGAAAGAAGCTTTCGTCAAGGTGAATTGCGCGGCCATCCCGCACGAGCTTTTGGAGGCGGAGCTTTTTGGCTACGAAAAGGGAGCTTTCACCGGCGCGCATAAGAGCAAGCCGGGAAGGTTTGAGATGGCACACAAAGGGACTATCTTTTTGGACGAAATCGGCGATATGCCCCTGGAGCTGCAGTCCAAGCTGCTTCAGGTTTTGGAGCAATACGAATTCATGCGGGTAGGCGGGGTGAAGACCACCAAAGTGGATACCCGAATCGTCTGCGCCACCAACCGCGATCTGGAAAAGGCCATAAAAGAGCGAACCATAAGGGAAGACCTCTACTATCGGTTAAACGAGGTTACGCTCAATCTGCCGCCGCTCCGAGACAGAAGAGACGATATCCCTCTCTTGGCCGAGCACTTCCTTCAGAAGTATTACGCTCTGTACAAAAAGGAGTATCACCCCATTTCATCCGCTACCATGAAGCTTCTGCAGAACTATGACTGGCCCGGGAACGTGCGTCAACTGGAGAACATAATAAAACAGACCGTGGTCAGGGAGGACGAGAACATAGCTTTGGAGACCATCAGACGCCAGTCCACTGGACTCTCTGCCCAGACCTCGGCTGTGAGCCCAAGCCCGGACGTCAGCGGTCTGTCTCTCAAAAGAAGGGTGGGGGCCACGGTGGCGGCGGAGGAAAAAGCTCTAATCACCCAAGCTCTCAGCCAGACCAACTGGAACAGACGAAAGGCCGCCCAGCTTCTGGACATCAGTTACCGCTCGCTTTTGTACAAGATCAAGGAATACGAAATCGGACAGTAGCGGCGATTTTCCTGCGTTCACCCCATTTACTCGCCTCTCAGTAGTTTCACATTCGCAATCGACTATCCGGATTGAATCGCCTCACCGGGTTTGAAGATGGTAGTATTCGAAACTTGACAGCAGAAGCGCAAGGCCGATCGCGAAATATACGGGAACAAGATAAATCCTGGGTATTGGCAGATGACGAAGGCCGTAGCCCATCAGCATCATGAAGGCTGCGATTATGTAACTTCGCACGTTTTGAAAAGCGAACATACAGACCTTATCTTTCGCCGGTGCTTGGCTGTAGATGCGGACGAGATTCTTCTTGGCCAGTTTTACGAAACCGTAACGGTACACGATCGCGCCGCTGGTAACTCCAAGAACGACGGGGATTATCAAGTTTTCGTGAGACGATATGAGCCACAGGATGGCAACCAGGATAAGCACGACGCCCACTGCCGACCAGACCACTCCAGCCGTGAATACCAGAATCCTTCTGTCAACCGAAGGAGTTTTCATAGTAAAACAGAAATCTTGTTTTGCCCCTTTCTTCTTTTCACCTTCAAGTTAGCCCTGCTATTGAATCTGTCAAGCTTGTTTTGGAGGAGGAGTGCTGGAGCTGCGAAGCTGGTATATTTGGAATGTCCCCTTATCCTACCCTCCCGGATGGATCTTCGTCTCCCCAAAGAGGAGAGGGAAGATCAGGGAGACAGGCGATTTGAGCTTCGAGACTGACATATCTGACGCTTCTGACACTTCTGACGATCATTTTTCTTTTTTTTATCGCCTGTTTATGGTCTGAGGGTTCAAGAGTTCAAGGGTTCAAAAGTTCAAGAATTCAAGAGTCTAATGGTCTAACAGCCTAACTGCCTTTCAATCAGTGGTTCCAGTGATATCGAGCGCTTGGAGTCTTCTCCTGGACAAGACTCAGCGTGGGTGGCAATTGTATGGTTCATAATATGCCCTCTATAAATACCGGGGCTATCCTGTTCACCACTGAAGTTGTGGTGAATTTGCTATTTGTG
>CAYMNI010000008.1:0-26842 GCA_964391755.1 uncultured Ignavibacteria bacterium
CTACTCGCTTTTCTACAATCACGAGATCGAGACCATAGACGTTCAGGTGCTGTTTTACAATCTTTTCGCCTGCTCCAACTGCAGATTCGTCGAGGACGACGATATGGGCAATTGGTACCTCTTCCAAAGCCGGTACGGCCTTGTATCGCTGGGTTCCACCAAGACAGGCAGCATGCTCTGCTTCTACGACTACTATGAGCCCTTGGGCGAGGGCGCCAACTTCGGGGAGGCCTTCCTCTGGTGGTGCACGAACAACATGGAAACCTGTGCTGGAGAGTTTTCCCGTCCCTGGTTCTATGGGATGACCCTGCTGGGCGATCCCACTCTCAGGCTTTCCCGGTTCCTAGCGGACCACACCGGAGATGTGAACCAAGACGGGATGATCGACCTGGCGGATACCATCTTCTTGCTGAATTACCTTTTCAAGGAGACCGGGGCGCCTGATCCTCTGAGACTGGGTGATGCCAACGCCGATTGTGTGGTGGACATAGAGGACGTGATCTATTTGCTGAATTACCTTTACAAAAACGGTGCGGAGCCGGGCGTAGGATGCGCATGATTTAAGGGCATTATGGGGATGTTCGGTGTGAGAAATTTCGCCGGGCGGCTTCATTTTTCTGCTGGGGTGACGTTTAGTTATATGAGGGTTTGATTTTCGTCGAATCCGGAGGTCGGTATGAGAATCCGCTTGCCAGTGATCGCCGTCACAGTCATACTGTTTCTGGCTGCGCCTGTTCTTGCAGCGTCTTTCAACGGCAAAAAGACTTCAACGGGTACCTGGATGGGGCAGGAGATAGAGTACGTCCAAGGGGAAATTCTGTTCAAGGCCAAATCCGGCTTCAAGGTTTCCGACGTGGAAAGACTGTTCGCAGAGAGCAAAGCTCAGATGGTGGAAGGACCGGATAGGCTGGGTATGGGAAAATTGGAGGTGTCCTTATCGACCAACATGTTCCAGGTGATCCGGAATCTTCAAGCCTGCAGTCTGATCGAGTTTGCCGAACCGAACATGATCGACCGGGCTTTGTATCCTCCCAATGATTACTACTTCGCCAACGGCTACCAGTGGTGGCTGGATAACTGCGGTGAGCCTCCCGGCTGCCTTCTGGGGGCGGATATCAATGCTCCCAACGCGTGGGATATCACTGCGGGAAATTCGGATGTCTTGATCGCCATACTGGACTCGGGAATCCCCATGTTGCAGGGCTTCCCCATCCATCCGGATTTGAGCAACAGCTCCAGGTACATACCGGGAGAGGATTTCACGGGGGACGGTGAACTGGTAAGGGACAACTACGGACACGGCACTCACGTTATAGGAATCATTGCAGCTCGGACCAACAATTCCACCGGAGTGGCGGGAGTGGACTGGAACTGTAATATTCTGATCGATCAGGTCTTCGACAGTCTGGGCGTAGGAACCCATAATACTTTCAAAAACGGCGTGCTGCACGCGGTGGACTACGGAGCACGAGTGATAAATTACAGCGGCGGAGGGTCGCACTCGTTGACCAAGGAGCAGGCGGTGAGTTACGCCGACAGCCAAAACGTTCTTCTGGTTGCTTCTGCCGGCAACGGATATGGCGATTCGGTGCTGTATCCTGCCCACTATTCAGAGGGATACCAGAATGTCATGGCCGTATCGGCCACGACCTGCGAGGAGCGGTTGGCCGGTTACAGCAATCTTGGCCCACAGATAAGCGTGGCTGCGCCGGGAGGCGGAGGATTGCCCTGGAATGAGGACGACGTTTTCTCCACGACCCCTCCCTACACCGTAACCCTGAACGGCTCGCCCTACTACCTCACCGAGAGTTACGGTTACGTCGCCGGAACCTCCATGGCCTGCGGAATGGTCACCGGACTGGCAGCGCTTCTGCTCTCCGTCGACTTGAGTTTCAGTGCCTACGAGCTCAAGGAAATCATCGAGCAGAGCGCCGACGAAGTAGGAGACTACCAGTACTACATAGAGACGGGAAAGTGCTACGAGCTGGGGCATGGAGTGATCAACTGTTACGAGGCTTTGGTTTTGGCCTCGGGCTACACATACGTTTACGGAGATGCCAACGGCGACGAGGAGGTAACCGTGGAGGACTTGATCTACCTGCTGAATTACCTTTTCAGGGACGGATTAGTTCCTGATCCTGCGTCGTCCGGCGATGCCAACGCCGATTGCGAAATCACTATGGGAGATGTGCTTTATATCCTTAACTACCTCTATCGCCTGGGGCCGACTCCCAAGAGAGGTTGCGTAGAGGAATAAAAATACCCCCTCTTTCCACTTCGATTCAGCTTTCTTTTCATCAGGCGGTTGACCTAAATTACTCGTGTTCAGGAATGGCATGCGTCTTGCAGTTTTCCGGTGGACGGCTGCATTGTGCTTAAGCGGACCCGCTCGCCTAATCGTTATCAGCTAAGGGATGAGCCGAAAACGTGGTGAACATAGGGGTGGGGACAAGTGTGGTTGAAGTTCGTGTTATGTTTGACATAAGAGAGTATTTGCAGAATAGAGGTGAGAAAAGAGTTGACAGAGATAGTCAAGATGTTATCTTATAAAGATTTGTTCCGAATTTCACAAGCGCGCGCTTGAGGCGAGGCGTATGAAGTTTAATAGCTTCTGGACTGAAGGTTAATATTACGGACTGCAGGAGGAGAGATGCCCATCGTTGATTCAAGGACCGGTGAGGTCAGGAAAAAGTACAGCGTAGATGAGCTGGTTGCGGCGGCGAACTTGATGCGGGGATATAATATGATCTCCCTGTGTGCCGCCGGTTCCGGGCACGCGGGTGGAACCATGTCGGTAATGGACATAACGGCCGCGCTGTATCTGCATGTGGCCAACCACGATCCGAAGGATCCCTTCTGGGATGGAAGGGACAGAATAATCTGGTCCACCGGGCACAAGGCGCCCTCGCTCTACCTGGGTCTGGGAATGGCCGGCTACTTCGATGTACAGGAGGTGGTCAAACTAAGAAAGCTCTATAGTCCATTCCAGGGACACCCCCATTGGCTCAAGCTGGACGGAGTGGAAGCCTCAACCGGATCATTGGGACAGGGTCTGAGCATCGCCAACGGGATTGCCCTGGCGGGGAAGCTTCACAACAAAGACTATCACGTCTTCTGTCTCACCGGAGACGGCGAGCACCAGGAGGGACAGATTTGGGAGGCGGCGATGGAGGCGGGCGATTTCAAACTGGATAATCTTATTAATATTATGGACAAGAACCGCCTGCAGATCGACGGCTGGGTGAAGGACGTAATGGACATCGAGCCCATCGTGGAGAAGTACAAGGCCTTTAAGTGGAATGTGATGGAGATAGACGGCCACAACATGAAACAGGTGGTGGAAGCCTTGGAGAAGGCTAAAGCCCACCAGGGGCAGCCCACAGTGATCATCGCGCACACGGTCAAGGGCAAGGGTGTGGACTTTATGGAAGACGTGGCCGGTTGGCACGGAAAGGCACCCATCTGCGAGCAGATGGAGCAGGCTCTGGAGCAACTGGGCGTCAATAAACAGTTGAGCTACCCCAAGCTGCACAAAATAGCAGATGACTATCAGGCTGAGGTCACCAGGAAGCTGGAAGCCAAGATGCCCAAGTTCAAGAGGGATTACTTCTGGAACGTTCAAGAGGTCATGAAGGTGGACATGGATCCCACTCGCAAAGGCTTCGGCAGGGCTCTGGAGAAGAGGGGGGACGATCCCCGGATCGTTTGTCTGGGAGCCGATATATCGGGTTCCATAGCCATTAGCATGTTCTACGGGAAGCATCCGGAGAGGAAAAACAGATTCCTGAGCATGGGAATAGCCGAGCAGAGCGGCACGGGCGTGGCCGCCGGCTTGGCCAAAGAGGGAATGATACCGGTCTTCGGAACCTACGGGGTCTTCGCAGCGGGCAGGAACTTAGACCAGCTTCGGACAACCGTCTGCTACGGCGATTTCAACGTTTTGATCGCAGGGGCACATGGTGGGGTGTCGGTGGGGCCGGACGGCGCCACCCACCAAGCGTTAGAGGATCTGTTTCAGATCTGCGGACTGCCAAATATGCACGTTTCAGTGCCCTGCGACTCGATCGAAACCGAGAAGGCGACTGAGGCTCTTCTGTTCGATATAAAGGGACCCAAATACGTAAGATTCGCTCGCGAGGCAACTCCCATCGTCACCGATGAGAACACCCCGTTTGAATTCGGCAAGGCCAACGTCTACAGATACAGGGGAGAAAAGGCAAGTTTCAAAGACGCCTTCGAAGTCATGTTGGCTTCCGAGTACAAATCGGAGGGGGAAGATTTGACCTTAATCGCTTGCGGACCCGAGGTCCCTGAAGCCATGCGAGCGGCATGGATACTCAAGGAGGATTTCGGGATCGAGAGTCGCATTCTAAACATACATACGCTGAAACCACTGGATAAAGAGCCGGTGATCAGGGCTGCGTTGGAAACCGGCATCATCGTCACCGCGGAGGAACATCAGGTAGGCGGCTTCGGTAATTGGATCGCCAACGTGGTGTCTCAAGCTGCCGAGCTTTACAGAAAGCCGCTTCTTTTGGGCATGATCGGGGTGAAGGATAGATTCGGAGAATCCGGCCAGCCCTGGGAGTTGATAAAGGAATTCGAGGTTTCTGCGGAGCACATCGCCCAGAAGGCAAAGGAACTCTACGACGTAAAAAAGAAGGCGTAAACGTCGGATTCCGCGGACCGCAGCGTCCGCCTTGGAGCCCGAAGTGAAAACAAGTGTATCAGCACCAGGGATTCTCAATTGGAGGAACAAATGAGATTAGCTGACAGAATGTCCCGATTGGGGACGGAGACCGCTTTCGAGGTTTTGGCCAAGGCCAGGAAATTGGAGGCGAAGGGAAAACACATCATTCATCTGGAGATCGGGGAGCCGGATTTCGACACCCCCAGGAACGTCGTCGAGGCGGGGATAAAGGCGCTGAACGAGGGTTACACGCATTATAATCCATCTGCGGGTGTGGCACAGCTCAGAGAGACAGTGGCAAAGGAGATATCCAGAACCAGGAAAATAGAGGTAAATGCCGACCAGGTGGTCATAACTCCGGGCGGCAAGCCGATCATGTTCTTCGCCATACTGGCTCTGGTCAACGAGGGGGATGAGGTCATCTACCCCAACCCGGGTTTTCCCATATACGAGTCGATGATAAATTTCATCGGAGGGAAGGCCGTTCCCATCCAACTGAGAGAGGAAAACGACTTCAGGCTGGATACCGATGAGTTGAAGAAGTTGGTATCAGACAAGACCAGGTTGATTATTGTTAACTCTCCCCAAAATCCCACCGGAGGGGTGCTGACCGAGGGCGATCTGAAGGCCATCGCCGATATCGCGCTGGAGCGGGACATTTTCGTCCTGTCGGACGAGATATACAGCCGCATCATCTACGAGGGCAGCCATCACAGCATAGCCTCCTTTCCCGGGATGCAGGAGAGAACCATCATCCTGGACGGATTCTCCAAGACCTTCGCCATGACCGGCTGGAGAATGGGCTACGGCGTGATGAGAGAGGACCTGGCGGTTCTGGTCGCCAAGCTGCAGACCAACTCCAACTCTTGTACCGCAACGTTCACTCAGATGGCCGGAATCCAGGCTCTCGCCGGCCCCCAGGGCGAGGTGGACAAGATGGTGGCTGAGTTCAGAAAGAGAAGGGACGTGGTGGTGGGGGGGCTGAACGCCATACCCCGGATAAGCTGCAGAACCCCCAAGGGAGCATTCTACGTATTCCCTAATGTGAAGGAAATCGGATGGGAGGTCAGAAAGCTCAGCGACTACCTGTTAAACGAAGCCGGCGTGGCAGTGCTCTTTGGAACCTCCTTCGGCAAATACGGAGAGGGATACATTCGCATATCCTATGCCAACAGCGTGGAGAACATAAAAGAAGGATTATCGCGCATCGGAAAGGCTATGCAGAACATCAAATAGGTCCCATTCCGGCTTCACCTCAGCCGGCTGCCCGGATGAAGGGGGCAAAAAAAAACGCTATGGATCAAAAAAAGTACTTTACAAACGAATAGACAAGATTATCTTAATCCAGGCTATCAGCCAGAATAACAGCACGATAAAGGAGGCTTATCTCAGAAAGAAGAAGACCATTGACAGTGGTTTAAGCCGTTTGCAATCTCACGCTTGCCGGGTCATCGGACTGACTCCCCGCATCGGACCTCCTGGAATTAGCTGTTCCGAACGGATTTGTCGGCTAAAGTCGGAGAGGGTCGATTCATGCTTTTTCTGCACAATTTGCACCCTAAACTTTTCGGGCTGCCTGTCGATCATATAACAGGTGAATCGACAATAGGTTAAATGCGCGTACAAAGGAATTTAGGGATGTAGATCGAGAATCAAACAAACACAGTACCTCCGCATGATGTGCGGTTTTTGAACAGCCCGACCACCGCTTCCGGATTTGGGAGCAGACTTGGTCAGAGAGTTCAAGCTACAGGGCCCACATATGGCACATCATGGTTCATGGGATAGAATAGACCTCAAAACAAAAAACAGTCTGTCGTGACAGTCATCTGATAAACTGAGTGCAACTATAATCCAAACCGCACGTGTCAGACCATACGCGGTGAAATTCAAAGGAGGTGAGTAGCCCAGAAAAAAAGCTAACACTTCTGTCAACGATTTGAGGGTTAACTCTTCATCAGGAGGGAAGGAAATTGGAAACCAAACACATCCTGAAACTGGTGCTCGCCAGCAGCATACTCCTTTTTGCATTCTCCGCCCTGGTTCAGGCCGGGACGACGGGGAAGATAGCAGGAGTCGTGACGGACAGGGAAACCGGTGAGCGCCTGCCCGGAGTCGCCGTAACCATCGTGGAAACCACCATGGGAGCGGCAGCAGACGAAAGCGGGCAGTACTTCATTCTGAACGTCATTCCCGGAGTGTACAAGCTGAAGGCTCAGCTTATAGGTTATGCTCCGCTGGAGGTGGACAACGTTTCGGTATCGCTGGATTTGACCACCACCATCAATTTTGAGCTTACCTCGGAAGCGTTGGAGATGGCAGGCGTGACGGTGACGGCAGAGAGGCCCATCTTCGAGCCCGACCTGACCTCCACAGCGCACATAATTACCAGTGCGGAAGTGATTCATCGCCCGGTGATCAACACCGACGGAATCGTCTACCGCACGCCGGGAGTGGTCTTCGATCCCATCGGCGGACCCATAAACTCGGGCACCCAGGGAACCGTCATTGGAAACGAGGGCAGCAGGGTAACAGACACTGCCAACCCCGGTATAACCCTGAGAGGCGGGCGGCCGCAGGAGGTGGTGTACATGGTGGACGGTTTGTCCATCACCGATCCCATTCTGGCAGGTCAGGCCACCAATCTGAACCACTTCACCATCTCAGAGGTTCAGCTGATCACCAGCGGGTTCAACGCGGAATACGGCAACGCCTTGTCGGGCATAGTCAACTATGTCACCCAGGAGGGGGGGAGAGAGTTCTCCGGAAGGTACCAGTATTCCACAGACCAGCTCCTGGATGATTATAATCTGGGGACCAACGAACATTTCTTAACGGTGGGCGGTCCCGTGCCTGGTACGGACAACAAGCTCACTTACTACCTCAGCGGGAATCTGTATCTGACCAACGACTGGGGCCCCCGACTTCATAAGCTGCCCCACCATAACCAGCAGACTTACCGCACTCAGGGGAAGCTGGTCTTTAAGCTCACCCCCTCGTTCACCCTTCGAGCCGGAGGTTTCGCCAACCGGAGACAGTATGAGAGGTACAACCATAGCTGGTTGTACAACCTGGAGAGCTTTGATGTGACCCTGGAGAAGGCCACCCAGGTTTGGATCGGCGCGACTCATAATCTCTCCAAGAGTACGTTCTACGAAGCCAGGCTCGGTTACTTCACCAACGATTGGTCCATTGGCAGGCGTTTGGACATGAACTTTCTGGAGCGAACCGCCCATGACATGTACCCCGACGATCCGGAAGCAGCCCAGGCGTTCATCGATCAGCACAAGGACGAGGTCTGGAGCGGTGACTGGTGGGACGATTATAAATTCTGTGTGGCCACGACCGATGCCAGCGAATGGAGAAGGTATCGGGAGCGCAGACAGGAGCAAAATTACGCTCTTGCCATAGACAACATGTTCTGGTCGCATTACGACACCAGGGACTACCAGATCCGGGGAAGCGACGTGATCACCGGCAAGGTGGACGTCACCAGTCAGGTGGGCTTCAACAACCAGGTTAAAACCGGCGGCGAGCTCAACTCCTACAAAATCACCAGACATTATAACAGCCTTCCCTGGGACGCCCAGCCCTTCATCGACATCTATGAATACAAACCCTTGGGCGGCGCGTTTTACGTCCAGGATAAGATCGAATTTCAGGGATTGGTCGTCAACGTCGGTGGCCGGGTGGACTACCTGTCCAAGGACGCCAATATCTGGACCGACGAAATGGTGGTTCCGGCCAGGCCGGACTTGGAGGCCGATTCGGTGGGCGGAAGAAACACCGATCCCTGGGGCGCGGAGTCGGAGGACAACTGGAGCTTCAGTCCCAGGTTGGGCATTTCCCATCCCATCTCGGATAAGATGACCATTTTCTTCAACTACGGGCACTTCATCCAGCAGCCTCGATTCCTTGAGTTGTATGAGTCTTTAGCCCCCAACCTTCAGAGGTCCAACCAGAGGGTGGGAAACCCCGGCTTAGAACCGGCCAGAAACATCCAGTATGAACTGGGATTCACCCGGGCCATAACCCGCGACATGAAATTCAACGTCACCGCCTACTATAAGGACATCTACAACATGACTCAGGCGGAGAGAATCTACATCGTGCCCCAGCCTTACGACGTGTACAAGAACTTGGATTACGCCAACGTGAAGGGCGCGGAGTTCACCTTGTCCAAACGGCCCAGGAAATATCTTTCCTTCGACTTATCCTATGTTCTGCAGTTTGCCGAAGGGACCAACTCCGATTACACCGACCAGTACGAGTTCCATTCTCGAGACCAGACGGACCCGGTGACCGGATTGCCCAGAGTCTTCCCCCAGTCGGTGAATCCGCTGGATTTCGACCGCAGACATAGTATAGTATTGCAGGGAGACTGGAGATTCCCGGATGATTTCAAGTGGACCGCTCTTAGGAGCTTCGGAATAAACGTCACCTCCGAGGCCGGCAGCGGCCTGCCTTACACCAAGAGAGACTACAAAGGCAACCGGGTGGGAACCACTAATCAATACCGGAAACCTTGGACCTACACCACCGATCTGACCGTTGACAAGAGCTTTTACGTGTTGGGACGAGAGGTCAACGTTTTCGTCCAGGTGTTCAACTTGTTTGACCGCATCAACATTCTGAATGTTTATCCCGCTACCGGACGTCCGGACGATGATGGCCTTGTGTGGGAATCTGTAACGGATCCCGGAGAGGATGATACTCACGAGTATTGGGATTGGATAAAGGTAAAAGACACCGACGGAAACGGGGTGATAAGCATAGAGGAACAGCTTGTGGCATACCAGAACGCTTACAAGGCATATGCCAAAGATCCGATGAATTACGGAGCTCCCAGGCAGATTAGCGTCGGTTTCTATATTGCCTTCTAAGGATCGGTACGGCGCGAAACCCAAGATTCATTCACCGAATGAATTTTCGATAAGGAGATTTGACATGCAGAAGTTATTTAACAAACGTGCGATCCCGGGTGGGTTCGTCTTTCTGTGCCTTCTGCTGCTGGTGGCGTTCCCCATGCAGAGCCAGGCTCGAAGGCCGGTTCAGAAAGTCATCCCACCTCTGGCTAAGACGGCGCAGACCGATCACTTCAGCCAGAAGACCAGGTACATTCGGCATGGGCTGGACGTCAACGACTTCCGGGTTCCCATGACCAACTATGCCATTTTCGGGCAGTTCATCGAACTGGGAGCTGCCGGAGGCGAGTGGCCCAAAGGTTCCAATGAGTTCTACATCTTCGGCGCCGGAATATGGGTGGGCGGAACGGTCAACGATCCCACTCTGCAAACCTTCGGATTCAAAAACGGCGGAACGACGAGAGACGAAGCTCTCTGGAATACCATCACCGATCCCCGCGTGGCCTTAGGATACAATCCGAGCGGCGGGGCGGAGGAGATGGCCGGGCTTACCGACATATTCATCACCGGTCATCCCGAGGATTATGACACTCCGGATTACTGGCCGCTGCCGGATATCATGGGCATCCAGGACAGCTACTGCGAGTTTGATGATCAGGACCTGGAAAGATGGGATACCGGCTCGAACTCTAACGCCGGTGACGGAGAGGACATAGCAAAATACGGTCTGGGGGTGAAGGTCATCCAGCTCACCCACTCCTGGAATTACGAGAACAACAAGACCGTCCATTTCTTCATCTTTGACATCGTCAACATCAGAGAGGATAAGGCTCCCATAAGAAACTGCTTTCTCTCCATCATGTGCGATCCTGACGTCGGTCCCACCGCCAACGACGATTTGGTAGGCTTCGATCATGCCAGGAATTTGGGATACTGCTACGACAGCGATTTCGCCGAGCAGGGATTTGCCAGAGTACCGGGCTTTTTGGCCTATAAGTTCCTGGAGAGTCCCATTGCAACGTACGACGTGGACTTAAACGGAGACGACCAGATCAGTGACGATTCAATAGACGTAAACAACGACGGCGTGCTGGTGGGGGACGTTTTGAAGGGACAATCTATGGGTCTTACCTCGTTCAAGACCTCCAACTTGCAGTCCGGAGACCCGGATACGGAAGAGGAGAAGTACATCATCATGGCCGGACACAATTATCCCGACGTGGGAGACCAGCGTTATGCTCCCTGGGACCTGGGAACCGGAACCACGCCGGTGGACCAGAGATTCTTCCAGAGCACCGGACCGTTCCTCTTGGTGCCGGTGGGCGAAGAGGTCACCGACACCGTTTGGGCCTGGGATCCGAGCGGTGACAGTCTGAAGATAGCCAGCATCGAGACGGTGACCGGTGATACGGTCAGAGTGGTGGTGGCCGTTCTGATGGCTCCGGACGAGGAAGCGCTTCCCCAGGTGGCGGATATCGCCCAGTCCATCTATGACATAGGTTTCGTTCTTCCCCGGCCTCCAGAGCTTCCCAACGTCACCCTGGTGCCGGACGACAAGAGGGTTTACATCACCTGGGACGAGTCGGCGGAGCTGTCCGAGGACCCCTACTTTGCATTCACCAGTGATCCTGAGAATGCTCTCTATGATCCCCTATACGTGCAGAAGGACTTCGAGGGATACCGGCTCTACCGCAGCACCTCCGGCCAACCTGAAACCTACGAGCTTCTGGCTGAGTGGGACAAAAGCAGCGTCACTCCACGTCATGTGGAGATCGAACAACTTTCGGGTCCCGAGTTTGAAGGTACGGTCAGCTATGATGAGGCTAATACCGAGGGCTATATCCTGGCATACGGGGGGACGGAGCTCTTCACCGGTCACGAGTATCTGGTGCAGGTCATGTCAGATACCTCTTTCTCCGTCACCGACCTGACGTTGGGAGTGGGCATCCCGGTTACTGAGGAGGAGGATCACTGGTATTATACCGGAGAGCCGCCTTACGAATTCGAGCTGTTTGATGCGGACTATTGGAGCAGGAGCGACTCCGCGGGTGTAGCTAATGGAACCAACGACAAGTATTTCGACGGATGCAATCTTCTAATCGGCGGAATGGCGATCAATTTTACCGGAGACGATCCTTCGTACGTCCCGACACAGAACATGGTATGGAGAATCACCAGCTATTTGCAGGAGGCTGAAGGGGATGACGTAGGGCTGGCGCACGCTTATCTGGATACCGGATTGATCAACGGAATGACCTACTATTACGATGTCATCGCTTATGATTTCCAGCCTTTCGCCTCACCGCGCAGTCTGGAAAACGGCATAAGCGGGGTCGCGGTCTCCCCGCGTTCCAACGTCACCGGCTTTTCGCCGCCTGCCGTTCTTACGGTGCAGCACACCGGAGTGGGCGACGGGTCGGTAACCGCGGAGGTGGTCAACCCGATGGAGATCACCGGACACGACTACAAGGTCATTTTCGACGACAGCAGCTTCAGCCAGACCGTATGGCATCTGATCGACGTCACCGACGACGACAGCGTTTTGACCGACCAGGCCAATCAGTCGGGTGACGACGAATATCTGGTTGCAGACGGTCTCTTGGTCAAGGTGGCCGGGCCGGCATTGGGAGTCAAGTCGGTGGCTGAAGTGCAGAACGCCGCAGGACCGGTTGATCCTCCCGACAACCTGAATTACTCGCTGAACTCAACCCGAGATTGGTACATGGACCCGGGCGGCGATGCCTCCTTCAGCAGATATTCCTGGCACGGCTCCACCACTCACGATTACGAAATCAGGTTTATAGCGGATGCCACCGAGTACTGTTGGGATTGGTACGGTGCGGGAGACTACTCCTACGTAACCACCTTCCAGGTGCCGATCGAGTTCTGGGACCTCGGAATCGGTACTGTGAATGACCCGTCGGACGACGTAAGGATAACCTTCATGCTCATCGATGACGATGGGAGCAACAGCTTCTCCTGGGGAGACGGTCTCTACATCCTGGACATTCCGTATGATGAGGTAGCCTGGACCACTCCCGGCATAACCTCGGGTGATTATGTTTCTGATGGTACGCACTACGGGCGATTCTGGTTCTACGATTACTCGGGCGAACTGACCCGGCCGGATCCGGGAACGATAGTCAGGGTTCTGACCAACAAGATCAACACTTCGGGTGACGTTTTCACCTTCTCGACCGAGGCGGCTAAAATCTCCGAGGATTTGGTCAATCTGGACGACATCAAGGTGGTACCCAATCCTTACATCGTTCGTAACAACTGGGAGCCCAGCCGGGATTATTCCCGCATCGCTTTCACCCATCTTCCCGACGAGTGCACCATCAGGATATACACCATTTCCGGCGATCACTTAGCGACCTTAGAACACGAAAGCTCCGACTTCGACGGAAACGAGAACTGGAATCTTCTCACCAAGAATCGGCAGAAGATAGCCGCTGGGATTTACATTTTCCATGTAGATTCGCCTTACGGCGAGAAGATCGGGAAGTTCGCCGTTATTCACTAACCGGTGAAACATACGAGGAGGTAAATTGCCATGAAAAAGTTCCTTGTGTTTCTGCTGATGGCCCACCTGCTGTGCTTCGCCGGTGAGGTGTGGTCCTCGGAATTTGACAATGTGGGAACTTCCGGCGCCCAGTTTTTGAAGCTGGACGTTGATGCCCGGGTGGTGGCCATGGGTGGAGCCAACGCGGCCGTTACCCGCGGAGCGATGTCGCTGTATTACAACCCGGCCGGAATAGCCAATATGGACGAGAACAGCTTGGCCTTCAGCTATACCGACTGGATCGCGGATATCAAGTACAACTATCTGGCGTACTCCAGGCCGGTATCGGGATTGGGAAACGTAGGGATTCATTTGGCCGTCCTGACCATGGACGACATGGAAGAGACCACCCTGGAAGAGCCGGATGGAACCGGGAATTTGTTCGGCGCCAACAGCTGGGTGGTGGGCATATCCAACGCCCACCAATTGACCAACCGCTTCTCCTTCGGTGTGACCTGCAAGTACATCCGGGAAAACATCTCTGAGCTCTCCTCCGGCTCGGTGGCCTTCGACTTCGGCACCATTTACTACACCGGCTTCAGAACCCTTCGCATCGCCATGTCCACCCGCAACTTCGGAACGGACACCAAGTATGGCGGTACCGAATTGGAGACCACCTTAGACCAGGATGAAGATCCCACCACACAGCCCGTGGAGGTGAGGTTGAACACCGAATCATATCCGCTGCCCCTTACCTTCCGTGTGGGCATAGCCTACGACTTCGAGTTCGGCGAGTCGAGCAATCTTTTGGCTACGTTCGACGGATACAATACCCGTGACCGGGGTCAGCAGGGGAGCGTGGGATTTGAGTACAGCTGGCAGGACCGGCTGGCAATCAGAGCCGGATACAAGATCAGAACCGACGAGGAGGGTGTCGCGGCCGGAGCTGGCTACCAGTTTGACATCCCCGGATTCGGAATGCTGGGCATAAACTATGCCTGGGCGGATTTGGGCAGATTGGAGAGCGCGCACAGATTCAGCCTGACCACGACCTTCTAATTCAAGAAAGTCAGGTGGCAGTAACGTTAAACGCCAGCCTCAATGGATTATGGGGCTGGCGTTTTGCTTTATGGGAATGCAGACGGCAGTCGACCGGTCCCAAGGGACGGTCGACAATAGCAGGACAAACACATCCTAAATCGGCAAGTCACAGAGACGCTATCCATATCATCATAGGACGGTAGAGAAAGGGGAAGTGAGTTTTTGGCGTACCGAATCTGTCAGAGCGGAACGATCTGACGTGGCCGAATCGCAAGAGAACTTCTTCTCTAATCCCCCGGGATTTGCCGGGCAGCGGGACCGTCGTAATCGAAGTTTGAGTCACCCAGCTTGCGCATGGGCTTCTCCCGGACCATCTCCTCATGCGCATGAGCCACCAGCCCGGCCACGCGGGAAATGATGAAAAAACCCTTGCCCATCCTCCAGTCGAATCCCATGTCGGAAATGACTGCGGCAATCGCGCCGTCGACGTTTATGGGAAGCCGTTTGCCCAACGAGTCGCTCAGCTCGGCTTCTACGGCCTGGGCCAGCTGCATGTGTTTTCCGGAGAAATTCAGCTGGCCGGCCATCTGAAAGAGTTTTACCGTTCGGGGATCGGTTTCATGCAGTCGGTGACCGAAGCCGGGAATCCGGCGCCTTTTGTAAATGAAGTCCGAAACCAGCTCTTTGGCCGTAGAGGACACTTCGTCCGGTCTCTTGCCCCAGGTCTGCAAAATCCTGGCGCATCTCTCGATGGCCCCCCCGTGCACGTCTCCAATGGTCAGGACCCCCGCCGCGACGGCCGCATTCAACGAGTTCCCTCCGGAGAGCACGTTTCTGGTGGAAAGCACCGAAGGGGGCGTGGTTCCATGATCTATGCTGGAGACCAAAATCCCCCGCATCATCTCCGATTCCTCCTTGGTGGGAAGCTCCCCCTTCAGTACCAGAAAGACTGCGTCGGAAAACGAGAGCTTTCCCATCATGTCCACGATATCGTAGCCCCTTACGCGTATTTCCCCCTTTTTGATCTCCGTGATAGCGGTCTTCCACCTGTAATCGGTCATTTTTGCCTCCGATCTCGAGATTCCTTAGACAGGCTAAGACTGAAAACCACTTGGGGAACATACCACAAGTGTGGCGCAAAGTCAACGAATTTTGCTGCCGGATTCGTCTGTTAAGTTATGACCGTGACGGTTTCGCTTAAAACCGGATGGCGGACAGCTTCCTCTTTCTCCAAAAGCGTAAGGGCATCGAGCCTCCGTCTGAATTCGCGCAACAGCACCTGTGATGCTGCTACCGCAAGAGCTTGGTGGAGAAGCCCGGTTTCTAATCATCCCATTCTTCTTGACAAAAGTGGTTCTTGGTCTTTATTTGCCAGGATTCGAATGAGTTCCTTTTAGGATACTTGTCTACCATAAAAAAAGAATTCAGGAGGACTTGATGAAAAGACACCTCTTCCTTGTGACTCTTCTCATAGCCGTGGTTCTGCTTCCCAAAGCATCATTAGCCGGCATGCATATGACTTTGGATGAGGCTTTCTCCGGTTTATCCAGCAACGAAATGGGCGACATACGCGTCATGTATCTTCCCGGCGGCGATACCATCATCTGGGTCGGCACCGGCAGGGGAATATCCAAGACCACCGACCGGGGTGAGAGCTGGTATTTCTACAACGAGAGAAACGGACTGAACAAAGACGAGGTCTCGGCTATGGACGTCCATGGCACCACGCTTTGGGCGGCTACGGCATACAACAGAGAAAGCAATGGAGTCTTGTATCCTTGCGGAAGGGGCGTCAACAAAACCGATGATCTGGGAGATACCTGGGAGTCGTACGTTCCTTTCCAACTCAGCAAATATGTAGGCATGGTTTCCTATGACCTGGTCGTAGACGACACCACGGTCTGGGCGGCCGCCTGGTACGGCGGTTTGATACGTTCTCAGGACGGAGGGCAAACCTGGGAGAACGTGTTTGTGGACTCGGCAGCTCAGGAGGATTTCGAGGAGGAGTACTTTGACGATTACAGGAACTACTTCTTCGCGGTGGTGGTGGACACCGTCTGTCCCCTGAAGAGAAAACTGGAGAATTCGATCAACGACATTCATTACGACGGTCAGCTGCTTTGGGTGGCGACTCAGACCAAGCTGAACGGCAGCCTGGATCTGGGGGACACCTGGTTTCCCAAAGACACCTCCCACGGACTCAACTCGAATACGGTCTACTGCCTGGCGGGCGACGTTCAGTCCTTCTGGGCGGGTTTATATGAGCCGGAGGAGACGCTCCCCTTGCCTTTATTGCCTTCTCTCACCGGCTCAGGATTCAACTTCAGCTCGGACTACGGGACCACCTGGGATTCAGCTTACCCGGATCTGGGTCAGGCCAGCTCCACGGACAAATTTCCCCTAAACATAGCCGTTGTAGACACGGTGGTATGGGCTGCCTGTAAGTCCGGGGGATTGATTCGCAGCTTCGACCGCGGAGAGACCTGGCAAAATATCTTTGCGGACAGCTCTGCCCGGAGGAGGTTTGATGAGGGCTCGCTTGAGCCTAACGATCAGTTTACCGCTGTAGCCGTCGATACCTTTGCTCAGGACACCACCGTGGTATGGGGGGGAACCCGAAACGGACTGTATAAATTCGTCTACACCGACGCCGACTCTGCCGACACGGTAATTCGCTATTTGTATCACGACGAGCAAACCGGGGGCTCAGGATGGGCACAAGTGGATACGCCCATTACCGTCCTGTCACTTGGAATACAGAGATATCAAGAACGCACCGAGGTATGGGTGGGGGGATATCGATATCCTGGTTCTGATACCTATCCTTCGCCCGGACTGGAGGAGCCTCTCACCCTCAAGAGCACGGACGGGGGAGAGAGCTGGAGCGCTTATCTTGAAGATATCCTCCCCCGCGACTTTGCCTTTCTGGACTCCGCCGTTTGGGTCGCCACGCATGAAGGATTGAAAAGATCGACGGATGGAGGAGAGAACTGGGACAGCTTTGAGGTGGTCGATTCCACGTCGGGAGACGTGATGATCCCCTCGCAGTTCACCTCGGTCTGCGTGGTCGATGATGCAACCGGCCCCATCGTCTTCGTGGGCTCCATAGATGGTTTAGCCAAATCCACAGATGACGGCATCACCTGGGAGGTGACCAGATTCGACGACTCCTTTAACAAGGCCGTCTGGGCCGGCAGCGCGGCGGGGATTTTCAAGTTTACGTACAACTATCGTAACGCGCACGACGCCGCAGTCCAGTACACTTATGGCCAGCACGGCATAACCGGAAATTGGGTCGTGGCTTTAGCCATTCAAGAATACCAAGGCAAAAAGGTTATTTGGGCCGGAACCCAGCCCGTTAACGACGGTAACAACGGCGCCAGTTTCAGTGAGGATGACGGAGATACCTGGCAGACTACTCTGGTGGGCGACCGGGTTTGGAATTTCGATTTTGACGACACCGTGGTTTGGGCGGCCACCAGCTCCGGACTTAAAAGGACCTCCGATTGGGGACAGACTTGGGAGGTATTCAATTACATGCAAGACGATGAGGACAAGATACTGAGCACGGAATTCACTTCCGTGACCGTGATCGACGGCGAGATATGGGCCGGAAACTTAGACGGGCTGGTCAGAACTCGAACCGACGGCGATTCCTGGGACGTTTATCGGACAGCCGACTCCATTGGAAGCGAGCAGACCACCTACGCTTACCCTTCGCCGTTCTCTCCCATCCTGCAGGGCGGCGGATATACCAGAATACGCTATCGTCCCCTGCAGTCCGGTTCGGTGACGATAAAGATATATGATTTCAGCATGGATCTGGTCATCACCCTGGTGGACGGTGAATATCGTTACGGGGGCATGGAATACGACGAGCCGTGGGACGGAAGAAATGGGGAGGGGGACTTAGTCGCCAACGGAGTTTACTTCATCCGGTTCGAAGCTCCCGGTGGACAGAAGGAATGGGGAAAAGTGGTGGTGCTGAAGTAGGACCGGGAAGTCTGAGAAACGTGCGAATTCGTCACAAAGGAGAGTAAAATGCGTACAAGGATCTGCGGGAGTGTGATGCTGATGGTGATGCTTGTCTTCTGCCCTGTGGTCCAGGCAGAGACCGGCGATGGAGGGCAGGCCGGAGCGTTCCTCAGAACGGGTTTGGGGGCCAGATCTCTGGCCATGGGCGGAGCATTCGTAGCGGTGGCGGACGATGCTACAGGAGGATTCTATAATCCGGCCGGATTGGCACAGATCAAGAAACGCACTTTTGGCGCCTTCTACAGGAAGATGACGCTGGATCGAAGGTTAAGCTACGTCACCTATTGCCAGCCCATCAGGGACGAAGCTACCATCTCTTTAGCTTGGGTGAATGCCGGGGTGACGGACGTTATGGGCAGAGACAGCGACGGAAACTTGACGGAAGAGATATCGAATTACCAGAATGCCGTCCAACTCCTCCTGGGGCGCAAGATAATAGATCAACTCTTAGCGGGTTTGAGCATAGGATACATTCAGTACAATCTGGCCAACATAAACACTTACGGGGTGGGTGTCGGTTTCTCGGTAATGGGACGTCCCCTGCCGGAGTTGCGGTTGGGGGCGGCCTTGGAGAATGTGGGAATGAAATACTCCTGGACGTCCGGGAACTATTGGGCAAGCGTCGATCCCGATATCCTGGGCTCGTCGGTGGAAGAGGAATTCCCCATCAATCTCAGGTTGGGGGCATCATATCTTTTGCTTGAGGACCGGATTCTTCTCTCGTCCGAAATGGATAAGAACCAAAATCAGAAAGCAAAGATTCATTTGGGTGCGGAAGGGTGGGCGTTGAAGAACGTGGCCGGGAGGATAGGGTACGACCAGGGTTCGATTACTTTCGGCGTGGGGCTGAGACAGGAGATTCAGTCCGCGGTTCTCGGATTTGACTACGCCTTTGTGGGCAGTCGGGTGGAGGACGATGCAGACCACCTGATATCGCTGCAGTTCGAATTCTAAAGGCAAAGCCGGTTTAAAAGTCAGGTCAGACCATGATACAAAGAAGGCTCAGCGAAAGTGCTTACGCCATTTTGGGGGGCGAGAAGGAGCCGAACGCCGGATTCGTGGTGGGAAGAAACGGAATCCTGGTTATCGACAGCACCTTCACGCCCTATCATGCCACCCTGGCGTTGAAGCATATCAGATCGGTCAGTCAGAAGCCGATCAAATACGTTTTCAATACGCACTTCCATTCAGACCACACCTTCGGGAATCAAGTTTTCTCCGCCAAGGTGATTGCCACCAAAGAGTGCAGAGAGACCATGCGCAGCCTGCTGGAGACGGAGTGGAGCAGAGAGTCGGTGGGGAAATGGCTGGACGATAATCCGCAGTGGAAGGAGGCTCTGGCCGATCTGAACGTGACTCTGCCGGATGTGGTTTTTGACGAAGAATATGAAGTAGACTTAGGTAATCTGAAGGTAATTTTAAGGCAGGTGGGCGGACACACCGGCGACTCCTCCATCGCCTGGATCCCGTCCTCGAAAATCCTCTTCTCCGGCGATCTCATGTTTAAGGGACGATATCCGTATACAAAGGATGCGAACTTAACCGTGTGGCTGGCAGCCCTGAGGACGGTAGGGCGGATGGATTTCGACGTCCTGGTGCCGGGACATGGTTATTTATGTGATGAAGAGGACGTAGGGCATCTCATCCGGTATTTCGAAAATCTCCTGGAGAACTACAGGGAGTTCATCCAGAAAGAACTGTCTTTAGCCGAGATACTGGAAATGAAAGAGTTCGTGAAGTATGCCAGACGAAACGTAGACCTTCATCAAGAGAACATCAAGAAAGCGTACGCTGAGCTGACCCAAGGAGAAGGAATTGAAAAATAGAGTTTTTGTGCTACTGGTGATCACGCTTTGCATCTGTGCCCTGATAGGTGCGGAGGCTAATGCCAACAATGACAAGAGCGGAACCTCCAGCCTGATATTCCTGAGATTGGGAGCCGGGGCCAGAGCGGTGGCAATGGGAGAGGCGTTCACAGCCCAGTCCGAGGGAGTGGTTTCCCCCTTCTGGAATCCGGCCGCGATCTCCGGCGTGCTGAGGCCCAAGATGGGTTTTACCCACACCCAGTGGTTCCAGGACGTTACTGCCGAGTTCTTTTCTTCGGCCGTCAGAACAGGAGACAATGTATTCGGGTTGAGCCTGTCTTTAGGAGAGGTTTCCGACATCGAGAAACGAGAGACCCCCACCGAAGAGCCTCTTGCCCTGTTCGATGCTCACGATTTTGTGCTATCGTTTTCATACGCCCGGAATTTGGGACAGAAGTATCATCTCGGATTTTCGGCCAAGTGGATCTATGAGAAGATCGACGTCTCTTCCGCCAGCGGACTGGGATTCGATTTAGGCGGGATATTCTCTCCCTTCGCCGGGACGGATAAGCCCTTTCTGAAGAATCTGGGCTTTGGCGCGGCGGTTATGAACGTAGGCTCCAAAATCAAATTCAACAAGGAGAGCTACCCGCTTCCCACCCAGTACAAGGCGGGCGTGAGCTACTCGGCCGGAGTTGAAAAGTGGCAGAGCGATTATACACTGGACGTTGACCTGGTGAAGCCCAGGGATGACGATATGAAAGCCCACCTGGGCGGAGAATATGGCCTGTACGGAAACTTCAAACTGCGTTTAGGTTATCAGATCGGTTACGACGACAGAGACATCTCGTTCGGAATGGGCGTGAAATACAGAAAGTACGCCATCGACTACGCATTTCTTCCCTACAAATCAGATTTGGGCGACGTTCACTGCATTTCCTTAGACGTCGAATTCTAACACGTCGCTTATGGATAAGATCGTTTATCGTATGTGTCTCTGAGAATCCCTTCAACTCCCCGACAACAATCCTATCAAGAGGAGAAGATTTTCATGCCGAAATACAAGATCGCATGGCTTCCCGGTGACGGAATCGGCAACGACGTTCTGAAGGCGGCCGAGATAGTATTAGACAAAGTCAAATTGGACGCAGAATACGTTCCCGGCGATATCGGCTGGGAATTCTGGTGTAAGGAGGGAAACCCGCTGCCGGAGAGAACCATCGGGCTGTTGAAGGGCACCGACTGTGCTCTTTTCGGCGCTATCACCTCCAAGCCCAAGGAGGAGGCCGAGGCCGAGCTCGATTTTGCCATGAAGGGCAAAGGCCACGTGTATTTCAGCCCCATCGTGAAGCTGCGTCAGCTGTTTAATCTCCGGACCAATTTGAGGCCCTGCAAGGCTTATCCCGGCAACCCCCTGAACTATCGGGACAGCGTAGACCTGGTGGTCTTCCGAGAGAACACCGAGGATCTATACGCCGGAGTCGAATTTCATCCGCTTCCCAGTGAGGTTATGTCGGTCCTGTGCAAACATAATCAGCGCATGAAGAAGTTCGAAAGCACGCCGCTGGAGGATATCGCAGTCAGCCTGAGAATAAACACCAGGAAGGGCTGCCAGAACATCGTACGGGACGCCTTCGAATATGCAAAAAAGCACGGCAGAAAATCGGTCACGGTGGTGGAGAAGCCCAACGTCATCCGGGAGACCTCCGGCTTGATGGTGAGGGAGGCCAGAAAAATCGCCAAGGAATATCCCGACATTCCTCTATGGGAGACCAACATCGATGCCATGTGCATGTGGCTGGTGAAGAATCCGGAAGACTACGACGTCTTGGTGACCTCCAACATGTTTGGTGACATCGTATCCGATTTATCTGCTCAACTGGTGGGCGGATTGGGTTTCGCCTGCTCCGGGAACATCGGGGATGACTACGCCGTCTTCGAACCCACTCATGGTTCGGCACCCAAATACTCCGGCATGAACAAAGTCAATCCCATGGCGACTCTGCTCAGCGTGAAGCTTATGTTGGATTGGCTGGGGGAGACGGAGAAAGCCTCCCGGCTCGAGTCCGCCATCGCCGGTGTAATCAAAGATGGAAAGGTAAGAACCTACGACATGGGCGGCAAATCCACCACCAAAGACGTGGCGGAGGCGGTGGCGCATAAGTTGTAAGAAGTCAGACACAAGGAGACACCAAAGAAGCAAGCTTCCGCACTTCGGATATAAATAGGCAAAACCTCGAAATGCATCTTCCTGAAGATACCCTCCAACAAGGTTTGGTTTTCTTTCATAATTATTTATATTAAATGGACGGGATAAAATACCGGTTGTGAGGAACGTCGAGCGTTTTAGACGAATGGTTTCACACGCTGCAAGAGAAGAAGAATGATGCACGAGCTTTCGAACAAGATCAAAAAGAATCTGCTTCCCTTCGTGATGAAACCGGGAAGGTATGTGGGAAACGAATTGAATTCGACCCGCAAGGATCACGAGGGCAGACTTAAGGTGGCTTTGGCGTTTCCGGATGTGTACGAGATCGGGATGTCCTATCACGGTCTGGCCATCCTGTATCACCTGCTCAATGAGCAGCCGGATTGGGTAGCGGAAAGGATCTTTGCCCCCTGGGTGGATGCAGAAGAGGTGATGAGAAGGGAGAACATCCCCCTTTTCTCACTGGAGAGTCACACCCCCTTGAGGGAATTTGACGTTCTGGGTTTCTCGCTGGCTTATGAGCTGAATTATGCCAATGTCCTTAACATGTTGGATTTGGCAGGAATACCGGTCTGGTCCTCCGAGCGAAACGAGCAGCATCCTTTGATCATCGCCGGGGGACCCTGCACCATGAATCCGGAGCCGGTGGCGGATTTCTTCGATCTTTTCGCCATAGGGGACGCAGAGGAGATGGCCGGGGAAATCCTTAATGTCATTCAAAGCTCGAAGACGAATATCTCCAATAGAAGGGAGCTTCTCATCGCCCTCTCTAAGATACCCGGAGTGTACGTTCCTCAATTCTACGACGTCGAATATGATCAGACCGGCCAGTTTAAAGCCATGGTACCGCAACTTGAAGATGCTCCCGAGACGATCAAAGTCAGAACAGTTCCCCGGTTGAAAAGCGAGTATTACCCTTCCCTCCCCTTGGTTCCTTTTCTGGAGACCACCCACGACCGTCTGACCATAGAGATCATGCGCGGCTGTCCCAAGAGGTGCCGCTTCTGTGCAGCCACGGCTGCCTACCAGCCCAAGAGGGAGCGACCCTTGGAAGACATAGTAAAACAAGCGGAGGAGGGAATAGCCAACTCCGGCTGGGACGAGATTTCCCTGCTTTCCCTCTCCACTACGGATTATTCCAAACTGCCCGAGCTGGCCAAGATTCTCTCCCAGAGTCTGTCGTCAAGAAGAGTTTCCATATCGCTTCCCTCTCTCAGGCCCGGCACCTTTTCGCTGGAGCTGGCCGGGTTTCTGACCCGGGTCAAAAAGGCGGGTTTGACCTTTGCCCCGGAGGCAGGCACGGCCAGGCTGAGAGACGCCGTGGGCAAGCGCCTAAACGAAGAGGAGCTTCTGAGAACGGCCCGGATCGCGTTTTCATCCGGCTGGAACTTGATCAAGCTCTATTTCATGATCGGTCTGCCCACAGAAGAGGAGGACGATCTGAAGGGCATTGCGACTCTTCTGAAAAAGGTCCTGGGGGTGGGGAAAGACATCAGCGGACGGTACAACCTCAACGTGACCATTTCGCCCTTTACTCCCAAGCCGCACACTCCTTTTCAATGGGAGAGGATGGAGAGTATCGAGAGCCTGCAACAAAAGATCCATTATCTAAAGAGCAGCCTCCGGCGCGGGAACGTGCATCTGAAATTCAGAGATCCGCAGGTCTCCTATCTGGAGGGAATTTTGGGCAGGGGAGACCGGAGAGCCTGTTCGGTGATTCATTCCGCCTGGAAGAAGGGCGCAAAGCTGGACGGTTGGAGCGAGCATTTCAACTACCAGCTCTGGAAGGAGGCGTTTGCCGAGCAGGGATTGAGCATGGATTCCTGGGCGCAGGAGAGAAATCCGGATGCACCCTTGCCCTGGGATCATGTCGACAAGGGGATTAGAAAGGAGTCTCTTAAAAAAGAGAGAAGCCGCGCCTACGCTTCTCAGGAAGATTCCTCAGCCGAGGAAATGTCGCTTCCGTCAATCAGCCACGAGAGCATAAGTTCCGAAGCCAAGCTCAGAATGAGCGATTTTGCTCCGGCAGATAAGTTGCAGGAGGCGGTCTCAACTCCGGCAGAATCTGCCCAACCTTCGGTTTCATACGGCCGGAGAAGGAAGAAGAGGCCTTCATCTCCTGCGGTGAGCGTGGCTCGCAGCCGGGTCAGGCTGAGATGGAGCAAATCCGAAGGGGTAAGGTTCACCTCTCACCTGGACGTGGGGCGCACCTTCGAGCGTGCCATCCGCAGATCCGGAATCCCGATTGCGTATAGCGAGGGATTCCATCCTCACCAGAAGGTCGCCTTCGGCCCGCCGCTTCCTTTAGGATATTGTTCCGACGCGGAGTATTTGGACGTCCAGTTGAGCGAGCCTTTTACTTCGGTGTTTCTCCAGAAACTGAACCAGACCCTGCCCTCCGGATTTAAGTTTCTGGAGGGGAGGCCCATCCTGGGCAAATCGGATTCCTTAAGTTTCATCATCAATCTGGCCGTGTACGAAGTTTGGCTGGACGTCTCCCCGGAACAGGTTGAGAGATCGATTGAGTCCATCATATCTCGCAGCGAACTGCCGGTAACCAGAACTTCCAAGGAGCAGGTGAAGGAGATCGACATCAGACGACACGTTCGGAGTCTTGAAGGTCAGCCTTCGAATGACGGGACTCTGCTTAAGATGCAACTGGGATTGGGAACCGGCGGTTATGCCCGACCGGAGGAGATTCTGTTGCACGGATTCGAAATGGAACCGAAGACGGTGGCGGGTTTGCTCATCAAGAGAACCGGGCTTTTTGTGCAGAAACAAGCACAGGTTCTGACGCCCATGGAAGTAGTTTAGCAAGGGTCGTAACTCCATACTGGATTTTTTGTGTCTTCACAGACCAAACTCATCCGTTGGAAACCTTTTCTGCAAAGTGAAAAAAAGACAAGAGAAGATCCCAAGACAGATTGCCTTAATCATCCTGCATGACATAGAGGAAAAAGACGCCTTCGCCGACAGAGCTACCACATCTTTGGCTCAGGATGCTCATCTTTCCTCTCTGGACAGAAGATTCGTCCACGAACTGGTTTCCGGCACTACCAAGATGAGAAGGAGGCTGGATTACGTTCTGAGTCAGTTTCTGGATTACAAGACCGAAGAGCTTACTCCCTGGATCAGAAACATTCTGAGGATGGGCATCTATCAGATAGATTTTCTGGACAGAGTGCCCTCCAGCGCTGCTGTGGACGAATCGGTGAAGCTGGCCCGGAGATTCGGGCACAAGGGTACGGTGGCTCTGGTGAACGCGGCATTGAGGAGCTATGTGCGGGACAGGGGCCGGGTGACTTTTCCCTCCCGAGAAGAGAATCCGGCAGAGAATTTGGCTCTGTTCTACTCTTTCCCCGACTGGATGATTGAAGAATGGCTCGAAATCTTCGGGGAGGAGGAGACCATCAGGCTGTGCGAGGAGTTCAACCGAAGGCCACGTCTTTCCTGCCGCATAAACTCCCTGAAGATCGATCCCACAGGACTTGAAAAAATACTCCAAGTGAAAGAAGTTAAGTACAAGAAAGGCAAATACATAGAAGAACATATTCGCTTTGAGTCGAAGATAGATATAGATCATTTTGCTCCTCTTCAGGAGGGACTGGTCTACGTTCAGGATGAAAGTGCTGGATTGGCGGTTCACCTTCTGGATCCCCGGCCGGGCGAACGGGTGCTGGATCTTTGCGCTGCACCAGGAGGCAAGACCACCCATATGGCGGAACTGATGAGAGATCAGGGTATGATCATTGCTGTGGACTCAAACTGCGAGAGACTTGGGATTCTAATTCGGAACTGCCGGAGGCTGGGAGTGCAGTCGGTGGAGTCCTGTTGCGCCGATGCCAGGGATTTCTCCTGTCGTACTGTGGATCGGGTGCTGGTGGACGCACCCTGCTCTGCTTTGGGAACCCTGGGAACCAACCCGGACGCGCGATGGAGAAAACGACAGGACGATCCTCCCCGTCTGCACCTTCTTCAGTTGGAGATTCTATCAAACGCTGCCAGGCTGGTGAGAGACGGAGGCGTTTTGGTTTACAGCACCTGCACCCTCACCGGGGAGGAAAACGAGCAGGTAATTGACGATTTCTTGAGACTGAACGGACAGTTCAGATTGGCGGATGCCGGTGATTTCGTCCCGGCCGACATCGTCGATGGTCGCGGCATGGTTCGGACGCTTCCTCACGTCCATAAGATCGGCGGTGGCTTCGCCTGCCGATTGGAAAAGACGACAACCGGCTGAAGTCAGGATTTTTAAGCTGGATTTCTCAGAGGAATCTTGTATCTTGTGCTGCGTGCCGAAACCTAAAACCAATCTGCACAGAGACAGGCATGGTTGAAGTGTCTGAAGAAAAATCTAAACCAATACTAAAGCTGGTATGGCGAAAAAGGCTGGTAAGATATCCCCTCCTCCTGTTGGGGACGTTCGCCGGTCTCTTTCTCCTTTTGCTTCTGGTGGACAGGGTGATACTGCCGGTGGTGGTCCACTGGGGAAACGTAGGCGCCATTCCGGACCTCACGGACTTAAGTTTGGAAGATGCCGAGACCATGCTGGATGATAAGGGATTGAAGCTTCAGGTGTCGGCCGAGGTGTATGATCCGGCCAAGCCTCCCGGAACCATCCTGTCTCAAAACCCCAGGCCCAACAGTAGGGTCCGGGAGGGAAGATTCGTGAAGGTGACCGTCAGCAAGGGG
>CAYMNI010000009.1:0-24873 GCA_964391755.1 uncultured Ignavibacteria bacterium
CCTCCTTTTTGGCTTCGCCCAAGGAAAGCTCGCCGGTTCTGATCTTATCGCACAACTCGTCCACCAGCCCCCGAAGCCTCTCCATCCTCTCATCCTGATCTAAATAGTCGTCCATCGATACTCGTGTTCAGCCCGGATATTCAATGCGCTGGATATGTTGCAAGGCAGTTTATATTTTAATCCCGTTTAAACCGAAAGGCATGGTATGACAAAAGCATGATAAATAAGACCCTCAGGCAGCCAGCGAAATCCAAAAAATCCCCATCGACCCATAATGACCCGGATTTAAATGTAGTTTACCACCAGATCCAAATCCTCGACTCCCTCAAGCCCCACTGCTCCCTCGTTTATCAGCTGCTCCACTTTCCGGGAACCCTCCTTTTTCATGACGAACAGAGGCTTGCCCTGCCTGATGGCGGCGTTTGCCGCATCCATCGTCCCCGCGCTCTCCTCGTCCATCTCCACCACGATGACCGCTTGCGAGAGCCCCACAACGATCCTGTTCCGGGCCATCAACTGCCCCACTTTCACCGGCACGTTCAGGTCATACTCGGTGATCAAGGCTCCCTGTTTGGAAATCTCATTTGCCAGATCCTCATTCTCCGAAGGATATATCCTCTTCAGCCCCGTGCCCAGAACGGCATAGGTCTTCCCTTTCCTGGCGATGGCCCCCCGATGAGCCGCGGAATCTATCCCCTCCGCCAATCCGCTGACCACCACCACCCCTCTTCGGGCCAACTGCCTGCTGACCAGCCCGGCCAATTCCACTCCGTATGGGGTATAGTCCCGGTGCGTTCCTATCACCGCGACGAACTTGTGTTCTTTTGCGGGAAACTCCCCTCGATAGTATACCACAGGCGGGGGATCGTCGATTTGCCTGAGCAACGCGGGGTAGTCGTCGTCCAGAATGGTACAGATGCCGACACCCTGCTCTCTCAGATAAAGCAAATGTTGCTCTATCTCCTCAAGAAACTCCTTTGATTTGAGAATCTGCTCTGCCTTCTCCGGGCTCACCCTGGGGAGAGACGAAAGCTCCTCCCTGGAAGCATGGTAGACTTTCTCCGGAGAACCGAAGCTTATCAGGAGTTGCTGAAAACCCTTGGGGCCGATCTTGGCCTTTTCTCTGAGCGCGACCACATAGGCTTTGTGATCCAAGCAGCACCTCTCTGTGTTTATTGCGATTCCAGTGTGGAAGTTAAGGCAAAAAGGTCAAATATCAAGAGAAATCTGTCGCTTTGGCGAAAGGAACTGGGGGCAGCGTCCGGGGTTATCGGTCTGAACCGGGGTCTTAAGAATTCGGGAGGCCGTTTCACAGAAAACCTTTAGTCTTTGCCACCACCAGCGCATATATCTTCTCCGGCCTTGCCTTTCTCAGGATGCAGCAAATCTGATCCAGCGTGGCTCCGGAGTCGAACGTATCGTCCAGCAGAAGCATCCTCCTGCCGTTTAAGTCCAGAGCCCGCAACGGTTGGCAAACGTTCAACTCTTTGGCCTCTCTTTCTGACAGACAACCAGAGGAAGGTATTCCTCCTCCCATTTTCTATTCCAGGCTCTGAAGTTATTCTTCAGATACTTCGGGAGCATAACCCAGCCTCGTTTCGAGATGAGTTAAAAACATATCCTCAAGAGTACCATTAGAATTCCACCATCGCCAGATTCCAGAACCAGATGAGGAGCGACCGCGTAAATCTGCCCGTATTCGTAAATTTGTTTCAGTGGGCTTAACCTGTACCATGAAAATCAAAAGTCTATATCGCATACCATCCCACTTGATGTCACCGGCATCGATTGGAACACCATACTGTTTGATCTTGTGGGGGAAGTCAGGTGAATCGGAGTATTTTTGGGTCTTCCAATCAGTTTCTATGTAACCATTGGCCTTATCGTGAATCTCTACAGAGTAAGCCCTCTCTTGACATACCAGCAAAGTTTTTTGCCACAGTTCTGTCTCTTCATGTGGATACGTTCTTGTTATCCAATTCTCTTTCATTTTGGCTTTATCCGCAGCTGAAATGGCCATGCCAGCACCAACCCCAACCATGGCAGCAGCACAGCCAAAAGATAACATGGAGAGTAGGAGTACGACAATCAGTAGGTTTTTCATTCTCCACCTCCTTCTTTTTGCTCATATATCCTCATCAAATTTCTGATCTGCCTAAATATCGCGGTCTTATCCTCCTCCGGGATTTTCTTAGAGGCCAGAAAAAGATCAATCTCGTCTCTCATATGTTGCTTGGTTTGGTGCAGCACCTTTTCGACCTCTGCCTCGACAATCCGTCTAACCATCTTTGTAAGCTCTTTGGATTTGTTTGGGTTTTGATTGTCGTCAAACAGAACCATATCCGCTGAGACTTTCAGTGCTTTCACCAGCAACATTAAAGAACCCGCTTTAGGTTGGGTTTTGTTGGAAATCCACTTACTTAAGCATGAGGGGTTAACGATCCGTCGGTCAGCTTCTCAGTTGATTCTTTTGTCAAACTCTGCGGCGGATCTAATACCCTGTTATTGGATGAGACGATAAATTGTTTTACCGAACATGGTCAATAGTCTTCGTGCATCGACCATCAAGGCGACTTTAACTGGCTTACAGTTGGCCGGTAAGCGTTGAAAAACGACTACTGGTCTTGTGCGGCGGCCAGCAGATCGGTCGAGGACAGAACGTTCACAGCATAGAGGAGATTATCCCTCTGCCTCTGAAAGTCTGCCATGTATTCCTCTTTCACCGGATCCACCGGGGGTGCGACCATCCTGAGAGGATTGACGTACCTTCCGTTGGCCTTGACCCTGTAGTCCAGATGAGGTCCGGTCGAAGCCCCCGTGCTTCCCACGTATCCCACCAGCTGTTTTTGGCTCACCCTGGCTCCCTTCCGGATGCCTTTGGCAAACCGGGAGAGATGACCGTAAGAGGTGACGAAGCCGTTGGGATGACGAATCTCCACGATCTTTCCGAATCCCCTTTTCCAGCCGGCGTAGGTCACCGTTCCGTCACCGGAGGCCACCACCGGCGTTCCCACCGGAGCTGCGTAGTCGACCCCCAGGTGGGGCTGGTATCTTTTAAAAACCGGATGAAAACGTCTGTAGGAAAAGCGGGAGCTGATTCTCCGGTAGTTCAAGGGGGATTTGAGGAAGGCCTTTCTTGACGATTTGCCGGACGGCTCGTAGTAACTCTTCTTCCCGTCGGGAGATCGGTAAAGTATCGACTGATGAGACTCATCGCCCAAGCTATACTCGGCGGCCAGTATGTCGCCGTATCTTATGAATTCGCCGTTCTTGTGATACTCCTCGAACAACAGCCGGAAGGTGTCCCCCTTTCTCGGCTCCGTCAAGAAATCGATCTCCCATTCCAAAACCTCGGTGAACTTCATAATCAGCTCCGGACTCTCGCATTTGTCGATCATGGATTCCCACAGGGAGCTTTCGATTCCCCCGCTCAACGACTTGACCACACAATTGAACTGCAGTGGCTCCACCTTGGCCTGAAGCTCTCCGTTTTCTCTGGTTACCTCGCATCTTTCCAGCATGCCTTTTCGATACTCGAAAGACAGCACCGAATCGGGAGTGGTCACCATGGTGTAGCAATCTCCGGGCAAGCACTTCCGCAGATCAAGTTTTCCATCCAAGGCCGATGTCAACTGGTAGATCAATCTGGGCGAAACGCCGCCTCTTTGCAACGACAGATACAGAGGCTCATCCTTCTGAAGACTGCCCTGATAGATGCATCCCAAGACGTATGTGTCAGACGTTGGCTGGCTCGTAATCCGGTCGGCTTCCCGATGGAAGACACCGGACCGACTGCCCACCAGGGCCAGAATGACTATCAACCCTAAGAGAGGGACGGCTGCGGCTGCTTTCGCTTTCCGAGGCGGGAGGTTCATTTCTTCTCTTCGAATACGTCTGCTGAAAAGATATACAGCTCCGCATCCTGGGCTTTCCAGCAGTTGGGATCCGGGATGCCGGCCTTGAAACAGAGTTGATTGAGGAAGGTGTCACGATCCCAGCCCTGTTCCGTGGCCACCTGGGGAAGGAAAACCCCCTGGTGGTATCCTTTCTTGAGCAGGATTCCGTGCTTGCCGACTTGAATCTGTTTTACGTCGGTGATCTTCTTCAGCGGGGTCAGAACCGAAATCTCTAAGTCCAGGGAGGCAAGCTCCTCCGGAGTGACCGGTGGAAAGCGATGATCGTTCAGTGCCGCAGCTTCCGCCATCTCCTGGATGGTGATGTAAAGAGGCTTAATGGCCTCAATGTAACCGATGCATCCTCTCAGTTGCCCGTGCTTGTGTATGGTAACGAAGGCCCCGCGCTTCTCCTTCAGAACGGGAGAGCCGGTCTCCGGCTCCTGAAGCGGCCGGCCCTTGACCCGCTGCTCGATAGTGGCTCGGGCGATGTGCATTAAAGTTTCTTTGTCCTTTTCGGTAAGCCCCGAGTCGATGCCCTCCTGTTTTTTTTCAGATTTTTCTTCGGTCTTTAAACTGGTTTTGGAATCGTACAGCACAGCTGCCATGTAACCCACTACCCCGGATTTGTCGCCGGTTACGTCGCCGGAGTTGGCATACTTCAAGACCTTGGACTTGTCTGCCCCCAATCCTTTAGCGGCCAGCATGGTGGCAACTACCGGACCTCCTCCGCAGGCTTCGCACGCTCCGGACGCCAGATCGGAGAATAGTTCCTCCGCATCGAAAGCAGCCACGTCGTCTTGCACCACCTGATCCAACCGAACCGCTTCATCATAGGGATGGAAATGCGACAAATCCGTGCTGGCCACGATCAGTGCGCTTTTTCCCTTCAGTCCCTTAACCAAAGCTCCTGCCAGAGCCTGGCAAGTGGTCCAATCCTGATCGCCCATTACTATGGGAACCAGTTTGAACTTTCCCAGCACCGCTTGAAGGAAGGGAAGCTCCACCTCCAGGGAGTGTTCCCCTCTGGCTCCCCCGGAGGCGTGCCCCACGTTAGAAAGAAAGAGCCTATCGCTGGCATCGGCCACCTCTCCAGCCGTCGAGGTGTCTGTTGGTATTATCCCCAGCGGGGTCTCATAGGCGCCGCCGTCGTACACCGACGCTCCCCTAAACGGCACCACGTGGGTGGGAGAGATCACCACCACCGTCTCGAAGGTGAGCCCCTCCAACAGCTTGAAAGCGTGGGCCGCCACCTGACCCGAGTAGACATAGCCGGCGTGCGGCGAGATCAATGCTACGATCTCTCCGGGAATAGGTTCCTTTCTGGCGTTTTTGAAGAAATCCGCGATCTGTCTGGACAAAGTCACCGGGTCGCCGGGGTAGAACTGACCCGCCACCGCGGGCTTTCTGGTTTGTCCCATTTTGAACCTGCCTTCCTGATTGACTCCCGACTCGGTTTTCGAGTCGGACCCATCGCCGCACGAAAAGAAACCGGAGATGACAACCGATGAGATAATCACAAACAGCGGGAAAATCAAGGTTTTTTTCACTTGGCCCGGCCTCGCGCAATTGTAATCCACATTAAGATTTTTACATCAGTTGTATGTCTGTCGTTTGAGCTAATGAAGATGCTCGTCGGGTATGGGATTTCCAGCAGCTGTAGGTATACGTCCCTGTATACGAAGAAGATTCTGTTCCCTTAGGCTTGGCACCTTGGCTTCCGAAGCCTGGAGGGATTTCGATCACTAAACTTTTGCGTTAGCGCTTGACGGATGCTTTTTTCCGGTTCCGGCTCTCCCCCTTTTGGTCTTTGGCTTTTTCTCGTCGGCCAGCGCCAGTTTGAGCACCTGATCCATGGTTTCCACGAAAACGAATTTTATCTTCTTCTTGATTTCATCGGGAATCTCCACCATGTCCTTCTGGTTCTCCCTGGGCAGAATCAGAGTTCGCACACCCGCCCTGTAGGCAGCCAGAGTCTTCTCCTTCAGCCCCCCGATGGGCAAAACGTCTCCTCTCAAGGTCAGCTCACCGGTCATGGCCAATTGCCTTTTAACCGGTCTTTCCATCAACAGAGAGGCTATGGCCGTGGCCATGGTGATGCCGGCCGACGGTCCGTCTTTGGGGATGGCTCCCGCCGGAACGTGGACGTGGATGTCGTACTTCTCGAAGAAGTTCTCGTCGATGCCCAGGTTGCGGCTGGCGGAACGGATGTAGGAAAGGGCTGTCTGCACCGACTCCTTCATTACCTCTCCTAAATAGCCGGTAAGGGTCAGCGACTTTTTGCCCTTCATCTTGGTGGCTTCCACGAACATCAAATCACCACCGGTCTGGGTCCAGGCTACTCCGGGCACCACACCTATCTGGGGGGTTCTCTGTACCATCTCCTGCAAGAATTTGGTCGGACCCAGAAACTCCTTCAAGTTCTTCGGTCTGATCAGAACCTTTCTTTTCTGTCCGGAGGCCACCATCTTGGCCACCTTCCGGCAGACGGTCGCGATCTCCCGGTCCAAGTTTCTCAAGCCCGCCTCTCTGGTGTAATCGGCTATGATCCCCCTGACGGCCTGATCCTCAAAGGTCAGCTGCTCCGATCCCAATCCGTGATTGCTGACTTCCTTGGGGATAAGATGCCTCTTGGCTATCTGCAGCTTTTCCAAGTCCGTGTATCCCGGGAGTTCGATCACCTCCATCCTGTCTCTGAGCACCCGGGGAACGGGGTCCAGAACGTTGGCCGTGGTGATGAACATAACTCTGGAGAGATCGAAAGGCACGTCCAGGTAGTGATCGGAGAAGGTGTTGTTCTGCTCCGGATCCAGAACCTCCAGCAGAGCGGACGCCGGGTCGCCCCGGAAGTCCTGTCCGATCTTGTCCACCTCATCCAACATGAAGATGGGATTGTTGGACCCGGCCCGCCTGATTCCCTGAATTATCCTGCCCGGAAGCGCGCCTATATAGGTTCTTCGGTGTCCTCTTATCTCCGCCTCGTCCCGCATCCCCCCCAATGAGATACGGTTGAACTTCCTTCCCATGGCCCGGGCTATGGAGATTCCCAGAGAGGTTTTACCCACGCCCGGGGGACCCACGAAACAAAGTATGGGTCCCTTCATGTCCTGCTTCAGCTTTCTCACCGCCAGATGCTCCAGGATTCTCTCCTTGACCTTCTCCAAATCGTAGTGATCCTCGTCTAATACCTTCTTGGCCTTTTGAATCTCCAGCACGTCCTGGGTGCCCTTGCTCCAAGGAAGGGTGACCAGCCAATCCAGATAGGTGCGGGAGACGGTGTACTCGGCCGCCGCCGGATTCATCTTGGAGAGACGATCCAACTCCTTCTGGGCGGCCTCCAAGGCCTCCGGGGACATCTTGGCCTGTTTTATTCTTTTCTTGAACTCCTCCAGTTCGGCGGTTCTGTCGTCCGCCTCGCCCAGCTCCTTGTGAATGGCCTTCAGTTGCTCGCGCAGGATGTATTCCCTTTGGGTCTTGCCCAGCTCGCTGGCAGCCTCAGACTGAATGCGCTTGGAAAGTTCCAGAACCTCCACTTCCCGGTTGATGTGGGAGAAGACCTTCCTCAGCCTCTCCTTGGTGTCGAAGGTTTCCAGAAGCTCTTGTTTCTGGGCTAAGTTTATGTTTAAGTTGGAGGCGATCAGATCGGCCAGTCGGTTGGGGTCCTCGGTGTTGATGGCGCTGATCTGCAACTCCTCGGATAGGTAGGGAGCCAGATCCACCACCTTTTTCAGGATGTCCAGGACGTTTCGAACCAAAGCCTCCAGCTCCACGTTCTTCTCCAATCGGTCCTCCACCACCTCTATCCTGGCCAAAGGATAAGGTTCGGTCTTGGCGAAACTCTTGATTTTGGCCCGAGCCAGGCCCTGAACCAAGAATCTCACGCTGCCGTCCGGGAAGCGCAGCATTTTAAGGATGGAGGCGGCGGTTCCCACCTTATATATATCTTCCGCAGTGGGATGCTCCGTCGCCGCGCTCTTCTGGGCGAAAAGCCCGATCACCCTCCCGCTGGTCAGCGTATCGTCGATCAATCTGGTGTATTTCTGGTCGGTCACCACCAGGGGAACTACCAGATACGGAAAAACCACCGTCCCCTTGATGGGCAGGATGAATATCTCGTCGCCGATCTTCTTGACGTCCTCAACCGTCTTCTCTTCCTCCTTGATAACGTTCATTCTCTACCCCCGGCGGTTATCTTGGTTGGCTCAATGGATTTCACGCAGAAACGGGTTTGCTTCATCGATGGTCCTCCCATGACTGACGGCCGGCGACCTCCATCCCGGTCATGAAGAATGCTTCCTGGGTGCGAATGCGCCCACCGGCCTCATTCACTCTATCGGCCGGTTTCTATCTGGATTTGAATGCTGTCGATGATTCCTTGGATTTGAGGACCGTCCTTGGGCATAAATCGCAGATACTGCTCCAGACAGCTTTTGGCCCTCTCCTTCTCTCCTATCCTGGCGTAGGTTATTCCCAATAGCTTGTAAGCACGCACGTTTCCGGGATCCAGCTTTATGGTGGTCTCAAAATACGGCGCCGCTTCCTCGTATCTTTCCGCCAATCCCAGGATGTTGCCCAAGTTGAAGTGGTATTCCGCTTTGTCCGGTCGCATGCCGATGGCCTTCTTCATATTGGATGCCGCCTCATCATACCTGCCCATTCGAGACAAGGTGTTGCCGAGATTATTGTAAACTCCGGGCATAGAGGACATGTCGGACCCGGCCTCCAATGATCGGTAATAGGCTTCCACCGCCTTCTCCAGGTCGCCTACCTTTCTATACGTATTTCCCAGCGATCCGAAATAACGCGGAAGCGGATTGGCTTCCACGGCCTTCTTCCATAATGCCAGGGATTCTTCGTGGTCCCCTTTGTCCCGGAAATAACAGGCCAGTATCTCGTAGCCGTGAGCGGCCCTCTGCGGGTCGATCCCCAGCAAATGCTCAAACCGATCTACGGCTCGATGTTCCGAGGCATTGACCAATAACCAGGGGAGGGTGGAAATCGAGCCGGCTACCACCAAAGCCAGCGTAATTCGGCTCAGTCCCTTTTTGCCTTCCGTCCTTATCAGGCTTAACACCAGATAGGCGCTCAGCAGGGTGACTCCCAAGCCGGTGGAGGCGAAAAGGTCCCAGTCTCTGGCATATCCCAATTTGGGATCCACAAACAGGGCGAAGGCGAAAAAACACAGCATCACCCACAAGAGAAACTTAACCGTGCTTTCCTTGAGGTTGACCGATCGGCGGAGGAAAACCAAGAATCCTACCAATAGCAAACCACCCACCGGTGAGATCAACAGTTGTTCGTTCATAAAATCGGACAAATGATTCCAGGAGAAAAAGGAATACAGGTTTTTTCCCCCTCCGAACGGATAAATGAGGATCGAGCCGGGAGGTTGCCTTAAGGCGTACGTCTTCAAAACGTAAAGCCCCGCAGCTGCCAAGAAAACGACGCCTGATAGGTACATCCCCCGGGTAAACCCGAAGCCTCTCGCGTCACCCCGGGGGGTCTTACGGACCTTGGCCCATGCCAGGTAAAATAAGGAGGGCAACGCAAAGAGTGCTACCAGGTGGAAGCCACAGGTTAAAAGCAGAAGCAGACAGGGCCAAAAGAATCCGCCGTCTCCTCTCAGGTAGCGCAGTCCGAAAAGAATATAGGCCGCCAGAAGGACGTACATCAACGAGTAACTCTCCACGTATCCGAAGAACAACTGTACCGATCCCATGGTAGCCAGCATGGTGAAGACCAGAAGCTTCTCCTTCCCCTCTTTACCCCACACGTCGCAAAAAAGAAAAGTCAGAAACACAAACACCCCCCCGGCAAGGCAACTGGGTATTGCATATGCGGAATAGCTGTCCAAGCCCAACCATTGATACACCAGAAGATGAAAATAAAAATCCAGTGGTTCGGTGATCTCCAGAAGCTTTCTCAGCTTCAACTGCCCCGCACGCAGATAGCCGTCGCCAAGCAGAGGCGTCGCCGCTCTGAACAGCCAGAAGATGCTCAGGCTGAGAATGCTTACCACGGAGTATTTGAGAAATTTGTTGGTTCTATTCAGCCGTTTCGACACCCGGTTGAACACCGGGGTGAGAAGCTCGGTCAATTTCCCGTTCACCCGAGGAATGAGAATAATCAATCCGGCTGCGCACAGGGCCAGCCTAAAGCCGACCG
The DNA here is from genome assembly GCA_964391755.1 of uncultured Ignavibacteria bacterium. Taxonomy (GTDB): domain Bacteria; phylum Zixibacteria; class MSB-5A5; order MSB-5A5; family SM1-73; genus SM23-73-3. Next base: position 10,059 of record CAYMNI010000009.1, read on the forward strand.
GGAAGTAGTGAAGTTGACTTATGCCCCAAACCCTTAACTGGGGGAAGAAAGAGGCAGCCAGGTGGATTATTATAACCAGAGCGCATGAAATGACGATCAGCTTCTCCAACCTGGTTGTGAAGCTCCCTTTGACCAAGCCGCTTTCTACGGATTGATCACCGGACATCAGCGTTTCTCCAAATTGTCTTTGAGTTCTTTTATCATTGCCTCGATTTGGATACGATCTTGTGTCTGGGGAACGTAATCCAAATAAAGCTGCAAGTACTTCAGAGCCTGCGCATGGTCACCCGAGTTGGCATAGGCGAATCCCAGATTACGATAACTGGCGACCAGATCCGGTCTCAACTGCAGCAGCTTGGTGAAGACGTTTACGGCTTCATCGTACTTTCCCAAATTCAGAAGCATGATCCCCAGGTTCTCATAGTACTCCGGATTATCGGGCTTCAGGTCGATGGCCTTTTGGAAGTTCCTCCTGGCCTTCTGGTTGTCTCCCAGCATAACGTAAATCTTGCCCAAGTTGCTATAGGTGAGATCGTCCTCTGGATCCAACCTAAGCAGCTCCTCCGCTTTCTCGGCCGCTTTCTGGTATTCTCCCAGTTCCACATAGACTGCTGCAAGGTTTCCTACGTATCGGGGCTTTTTGAAAAGCTCTATGGCCGAACTCCATTCCTGCACTTCCTTCTCCCTATCCCCCAACCTCCGGTAATTGTATGCCAGACACTCGTGCCCTAAAGCAGCCCTCTGAGGATCGAGGTTTAACAGATGATTGAACCTAAGGATGGCGGCGTCCTGAGTAGCGTTGATATAATTCCACGGAACGGTCGATACCAGTGCAGCACCCAGTAAAGCCAAGGTAACGTATCTAATTGCTCCCGGCTTACCTTTTAGCAACTCTCGAGACAATAGATAAACTCCCCAGATCGTGTATCCCGAGGAGGTGAAGGCAAACAGGTCCCAGTCCCGGGGATAACCCAATTGGGGATTGAAGAGAAAACCGAAGAGGAGTTGAGGTACGATGATCAGGAGAAAGAGGGTTTTCTGGCTGGCCGTCTGACCAATCACCTTGCCTGTAGTGAAGATCAGCGCAAACCAAACGATCACACCGATGGGAGAGACCAGAAGCTGGTGATTGACGAAATCCAAAAGATGAGCGAAAGAGTAGAGGGGGTAGAGGCTCTTATCCAGGCTGCCCAACGGATACAAAAGGAGCGAGTCCAAGCCTGCCGTCGGCGGCGACTTTTTCCACAGAATCCAGAGTGCGGTGATCATGAGCAGCAACATAAAAGCAATCGATAATGTTTTTTTGCTCTTGAACCGACGCTCATCTTCGGTCTTTTCACCACCTGTTTTGGCGAAGGAGAGGTAGACCAGCGATGGCAACAGGGTAAAGCCGGCCAAATGAAAACTGGCGGATAGAAGAAAGGTGGCCGCCGGCAGCCAGAACTTGCAGCCTCCCTGTAAATAGAACCAAGAGAAGAAGACGAACGCCGTCGTCGCCACATACATCAAAGCATAGCTCTCCACGTAACCGAAGAACAGCTGGTTGGCTCCCATAGTGATCAGGACGGAAAAGATGAGGACCTTTCCCGATGAGCCTTCACCCATCCTGTCGGAGAGGACCAGCAGCAGGTAGACTAAAACGACTCCGGCTGAGCAACTCAACAGGGCATAGAGGGTGAAAACATTCAACCCGGTTATCTTGAAAACCAGGGCATGTAGAAAGAAGTCCAGAGGTTCGGTAAATGAGACTTCCATTCCGCGGGTGATCTCGACGGCCCTCAAGTTGCCGTCCCCCAAGAGATACAATTTCTCCTTGAAAAACCAAAACAGCGGAAAAGCCAGACTCGACAACAGAAGACGCTTGACGCTTTTGTTCACCGGTTTTGCGGAATCGCTGATTCTACGGAACAGGAAACTCAGCCCGTCGGCAAGCTTTCCGCTGACCACCGGCAGAAGGACCAGAAACGCCATTCCCACCATGATCCAGCGAAACGCAGTCGGAAGATAGTATAGAAGATTCAAGCCCCAGAGTCTCTGGGAAGGGAAAAACGAAGCCACCGCACGGATGAGAATAAGTACCAAACAGCCCGTGCAGGTAAAGCGTTCGACTTTGCTCATACGTTGAATCTGAAGAATATCACGTCTCCATCCTGTACCACATATTCTTTCCCTTCGAGTCGCAGCGCCTTGTTCTCCTTGACCTTTTGGATGGAACCCAGCTCCCACAGCCTATCGAAGGGAATCACCTCCGCCTTGATGAAACCTTTCTCCATGTCGGTGTGGACCGTGCCGGCCGCCTTGATGGCCTTGATTCCGGAGGGAACCGGCCAGGTCTTCACCTCATTCTCGTTGGCGGTGAAAAACGAGATCAGATTCAGAAGCTTATAGGAGATGCCGATCACCCTCTCGATGGCCTGCTCTCTTAATCCCAGCTCCTCCATGAAAGCCTTTCTGTCGGTCTCCTCCAGTTGGGACAGCTCCATCTCCAGCTTACCGCAAATGGAGCAGACCGAGCAGCCTGAGACTTTATCCACCTCGGCCATCTCTGTACATTCGGTCTCCAACCTCTCCCTGTCGGCCATCTGCCTTTCGTCCAAATTGAGCACCAGAAGCATGGGTTTTAAAGAAAGGAATGCGTAACCCCGGACCAGCCTCTGCTCCTCGGGCGATAGGTCCAGTCGCCTCAACGGCATCCCCTGATCCAATGCTTCCTTGAATTTTCGAAGAACGCCCAGCTCTCTTTTTTCCTCTTCGGATTTGGAGCTGGTCACCGACTTCTCCAGTCGTTTCAACCGCTTTTCGACTATGTCCAGATCGATTAGGATCAGATCCAAGTCCAGGCTCTTGATGTCCCGTTCTATGTCGACCGAACCGGAAACGTGCGCCACGTTTTCGTCTTCGAAAGCTCTGATTACGTGTGCCAGTGCGTCCACCTCTCTGAGCGAATGGTAGAACTCCCCTTCCGAGGCTTTCTCTTTGGTCTCTTTCACCAGCCCGGCAACGTCGACGTACTCCACCTCCGCTGGCGTAACCTTCTTGGGATTGTAAATGGAGGCCAGCTTATAAACTCTCTCGTCCGGAATCTTGACCACGCCCCGGTTGGCCTCCTTAATTCCCAAAGAGAACTCTCCCACTTTCGCCTGGGCTGAGGTCAGGGCATTGAAAACTGTGGTTTTGCCCACGAACGGAAGGCCGATTATTCCGATTTTCACACTCCACCTTCTATCGATGTGCGTTTCAGATTCGTATCTCCGCCACGCTCGAATGAATCCAATCCGGACGAAGCCTCTTGTCCAGCCCTTCCAGTATGCCGACATCCTGATACTTGCCGGAGGTGACGAAGATGGTCCTCATACTCAGTCTTTTGGCTCCCGCCAGATCCGAAAGGGGATCGTCGCTGATCATAAAACAGTCATCCGGCTTGGCATCGAAACGCTTCATGGCCTGGCGATAGATCTCCGGCTCCGGTTTGCCGAAGACCTCCGCCTCCTTCTGTGAGCTGTACTCTAAGGCTTTCACTATACCCCCCACCGAAACGGCCAGTTCCCCGTCGACGTCTTTATACACCCGGTTGGCGTGCAGCGCCAACAGGACCGCGTCGTTTTTGATGAGCGCGTTTAGGGCCGTCTTAAGGGTTCGATAAGAAAGCGACGTATCCAGCCCTACCAACACCGCCTCCACCCTGCCGTCCGAAGGGGTATCTATTCCGTTCTGGTTTAAGTATGCTTTTAGCTGGGGACTGCCGATGACCAGACAACTCTTGATGTCCTCTTTTTGCAGCCAGCTCAAGGCGTTGCTCAGACAAGTCAAAAGGTTCTCCGGCTGTAAATCGAATCCCTGCTGCTCAAGCGCAGCCAGCAAATCTTCCGGCTTGTGAGTGGTGTTGTTGGATACCAGAACGAACCGGTGAGGAGACGAGCCAAACGAGCCTATCCACTCCACCGCTCCGGGAATCGGCGTGAAGGATTTGTCCTTCACAATAGTTCCTTCGATGTCTACCAGATAGAGCTTGCTCATGACTACTCCATTCTAAGGAAAGGGACGCAACTTGTCAACCACTTTCAACCACTTAGAGTGTCTGCTTTTATGCAGACCTTTTATCCGGCTAAAGTCGGACACTCCATCTCAAGACAATCAGGTGCCAAATCCAAGCAGCAAGTCGTAAACGCCTTCGACACCCGATAACTTTCCTTTCTCCGCCGCCGCCCGATTGGCGAAACCCAAGGCCCGATGCCAGACACGGGTACGCAGATAACAAGACAAGAATCCTGCAGAAAAAGCATCCCCGCAGCCGACGGCATCCGCAAAGTTCGAAACCTTTATTCCGGCTTGCTTGGTAAGTCTGCATCCTCTCCTCTGCCTTCGTATCATGACTGCTCCATCCTCTCCCAACGTGACCAGCACCACTTCAGGACCCAAACTTAAAATGTAGCCACCGAAGTCCCGCATTTCTTTAGTGGATCTGAGCTCCCGGCCCGCAAGCAGGCCAAACTCGGCCAGGTTGCACTGCACGATGTCCGCCTGCTTCAAATATTCGGTCCATCTCACCGGACGCCTCAAGAATCTTTCTCCGCCATTTCGAATTCCCAGGGTCAGGCTGTGCACGTCCAGGAATACCAACGCACGCGAGCTGTCGCGCATTCTTTGCAAAGTCCTCAGTCGGAGATCGAACCCGGATGTGAAATTTACCAAAAGAGCGTCACTATCCAGAAAAGATTCGACCTGGTCGAAGCTCACAGCCGGAACACGATTTCGAAGCACCTCCTGTCTTTCGTTATTCCGATCGATAAAAAGAGTCACATGGTTGTTTTTCAGGTTGACCTTTTTCATCCCCTCCAGCTGGACGTTGCCATACTGCTTAAGCCTGCCCACGACACGATCGTAAACGTCATATCCCACGTTACAGATCGGATAGACCTCCATCCATCCGCTGCCCAACGCCGAGAGAGCGGATAAGCTATAGAGGAGGCCGCCGAAGCTCTCTTGTCTTTTTCCCTTGGGGAAAAACAGGCTGTCTCTGTTTATGGTGCCGATTACGGCGACCTTGAACTTCTTCATGGGCAGGACAGGGGGATATCAACCAGGTGTCTTTGAAATACCCGAAGCCGAATTCCTACTCAAATCAGCGAAACCAGGGCTTCCAAAACCTGGCTGGTGGTGATTTCTTTCATGCACTTAAAGTGATTTTTGGGACATCTTCTTTTGCCGTGTATTCCGCAGGGACGACAATAAAGTTGCCTTTGTACAATCACGTGATCCACGCCATAGGGTGCGAATCCGAACTCCGGAACGGTGGAGCCGAATATGGCCACCACCGGCTTCTTCATGGACGATGCCAGATGAACCGGAGCACTGTCGTTGGACAAAACCACTTGGGAGAGGGAAATCACGGCAGCAGTCTGCAGGATGTCCGTTCTACCTGCAAAAATCAGGGGCTTTTCTCTCATCAGATCGGCGATCTGCCGACAGAGGACCAAATCGTCCGGCGATCCCAGCAATACCACCTTCATTCCGGTTCGACTCATCAGAAGATCACAGACCGAAGCGAAGCGTTCCGGCAGCCACCGCTTGGTGGCCCAAACCGAGCCCGGAGCAACGGCTGCGATCCGGTCCTCCTCTCGAACTCCTGAATCGAAAAGCAGTCTTCGGACATAAGAGATATCCTCCGACGAGGGGAACAGCCGGGGCGACTTGTCGGTCAAGGGGGGATCGAACTTCAAGATTAAAGACAGGTTTCTTTCCACCTCATGAACGTCGGACAGGTACGCAACCTTCCGGGTGAGCAGAAAGTGGCCGGCACTTTTGTCGAAGCCGATTCTTTCGGGTATTCCCGCCAGGTAGGCCAAAAGGGCGCTGCGCAGGGACCGGTGCGGGATCACTGCCAAATCAAACCCGTGACTCTTGATTTCGCCCAGAATCTGCAAGAAACCCCCGGCGCCCCGCTTTTTCCTTTTATCGTAAATCAGGATCTGATCCAGGTGAGGGTTGTTGTCCAGAACTCTCCGTGTCTCCGGGATCAAAAGAAAAGAGATGAACGAATCGGGGAAGAGCTCTCTAAGCGCCCCGATCAAAGGAGTGGAGAGTATGATGTCGCCCAAAAAGGCGGTCTGAACGATTAGGATTCGCTTAGATTTCATTCATGTGGATTTGTATAAGAAAAAGTGGTTTACCCTGAATGCTTATCCTCTTCCGACCAATCCTGTTCGCATCCGTTCGGCCCGCTCCATCCGTTGACCGCTCCGATTTTAATAGTCTTTCGTGGTACTTTTCCACCGCCGATGTGGCCAGAACCAGTGATCCGGGTACTTGCGGATATAGCTCTCCAGCACGCTGGTGTATGCCTGGGTCAGCTTCCTTATGTCCTCTTCCTTATCAGAAGTCTGCTTGCCGAAGATCGGCTTCTCCAACACGATCTTCTGTTTTCCCTGTCCCTCCCTGATGATGAACGCCGTGATGATGGGAACGTTCATCTTGAGGGCAAAGGCCGCCGGACCCTTGGGCGTTGAAGCGGGCCGATCGAAAAACTCCACCACCGTACCGTCGTCTCCGGCATCCTGATCGGAGAGCATGGCCACGAAGCGATTGTTTCTCAAAGCCCGGATAACCCCCTTGGCAGCAGCCCCCATCTTGATTATTCCGATTCCCATACCTCTTCGGAAACCGTTCATCATCTCGTCTACCAGAAGATTGTGCTGTTCTCCTACCAAGAAATCGACCGGGTAACCCATCTGGGCGACCGCCGCCCCCATCAGCTCCCAGCTGCCGAAATGCCCGGCCACCACCACGGCGCCCCGACCCCGGGCCAAAGCTCGATCGAAGTTCTCTGCACCTTGGAGTTCCACCATGTCCAGCACCCTCTGTTTGCTTAAAGAAGGGAACAACGAATATTCCACCATGGACTTTCCGAAATTCCGATAAGCCCTGCGCCCGATGCCGGCCAAACCGTTCCTGCGAACACCTAACGAATTTCGCAGATTGATCATGGTCACCTTGCGTCTCACGCGAAAGACGTCGAAAGCCAGCCAGCCCAGAGAAGAACCTATGGCCAGGGCCAGACGGCAAGGAATCATCCTGGCCAGTCGCCCAATCAGGGCGGTAAACCAATACTCAATCCTGTGCTTGATCCGGGGAGAGCTCATCGCTTATGTCTTTCGTCTCTTCTTCCTTCTGCCACTGCTTCAGAGTCTTGTGAGTGCGCCATCTCTTGAGAAAATAGAGCAATACGAACAGAAAAGCAAGCCCGATCCAGATGACCAAAGTATCGCCCAATAGGCTGGTCCAGTTGTATTTGCTCTGGACGTATTTCTCGAACTCCAGTTGAAAGGCCAGATAGCTGGATCCTATGGTCTTCAAGAAAGCTCCATCCAGGCTGCTGCCTTCTGCCAGATGGCTCACCAGCTCCTTTACGGTTCCCTGCCCGAACTCCTGGTAAAGGTAGGAGACCGCCAGAAAGCTTTCGGTGTAGGCCAGCTGTGCTTTACTCTCCTTGAAGGCGTTCACCGATTCGATCTGAGACAGAGACACTATCGAGCCGGTGAGGACTGCGCGGGCCACGGCAATGTCGTCTCCTATTCTCCACTGGTGCGATTGGTACATGGCAAATCCCTCGTCCAGCCAGCGGGGAACCCGCCCGCTGCCGGCCAGCCGTCCCAGAAGTATATGGGCCAACTCGTGAGTCACCACCTGGGAAAATGAGCGTTGGTATTCGAACTTAAAGGGGGATTTTAAGACTATCAGGTTACGGGAGGGTATGGCACAGGCGAGTCCCCATTCGGGGAAACTTCTTCCCACCATTAAGATGAATTCCTGTTCGCTATCCGCCACGTATACCGCGATCACACCGGTTGCGGTATCCTCCAGAAACTCCGACATCTTCTGAAAGGAGGATTCAAGTATGCCTTTTACCTCATGCGCCAGACTTTGATCCTGGGCGTGAACGTCGAAGCGGAGAGCTTGGGGGTCAGCCCGGGTGCATGAGAAGGGGGAAGAGAAGAGATAGAGGAAAAGCAGGATAACGGTTTTTATATGGCACCAGTGCCTCATTTGACCTTTGGACTGAGATTTCTGCGCTTGTGTTTGACCGTCATATGATAGGCACACCCCCGACGGTCAAAAGACAGATCCCCTCTGCTGTGGTCATTTTTTCTTCTTCTTGAGTAAATCCTTCAACAAATCTTCCGCCGTCTTCTTGACCTCATCCTTCAGTTCGTCCTTTTTCTCTTCCACTTTGGCTTTCATCTGGTCCTGAAGTTTCTTCTCCGCCCTGGAAGTATCGAAGGTGAACTTGGGACGCGTGGCTTTGCCCCCCACTTTGATGTCCAGAACCACCCGACCCTGGTCGTTCTTCAGGTAGCTGGAGAGCTCGCCCAAAGCATTGAATCTGCCGGAGAGCTCCGGCGAGAGAACCACCGTCAACAGGTAGTCCAACGATCCGTCCAAGCCCAGCCATCCTGTCAACTCGATGTCCCCGTCTTTTGTGAGTGCAGAGAGGTCGTCAAAATAGACTCGTCCGTTCTCGATTCTGAAAGAATTCCTGAGGTTCCTGACGGTCTGTTCCTTGGCCATCCCCAGACCCAGAAAGGAGGATAGGCTGTCTAAAAGCTCCCAGTTGATCAGCTTCCCTTCGGCGAAACTTGCCGTGCCGTTGGCTAAAAGAGTCTTTCGGATGTCGTCCACACTGTTTCCCTTCCCGGCAAATGTGGCGTTTAAGTTGAGCTTCCCGAAGAGTCGATTGTCGAAGGCGGTGAACCTGGAGAGAAAGTCGTTGGCCTCGATCTGATTGGCGGTGAGATTCATGTCGAATTCCACGTGATCCGGACGCCTCAGGTCGCTTTTGACCGACCCCCCCACCGAGCCGGTGTAGATGTTGCTCACGATGTTGTCCAACTTCAGCACCCCCCCGCTGACATCCACCCGGGAGGACAGATTGGTGAACTCCACTCCGCGGAACTTTCCCCTCTCTATGAATATCTGTCCGCTGGCGTTTATGCCGGGGAGCAGAATGCTGTCCGATTGGGCAACCTGCGATTTCGAGGTATCCGTTCCCTCCTTGTTCTTCTTCGAAACGGGGAAGATTTCGTCAAAATCTAAAAATGAGGAGTTTAAGTTGAAGTTCAAAAGCGGCGGCTCTTTCCGTGATGACAGAACGTAGGGCACCGCCCCGTAAAGTTTGCCCTGAAGGTTCAGCGACGATTTGCCCATGGACAGGCTCATTTGAGATATGTCCACATCTCCGTCTTTGAGCACCATGCCGGCATCCAAGTTTCTGATGGGCACGCCCAGCCCGGGGGTGGCAATCTCCGCTTTCTGCAAGTCCACCCTGCCGGATAGAATCATCTTCTCCGGTTTCTTAACCTTGCCGTAGGCTTTGATGCTGATGTCCGCAGATCCTCCCAAATTCGTCCCTTCCGGCAAGGAAGCAAACTCACCCAATACTGCGAGATTCAACTTGGCTCTCAGCTCGGAGGTAAGGCTGGGGTCGGAGAAGTCCTCCAGAACCAATTTGATTTCCAGAGGCGCCTCTCCCAGCTTGGCTCCCGACGAGAAGAAGCTGGCACTTCGATTGTTGAAATTCAACTCGCCGTACGGCATGGTGAGGGGCTTGGGCACGCTGACGAAGTCGATTCTGGCGTTCTCCAGCGTCACCTTGCCTTTTATTTCGGGGGAGGTATCTTTTTTTATCTCTCCCTGAATGGAGGCGGATATGATAAGATCTCCCGAGGTGGTGAGTTGATTCAAGGGCGACGACTCCCCCTTGGGGAGGGAAGCGAACACCTTCTCCAGCGGAATCTTGCCGGATTCGATCGTCAGATTCAGGACCGGCAGACTATCCAGCCCCTCCAGCTTTCCCTTGACCTCCATCTGTATCTCGGCTATTCCCAGTTTCAGCTCTCTTATGTCCAGTACCTGACTGGGCATGTTGAAATTGATTTGGTGCTCCAGGCTCAGGGTTAAGGGTGGCAGCTTTCCTTTGTAATCGGGAAGGCTCAACTCGATATCCGGAACGGTGATCTTCCCGGTGACCTCGGCATTTTCTCCTTTTTCGTCTAAAGATAAACTTGCTTTCTGTTCATATTGCCGGAGGATGATGGTTCTTTTGTTCTTGTCATCCAGGTAGACGATTTTGCCGTTGGTTATCTCCAGTTGATCGAAGGATGCCGGGATGATAATAGCCCCCCCTTCGCTCTTGATCAAATCCTCGAAATTGGAGACCCCTTGTCTGGTGGTCTCCAGGTTTATCTCCGGGCTCTCCAGAATCAGCCTCTTGATCTCTATGCGCTTGTGCAGAAGAGGCCAGAACTTGACCCGGATGGACAGCCGATCGAATCTGAAAAGCTCCTGTTGAATGAATCCCGGTTTGTTCTGAACCCTCATCCCCTTCACGTCCACTCCCAACCCACCCCAGATCGAGAGGGTCACGTCGTCGATTTCAACTTTCCGGTCGAGCGCAGTTTCGATCCTGGGGACCAGAAGCGACAGGAGCTTCTCCTTGGTGAAAACGATCTTCGCTATCACCGAGATCAGGATCAGCAAGATGACGATTCCGCCGACGATCCCTGCCAGCACTTTCAATGTTTTTCTTGATTTCATGCTTTTCCCCTCTTGTCAGGCACGCGATTTCGGTTACATTCAAACGGGACTACGTCGGTTGAACATGGTGTCGAACAACTTGGCAGACTCGGTCTTTGATCCGGTTTCAGCACACCTGCGGTTCTTGAGGTTCGGGAGCAAATCGCACCATTTGGTTTGGTTTATCCGTTCCATCCGTTTGATCCGTTGACCAGCTTAAATCGTCTAACGACCTTCATCCGTTTAATCCGTTAAATCCGTTGACAGTTTAACACATCGATTCGTCGACCACCCGATCAATTATGCCTCCCCCCAAAACCAAATCCCCCTTGTAGAACACGGCAGACTGCCCCGGCGTTATTGCACGTTCAGGCTTATCGAATTTAACAACAATTTGGTCGTTCGTCAACGGACAAATCCTGCCTTTTCGAGCAACGTGCTGGTATCTGATTTTGATTTCACAATCCAGTTCAGCGTTTGGTGTGTCGAAGGCAATCCAATTCACTTCAGTGGCTACAAACGACGAGCTGAAAAGTTCCTCGTTTTCCCCCACGTAGACGGCATTCTTCTCTGGGTCTATTCGCAACACATACAGAGGCTTTCCCGCAGCGACTCCCAGACCTCTTCTCTGCCCAATGGTATAGAACGGGACTCCCTGATGTTCGCCCAGCTTACCGCCCAGACTGTTCAGAATGGGACCTGGTTTGATCGCATTTTCCCTTTCTGATTCGGTCTTCTCAATCCATTCCCGGATGAACCTGGGATAATCATCATCTGCCACAAAGCAGATTTCCTGACTCTCTTCCCTCTCCGCCACCTTGAGACCCTGCTCCCTGGCCATGACTCTGACTTGTTTCTTGGTCAGCTCACCCAATGGGAAGATGGTTCTGCTTAAATCCTCCTGCGAGAGACCCCAGAGCGCATAGGATTGATCCCGACTCGGATCGATCCCCCTCAGCAACTGGTATCGCCGACTCTCTCGGTCGAATTGCACCCGCGCGTAGTGACCGGTGGCAATGAACTCCGACCCCAACGACTCCGCCTTGCTCCACAGGCTATTCCATTTGATCTTGGTGTTGCAGATAATGCACGGATTCGGAGTTCGCCCTCTCAGGTATTCCTCGACGAAGTTAGAGATGACTTCATTCTTGAAATCCTGCGTGAGGTCCAGCACGTAGTGTGGAATTCCCATCTGATGGCAGACTGCGCGAGCGTCGTTTAGAGCTTCTGTGGAACAGCATCTTCCATCCGGGTGCGACTGTCCACCTACCTCCCTGAAGTCCCACAGTTTCATGGACATTCCCACCACCTGGTAGCCCTGCTGTTTCAACAAAAAGGCCGCCAGCGAGCTGTCCACTCCTCCGCTCATCGCCACCACCACCAGCGGTTTCTCAAGATTAGGCTGACTCATGACGGAGAAGACTTAGGATGACATACACCCTGTAGATTTAGTTTCGATAGCTCAATCCTACGTATGTAGCGGAGACCTTCAGGTCTCCATAATTATATGCGTATGGCTGAAGCCCTACGCTACCAGCGAAACATCCGTGATCCCTATTTCCTCTGTTTAGTTTTCCCCTTGCTCCTGTAATCCTCTATCGCTTTCTGAAGTGCGTCCGCTGCCAGATTGGAGCAATGCAGCTTGACCGGCGGCAAGCCGCCCAGAGCCTCTGCCACCGTATCCCGGGATATCTTCTCCGCTTCCTCCAGCGTTCTGCCTTTCACCAGCTCGGTAACCATGCTGGAGGTGGCTATGGCCGCGCCGCATCCGAACGTCTTGAACTTGACGTCGACTATGCGGTCGTCTTTGACCTTGATGTAGAGCTTCATGATGTCCCCGCACACCGGATTTCCGATCTCGCCGATTCCGTCGGCGTCTTTGATCTCCCCCACGTTGCGGGGGTTCTGGAAGTGATCCATCACCTTGTCGCTGTACATTCCTTGTGTCATCTTCTGTCCTTGCGTTGGAATTTCTATTTCCCGGCGTAAAGCGGAGAAATGGATCTCAGCCTTTGTACGATTCCCGGGAGCAGACCCGTCACGTACTCCACGTCCTGCATGGTGTTGCTCCTCCCGAAACTGAACCTGACCGCTCCCTGGGCGATTTCCGGCGGAACCTCCATGGCGGAGAGCACGTGCGACGGCTGCAGGGTGCCCGAAGTGCAGGCCGATCCCGAGGCCACAGCCACCCCCTGAAGGTCCAGACTCAGGATCACCGATTCCCCCTCCACCCCCTTGAAGGAGAGATTCAGGATGTTGGGTATCCTTCTTTCAGGATCGCCGTGCAAAACCACGTCCGGGATGGACTGCACTACCTTCCGGTAGAACGTGTCCGTCAGGTTCCTAAGGTGACTTGTGTTTTCGTTCATCTCCTGGTTCATCAGTTCCAGGGCTCTGGCGAAACCTACGATGCCCGGGACGTTTTCCGTCCCCGCCCTACGGGAGTGCTCGTGATGACCTCCATGCGCCCAGGGGGTGATCCGAACGCCCTTTCGTATGAACAAAGCTCCTACTCCCTTGGGACCGTAAATTTTGTGGCCGGACATGGAAATCATATCCACCTTGAGATCCCGCACGTCGATGGGGACTTTTCCCGCGCTCTGAACTGCATCGGTGTGAAAGTATACATCCTTCCCCCTGGCTATCTGCGACAGCATTTCAATCGGCTGCAGCACACCCACCTCGTTGTTGGCGTGCATGATCGACACCAAGATGGTGTCGGGACGGATGGCTTCCAAAAGACTCTGCGGATCGACCAAACCGGCTGCGCTCACCGGAAGATAGGTGATCTCAAATCCTTCATTTTCCAAAAACTTGCAGCTCTCCAGGACGGCATGATGCTCGATCCGGGAGGTTATGATATGCTTTCCTTTCTTCCTGTTGGCAAATGCAGTTCCCTTGATGGCCAGGTTGTCCGACTCGGTACCTCCGCTGGTGAAATATATCTCATTGGGTGCTGCCGTCAGAACCTGTGCCACCTTCTCTCTCGACTCCTCCAAAGCTACCTTGGCCTCCCTGCCGGACCCGTGAATGCTGGAGGGGTTGCCGAATTTCTGATTGAAATACGGCAGCATGGCTTCCAAAACTTCAAAACGCACCGGGGTGGTGGCGCTGTGATCCAGATAGACCCTTCTCATTTCTTCCTCCGTTGACCGGAAACCTTCAGGCCCTCCCGGCTAAGAACGTCTTTCCTCAGATCGGCTAAAGTCACGCTGGAGAGTGCTCCCTCGATGAGTTGCTCCAGCTCCTTCCAGAGATTGCGAGAAACACAAGCTGAGGGACCGATGCAACTTTTCTCTCTGAGTCGGGGCGAATCACAATACGAGATGGAGATCGGTCCGTCTAAGGCGTTGATCACCTGGCTCACAGTTATCTGCTCGCCCTTTCTGGCCAAGACGTATCCGCCCCTGGCGCCGCGTATGCTTTTCACGATCCCGGCTTTCTTCAGCCGATGGAGTATCTGCTCTAAGTAGCTGACCGACATCTGTTGCTTCCGACAGATGTCACGGATGGTTATGGGCTCCTGGTCCGATTGTACGGCAATCTCCAGAAGCGCTCTCAAACCGTATCTTCCCCGTGTGGATATGTTCATCTCAACACCGCCTTAGACTAAGTACGATGAAAGTAAAATAATCTTTACTGGTTTTGTCAAGATTATTTTCATAAAAAGAGACCGGAGCCGGAACCTAACTTAAGTTAGGTTCCGGCTCTTCAGCATCCCCAGCAGTTTCCCCGCGGATCCTTTCACGTCATCCGACAAGACCACCGCAGAAATCACCGCGATTCTTCTGCCACCTGCGTTTATCACTTGATCCAGGTTGTCCAAGCTGATGCCCCCTATGGCGAAAAACGGAATCCCCAGGCTTTCCGACGCCCTTCGAATCACGTCTACGCCGATAGATTCGCCGATCCGCTTGGAGTCCGTGTAGAAGACCGGCCCCAGTCCCACGTAATCCGCCCCTTCGTCCTCAGCCGTCTTTGCCTGTCTAATCGTTCTGGCGGTCTTTCCCACGATCTTATGCGGGCCGATAATGTCCTTAGCTTCTTTAACCGGCAGATCCTCGTGTCCCAGATGCACTCCGTCGGCATCGATCTCGGAGGCGATGACCACCTCATCATTGACTATAAAGGGAATGTTCCTCTCCTTGCAGATATCTCCCAGCTTGCGGGCGGACTTCAGGAAATCATCGAAGTTCGATTCCTTGTCTCGATACTGGATCATCTGCGCTCCGCCCTCTATGGCATC